>NZ_PZPL01000001.1:1289339-1611673 GCF_003044275.1 Rathayibacter caricis DSM 15933 | reverse complement strand
AGAGCGGGCTGCGCGACTGCGTCGCCACGGGCACCGAGATCGCGTAGTGGTTGTTCTGCAGGAAGAAGACCTGGGGTGTCCGGTAGCTCGCGGCGAAGACCATCGCCTCGCTGACGTCGCCCTGGCTCGAGGCGCCGTCGCCGAAGTAGACGACGACCGCCGCGTCCTTCTCGGGGTCGCCGGTGCCGGTCGCCCCGTCGAAGGTCAGCCCCATCGCGTAGCCGGTGGAGTGCAGCGCCTGCGACCCGAGCACGAGCGTGTAGAGGTGGAAGTTGCCGTTCGCCGGATCGGTGGGATCCCAGCCGCCGTGCGTGGTGCCGCGCAGCAGCGCGAGGACGTTCAGCAGGTCGATGCCGCGGATCTTGCCGACGACGTGCTCGCGGTAGGAGGGGAACACGTGGTCCTGCGGGCGCATCGCGAAGGCCGAGCCGACCTGCGCCGCCTCCTGGCCGTGGCTGGGCACCCAGAGCCCGAGCTGACCCTGCCGCTGGAGGTTCGCGGCCTCCTTGTCGAAGCGGCGGACCACCGCCATCTCGCGGTAGAACGAGCGGTGCTGCTCCTCGCCGATCCCGTCGAGGAAGGAGGCGTACTGCTCTGCCGCGGGGGTCGGGGCGAAGCGCCCGTCCGCGGTGAGGAACTGGACCGTCGGCGACTCCGTGCTGGTGACTACCACCCGACTAACCTATCCGCCTCGCGGGATGCCCCTGCGGGAGGGACCCCACAATCTCGGCCGCCGCCGAGAGGAGCTTGTCGACAGACTCCTCCTCGCCGATCGAGACCCGGATGCCCTCCGGCGGGAACGCCCGGACGACGACGCCGGCCCGCTCGTAGACGCCCGCGGCCCACTCCGTCTGCTCGCGCGTGTCGAACCAGAGGAAGTTGGCCTGCGAGTCGGGCAGCGTCCAGCCCGCCTCCCGGAGCGACTGCTGCACGCGGTCGCGGAGGGCGACGATGCGGTGCACGCGCTCGAGCAGCTCCTCGCGGTGCCGGAGGGACGCGACGGCGGCGGTCTCGGCGAAGCGGGTCACCGAGAGCGGGATCGCGGTGGACCGGGCGGCGTCGAGGATCCGGGGGTGGCCGATCGCGTAGCCGACGCGCAGTCCCGCGAGCCCGTAGGCCTTGGAGAAGGTGCGGGCGATCACCAGGTTGGGGTACCGGCCGAGCAGCGCCGTGCCGTCGACGGCGCGCTCGTCGTCGACGAACTCGGCGTACGCCTCGTCGAGGAGGACGAGGACGTCGCTCGGGACCCGCTCGAGGAACGCCTCGACGTCGTCGGCGGCCGCGATCGTGCCGGTGGGGTTGTTGGGGCTGCAGACGATCACCAGGCGGGTGCGCTCGGTGATCGCCAGCGCCATCGCGTCGAGGTCGTGCGTGTCGTCGGCGCGCAGCGGGACGCGCACGCTCGTCGCTCCGGCGGTGGTGACGAGCGAGGGGTACGCCTCGAACGAGCGCCAGGCGTAGACGACCTCGTCGCCCGCTCCGGCCGCCGCGCTGATGAGCTGCGCGATGACGGCGACGGATCCGGCCCCGACGATCACCTCGTCGAGCCCGACGCCGTACTCCTCGGCGAGCGCCGTCCGCAGGGCGGTCGCCGCCGCATCGGGGTAGCGGTTGAAGTCGCTCACCGCGTGCACTTCGTGCAGGACGGAGGGCAGCGGATCGAACGGATTCTCGTTCGAGGACAGCTTGAACGCGTCGGCGGCCGCCGCTCGACCCTGGCGGTAGGCCGGGAGGGCGAGGATCTCGGGGCGGAGGCGGACGGGAGGGGCCGACGGGTCTGTCACCCGCCCATGGTAGGCGGCAGGGGGGACACACACCCCCTGGCCCGCGGCAACCTCCCTTCTTCGGGGGCCGATCGTGGCCCTGTCCCCCGATAAGGTGCCGTCATGCGGAGTCGACGGCGAACCGAGCGGTGCCCTGGTGCGCACCGGGCGCCTCACGGCGTCGTCGCCGCCGTCTCGGCGGGCCTGCTGACCCTCGCGCTCGTCGCATGCACCCCGCAGGAGGACGCGGCCGGTCCCCCTCCGACGCCCCGCGAGACGTCGATCGAGGTGACCGCTCCGGCCGAGTTCACCGCGGCGAAGGAGCGGGCGCTGAGCGTCCGCGACGACGTGCTCGCCCTCCTCGCGGCCACCGACCGCTCGGTCGAGGGCAGCGCCAGGGGCGACCTCCTCGCCTCCGTCCCCGCTCTCACCGCCGCCCTCGCGGGCGTCTCGACCGAGGAGCTGACGGCCGCGGCCGATGCCGCCGTCGACGCCGAACTCGTCGTCGCTGACCGCGTGCTGGGCCTCGGCGCCGGAACCCTCGCCTCCGGCTCCGGGTCCAGCGCCCGCCGAGCCGCACTGCGCACCGCGATGGGGGAGCTCGAGGCGGCCGTCGCCGCCCGCGGCGGTCTGGCCGCTCCGGCCCGCGCCGTGCTGGACGCGCGGGACCCGCTGATCCCGCCTCCCGGCAGCGGAGTCCCGCCGCGCGCCACGCAGGCACCCCAGCCGCCCGCGGCCACTCCCCCACCCGCGCAGCCCACCCCGGAGCCGACTCCGACCGAGCCGCCCGTCGAGCCGCAGCCGACGGCGCCCCCCGCGCAGCCGGAGCCGCCGCCGCCCCCGTGCAACCGGAACCACCGGAGGAGCCCGAGCCCACTCCGACCCGGCAGCCGCCGATCGATCCGATCCCCGACTGCGGCAGCGACCCCTCGCTCTGCCCGCCCGTCCCCTCGCCGTCGATCGACGACCCCCGCTGACCCACCGGCTCTCGCGGACGGCCCCGCGGACCGGGATAGTGGAGGCATGCGCAGACTCCTCCTCGGCCTCCTGACCAACGCCGTCGCGATCTGGCTCACCACGCTCGTGGTGGCGGGGGTGCGCGTCGCTCCGTACGAGGAGGGGGCCACCGCCGCCGTCCTCACGTACCTCCTCGTGGCGGTGATCTTCGGAGTCGTGAACGCCGTCGTCGGCGGCGTGATCCGCGTGGTCGCGTTCCCGCTGTACCTGCTCACGCTCGGACTGATCTCGTTCCTCGTCAACGGGGCGCTCCTGCTCCTGACCGCCTGGGTCAGCGGCCTGTTCGGGTTCGGACTCGAGGTGGACGGCTTCTGGTGGGGCGTGCTCGGCGCCCTCGTGCTCGCGATCGTCAACTGGTTCATCGGGCTCCTCGTGCGCCCGTTCCTGCGGGGCCGCGAGAACTGACCGGCACCGTCGTCAGCCGGACGCCGACCCGGGAGTCGGGAGCCGAGCGCCACAGGGCGAAGAGCCCCGCCCCGGCGACCGCCAGGCGCGGGTCGCTGTCGAGGGTCTGCGCGGTCGCGATGTAGGAGTGGAGTGCGTGCGCGGGCACGGCGCCCTCCTGCAGCGTCGCGACGGGATCGGACCCCCGCTCCACGCGGACGACGCCCGGCTCCAGCGCACTGGTCCGCCCGAATCCGGCGAGGGCCGGCACCAGGTCGTCCGAGTGCTCGACCGACACGGTCCTGGTGCCGTCGGGCAGATCCAGACCCCGGATCGGGCTGCCGAACGCGACGACGTCGTGCACGTCGTACCGCCCCGACTGCGCGACGCGCGCCGCGATCAGCCCGCCCTGCGAGTGCGCGACGATCGTGACGGGCGCTCCCGGAGGCACGCCCGCCGCCTCCATCGCGGCCAGCGTCCCCTGCACCGAGGTCCCGGCGCTCCCGCTCATCGCCTGCAGGTTCGCGGCGGCCCCGAAGGCCTGCGCGGGATCCCCGCTCCAGTCGGTCGTCCCCGAGACGGCGACGAGCCACTCCGATCCGTAGCGCTCGATCACGACCTGCGGCCCGTCCGGGTCGCTCGGCGGGACCCGCCCCGCGAGCTCGCCCCAGCCGCGCGGCGGGGCGGCGGCCGATCCGAAGGGCGGCGCAGGAGGATCCGCCCGCTCGAGACGGAGCCGCCGCTCACCCGGCGGGGGCACCGCGCCCAGCAGCGTCCCGAGCACGACGAGCACCCCCGACGCCGAGCCGACGCCGGTGCCGATCACCCGCTCGTCAGGCGGGGCGCCGAGTGCGGCCGCGATCGGCGGCGGCAGCAGCAGTACTCCGATCTCGGTCCCCAACCCGATCGTCGAGATCAGTGCGCGGATCCCCTCGAGCACCAGCGGATCGCCCAGCAGCGCCCGCACCAGCTCGTCGCGCTCCTGCTCGAGCGCGGCCCGGTCGCCGCCCGCGAGCAGCGCCGCTCCGACATCGTGCACCACCTCCGTCGTCGCCCGCACGAGCGCCGCGGCGTCCGCGAGCGCCGTCGGTGCGCGGTGCCCGAGCGACTCCTCCGCCCGTCGCGCGAAGGCGACCACCGCGACGACGGGAGCGGAGCCGGGTGGCAGCGGCGGCGGCTCCTCCGCCCGCTCGTACGCGGCAGCGGCGCTCGCCAGAGCCGCCCGCAGCACGTCCGCCTCCTGGGCGAGCACGCGCAGCCGCGCGCCGAGGAGGCCGAGCTCGCCCGAGCGCTCCGGCGAGGTGAGCGCGACGGCCGGCGCCGCCGCGTCGACCCCGGCCGCGCACTCGGTGAGACCCGCCCCGAGCACGCTCAGCATCCGCTTCCGCTCGTCGAGCTCGAGCGTCTCGACCCGCGCGGTCACCGCACGCCCTCCGCGAGCATCGCCGCGCTCGCCTCGAGGACCGCGAGATCGCCCAGGATCCGGGCCGCCCGCTCCGCGAAGCCCCTCGCCGCCGCGTCCTCCCAGTCGGCGTCGGGGACGAGCCCGGACGCCTCCGCCCGCAGCTCGCCCACCCTCTCCGCGAGGACGCGGAGCTGCGGCCCCGCCCCGTGCGCCGTGTGCTCGATCACCGTGCTCGCCTCCGTCATCGGGCCCCCGCGGAGCCAGCATCGCCACACGACCGGGCGGTCGGGCACTGCCGGGTCGGTTCGGGGGAGGACGGAGCGGATCGACCGGGTGTGAGGGAGCCCTCGTGCACCAGAATGAGCGGGTGACCCCCCGCCCCCTCGCGCCCTCGGCCTTCGCCGTGTGCTTCGTCTGCACCGGCAACATCTGCCGATCGCCGATGGCCGAGGTCGTCCTGCGCTCGCTGGCCGAGCGGGCAGGCCTCGGCTCGGTCATCGAGATCACGTCGGCCGGCACCGGCGAGTGGCATCTCGGCGAGCAGGCCGACCACCGCGCGCTCGACGCCCTCGAGCGACGGGGCCTGGACGGCGCCCGCCACCGCGCCCAGCTCTTCGATCCCTCGCGGTTCGGGGAGTTCGACCTGGTCGTCGCCCTCGACCATGGTCACGAGCGCGCCCTGCGCTCCTGGGCGCGGACGGACGTCGACCGCCAGAAGGTCCGCCGACTGCTCGCCTTCGAGCCGGGCCTCTCCCCGCAGGGCGACGTGCCCGACCCCTACTATTCCGATGCGGCGGCGTTCGACTCCGTGCTCGCGCTCATCGAGCGGGCCTGCGAGTCGCTCTTCGCCCAGATCGAACCCGGACTGCGCGGCAACCGCGCGTCCCTCACCGACTCCCCCCGAGAACCGGAAGGCACCACCGCATGACGCTCCCCCTCCAGCCGCTCAGCCCGCTCGACGGCCGCTACAGCTCCGCCGTCTCCTCGCTCGGCGAGTACCTCTCGGAGGCGGGCCTGAACCGGGCGCGGGTGCACGTCGAGGTCGAGTGGCTGCTCGCCCTGACCGACCGACGGCTGTTCGGCTCCGAGCCCGTCGACGCCGCCACGGCCGAGGAGCTGCGCCGTCGCGCCCGCGACTTCGGCCAGGCCGAGATCGACGAGCTCGCGACCCTCGAGGCGACCACCCGCCACGACGTGAAGGCCGTGGAGTACCTCGTCCGTCACTGGCTGGCCGACCTGGGCCTGGGCCGCATCGCCGAGCTCACCCACTTCGCCGCCACCAGCGAGGACATCAACAACCTCTCCTACGCGATCGTCGTGCGCCAGGCCGTCGGCGAGATCTGGCAGCCCAAGCTCCGCTCGGTCGTCGACTCCCTCCGCGAGCTGGCGGTGCGCTACCGCGACGAGTCCATGCTCAGCCGCACGCACGGCCAGCCGGCGACGCCGACCACGATGGGCAAGGAGTTCGCGGTCTACGCGTACCGCCTCGAGCGCGTCCTCGCGCAGATCGACGCCACGGAGTACCTGGGCAAGTTCAGCGGAGCGACCGGCACGTTCGCCGCGCACCTCGCCGCCGATCCCGACGTCGACTGGGCCGGTCTCGCCGAGGAGTTCGTCACCTCGCTCGGTCTCGACTTCAACCCGCTGACCACCCAGATCGAGTCGCACGACTGGCAGGCCGAGCTCTACGGCAAGGCCGCGCACGCCAACCGGATCCTGCACAACATCTGCACGGACATCTGGACCTACATCTCGCTCGGCTACTTCCGGCAGATCCCGCAGGCCGGAGCGACGGGCTCGTCGACCATGCCGCACAAGATCAACCCGATCCGGTTCGAGAACGCCGAGGCCAACCTCGAGCTCTCGAGCGCACTGCTCGACTCCCTCGCGCAGACCCTCGTCACCTCCCGGCTGCAGCGCGACCTGACCGACTCGACGACGCAGCGCAACATCGGAGTCGCCTTCGGCCATTCCCTGCTCGCCCTCGACAACATCGCGCGCGGCCTGCTCGAGATCGACCTCGACCCGCGCGCGCTCGCGGCCGACCTCGACACCAACTGGGAGGTGCTCGCCGAGGCGATCCAGACCGTGATCCGCGCGGAGGTGACCGCCGGGCGCTCCTCGATCACCGACCCCTACGCGATGCTCAAGGACCTCACCCGCGGCAAGCGCCTCGGCGCCGAGGACCTCGCGGCCTTCGTCGACGGTCTCGACATCGGCGGGTCCGCGAAGGCGCGTCTGCTGGCGCTGACCCCCGCGGGCTACACGGGCGCCGCCTCGGCCCTGGTCGACCGCCTGAACTGACGGAGGCGCCGGTGTCGGCGGTCGTGCGTAGCGTCGGGGCATGCCCCGCCGCCGCACCGCCGCCGTCACCGCCTGCAGCATCGACGGGTGCGCTCTGCCGACCGAGGCGGGCGCACCCGTCGCGCTGTGCGCGGCGCACCTCGGCCTCGCCCACGACTGGGTCGCCCGCGAGGACGGAGTCGTCGACGCGCTGCCGTCGCCGTGCCCCGTCTGCGGATCCCGGCTCGGCGTCCGCCTGCCGTCGGCCTGGCTCTGCGCCGCGTGCGAGTGGCGGCACGGCGAGGTGCCCGACGGCGAGCTCGGGCCGCCGCGCGTCGAGGTGGTGTACTACATCCGCTTCGGCGACCGGCTGAAGATCGGCACGAGCGCGAACCCTCGCCAGCGGCTGCACCGGCTGCGGCACGAGGAGCTGCTGGCCTTCGAGCGCGGCGGTCGATCGCTCGAGCAGCACCGGCACGCGCAGTTCGCGGCCGAGCGCCTCGAGCGCACGGAGTGGTTCGCGCGGAGCCCCGCACTCGACCGTCACGTCGAGACGGTGCGGGCGGGCGAGCCCGATCCGTGGGCGACTCACCGCCGCTGGGTCAGCGAGGCCCTGGCGCTGCGCACCTGACGAGCACCGGAGTCAGCGGCACCACGCGTCCACGAGCAGCGGGCCGCGGATCTCGCGCAGCCGCTCGAGGACCCGGTCCGCGAGGGCCGGCGAGACGGCCGACGCGGTCAGATCGAACGGACCGAGCGGAGCGAGCCTCCCCGTCCGCACGCGCAGCACTTCCCAGCCGGCCGCTCTCACCGCACGGTCCTTCCGCCGGTCGGCCTCTTCGCGCTTCCCGACGTGCTCGAGCCCGTGCCGACCCGTCGAGTCGTACTCGATCGCGACGCGCAGCTCGGCGAGCACCACGTCGGGCCACGCCTCGAGGTGGTCGAAGAACGGCTGCCTGAGCCGCACCGCCGTGAGCCCCGGCTCGAACTGCAGGCGCTCCGCGAGCAGCGCCCGCAGCCGCGCCTCGACGGCTGAGGCGGGCGGAGGAGCGCAGCGGCTCGCGAACGGCTCGCCGACAGGCAGATCCGGCGTCTTCGAGCAGAGCCGCGGAGGGCGACGGGAGGAGGGGCGCGGGGCGACAGCGCGCACGGGAGCAGCAGCCGCAGAGGCAGCAGGTGACGCAGTGCGCCCCGCCGACGCCGCCCGGGCGAGCGCCACCACCATCGGCTCCCCCACGTCCACCCGCATCGGCGCCGCCCGCGGCGCTCGGGGAGCCGCCGCCTCGGCGCAGTCCGGGCACCACGACGAGCGCCGTCGCTCGCGCCCCGGCCGCATCCGCTGCTCCTCGGGCGTCGCCACGAACAGGTGACCCGTGTCGCAGAGCCAGCAGAGGTAGACGTCGGCGGCCGGCGGGATCTGGCTCAGGACGATGCCCTCGTTGTACTCGGGCCGGTACTGGCGCACGAGCACCGGGTACGACCGCCACGCCTCCCGGTAGGTGCCCACCGCGTACGGCACCTCGACGCCGCGCGAGAAGCGCCGGCGCCGCCACCATCGTCCGATCTGCTCAGCCACGGCGGCACGCTAACGCGCACCTCCGACACCGCCGCGATCACGAGGTGCTCGTGCGGTCACGGGACCGCGACGAGGATCAGGCCCCGTGCCCGCGGTCCTGCTCGTCGATGTCGGCGATCTCGGCGCCGTCGGGCTTGAAGGTGAGCGAGAACATCGCGATCGCGACGAGCACCACGATGAACGTCACTCCGAACGAGATCAGCGCGACCACGATCTCGCGGGTCGACAGCAGCACCACGCCGCCGACGAAGAGCGCCATGACGGCCGAGAAGCCGATCAGCTCGAGCGGCCGCAGCCGGTCCTTGCGGGCGGGCTGGAACGTGCGGGGCGTGAAGTGCTCGTCGTCGGCGCCCGGGGTCGAGCCGGAGTCGGGGGTGGGGCCTTCGGCGGTCATCGGTCTCCTCCGGTGGTCGGGGTGGAGGGCGCGACGGCGTCGGAGGCGCCCGCCCACTTGAGCGAGAACGCGGCGATCCCGAGGTAGACGGCGACCATCACGGCGTAGGCGCCGAGGAGCCCCACCGAGACGACGGGGTGGGGCGGGAGGAGCGCGAAGGCCGCTCCGAGCAGGAGCGTCCCGGCTCCGACGACGACGGAGTCGCGCGCGGCGAGTCCGCTGCGGCGGCGCCCGGAGACCAGCTCGAAGGTGCCCGCGACGAGGCCCCAGCCCGAGACGAGGGCGATGAAGAGCATCAGCGACGGGACCGGCAGCGCGACCAGCGCGAGCACTCCCGCGAGCAGCGTCACTCCGGCCGACACGAGCGCGGGCGCGCGACCCGGGCCGGTGAGGGTGCGCAGGGCCAGGAGGAGCGACAGCGCGCCCGTGAGCAGCGCGAAGCCCGCGAAGACGGCGAGGCCCAGGACGGGGCTGTGGTCGGGCGAGAACGTGACCGTGCATCCGGCGACGGCGGCGACGATCGCGCGGCCCAGCGGGAGGAGCCAGGTGCGGCTCGTCGTCCGGGCGGTGTCGGCGGCTTCGGCCACGATCGAGCCTCTCTGGTGGTGCGGTCGGCGGAGGATGCGGGGCGATCCGCCTCACGGTGCGGCGGGATGCGGTCCGGTGCAGGCGTCGGCCGCGGGCGGACCCGCCGGATCCCGCAGGCACGACGATTTTACGCCCCCGCCCGGCGCACGAGCGCCCGGCGCCTCTTCCCCAGCCTTATCCCCGGCGAGTTCCCGGTCCCCGCGGGTGCGCGGTCGAGCCCGACCGCGCACCCCGCAGGGTCAGCGCGCGACGGTGCCGAGCCAGACGTCCTCGACCCGCGGGAAGACCGCGGTCGCCGAGAAACGCTCGTCGAACCGGCGCGCGGCCCGCTCGACCATCTGCGCCCGCGCCTCGGCGTCGTCGATCAGCTCGCGCAGCGCGGAGGCGAGGGCCTCGGCGTCGCCCGCGGGCACGACCGAGCCGACACCCTCCGACAGCACCTCCGGGATCCCGCCGACGGCGGTCGAGACGACGGCGGCGTCGCGCGCCATCGCCTCGAGGATGAACATGGGCATGGCCTCGTCGCGCGAGGGCAGCACCGCGATCGCCGCCTCGTCGAGCAGGTCGAGCAGGCGGTCGTGCTCGAGCGAGCCGAGGAACTCGATGCCGGGGATGCTCCGGTCGACGATCTCCTCCTCGCGGATCGGACCTGCTACGAGCAGGCGCCACGTGTCGCCCTTCGCGAGATCGGCCCAGGCCTTCTGCAGAACGTCGACGCCCTTGCGCCGGCTGACGACCCCTCCGAAGACGACCGTGTCGGTCTTGGCCGACGGCGTCCCCTTCTCGATCGCGTTCGGCACGAGGTGCACGCGGTCGGCGGGCGCGTAGCGCCGGCAGATCTCGGACGTCTCCGCCGAGAGCGAGATGACCTCGTCCGCGCTCCGCAGCACGTTCTTCACCAGCGACGGGTGCGCCCGGGTGAACGCGGCGAACTCGCTGCCGTGCAGGTGGGCGACGGTGCGCAGGCCCAGGCGGTGCGCGAGGCGCAGGAGCGATCCCTCGCGCAGGAACGAGCCCCGCTCCGAGAGGTGCACGACGACGACGGCCTGCGGCTCGCGCCGGGCCAGCGCCACGATCCGCGCGGCGGCCGATGCCGCCAGGCGGGCCCCCGCCACGTGCTCACCGGGAGCGGTGCGCGACGAGATCACTCCGACCTCGGAGCGCTCGAAGGGCCAGGACAGGTAGCCGTTGACCACCTGGGTCATGCCCCCGGGCACCTCGCCGCTGCGGCCCACGTGGTAGACCGGGCGCTTCGCGGCGGCACCGCGGGTGCGGCTCCCCCGGCTGGGCGTGCGGAGGAGCGACTGGATGTCGTCGCGCACGCCGCGGAGGCGACCGCGCGCCTCCAGCAGCGCCTCGAGCAGCTCGCGACGGCGTCCGGCGACGGCGCCGAGGAACTCGACCGCGTCCTCGGGCCGGGCCTTCGACATGTCGAGGGTGACGCCGTCGACGCCGATCGTCTCGAAGTGGCGGGACGCTTTGGTCGAGGAGTCCATCTGCAGGCTGACGGGGACCGCGCCCTCGGTGAACGCCATGATGATGACGTGCAGGCGGTCGCTCAGGGCGATGCGCGTGCGGCGGTAGAGCTCGCGGAGCTTCACCTCGTGCTGGTCGTGGGTGTCGCTCGGGTCCCAGTCCAGGAGCTCGGCGCCGAGGTCGGCGGCGAGGCGGCGCGACCGGTCGGAGTCGACCGCGACCTGCGTGACCACGTGGATGTCGAGGTCCTCGCGCTGCGCGTACGCGGCGATGGCGTCCAGCCACTCCTTGCGGGGGTAGGGACGCGCGTCGACCTCGTGGTCCTCGCGGAGGGAGAGGACGAGGATGCGGCGCGCATCCTCCGGCTCCTGCAGGAACGAGCGGATCTCGTCGTCCGTCGCGCCCTCGCCGTAGCCGAGGTCCGGCATCGCCGCTCCCACCCGCATGTACGAGGCGGTGCGGTCGTCGCGCCAGCGGGTGTAGCTCGAGAGGGCCATCGAGGGCCACATGATCGCGCGCGGCAGCGGGGCGAAGTTCCTCGTGCCGACTCCGGCTCGGATGACCTTGCCGCCGCCCAGGCGCACGAGGGCGATCCCGGGGAGCATGACCAGGTGCTCCTTCATGCCGATCAGCGTCAGCTGGATCTCGCCCGGCTTGAAGACCGAGTGCGCACGACCGGCGAGCGCCTCGCGGGCGAGGGCCGCGTACCAGCGCACCAGCGAGCGGTAGACCGTGTCGTCCGGGCCCAGGCGCAGACCGTCGTCGTAGCCCCACGGCGAGTGCCCGACGTAGACGTGCATCGGCCCGGCCTCGCGCAGCCAGTCGAGGAGCTGGCGCCGCAGGATGATGTCGCCGATGTTCTCGTACTGTCCTCGTCCGACGGCGAAGATCGAGCGTGCTTGCATCACAGGCGGGCCTTTCGGGTGCGGGTCGGGGTCTGTCGCGTCGCCCGGGCGGGGCGATCCGCCGGCCGGGCGTTCCCCGGAAGTGCTCCGGACGTCCTCGCGAGGCACCTCGGCGCGACGCGCAAGAACACTATCGCAGCGCTCAGCAGGTGTTCGTGACGAAGAACGCCTTCAGGAACCCGCCGGTCTGGTAGAAGTACTGGCCGATCAGGTAGTCGAACCCCATGGGCTCGTTCGAGGGGATCATCGAGATCTCGCCCGAGTAGCAGCGCTCCATGATCATCCGCGCGCGGACGATGTGCGGCTCGTTCGTCATCACGATCACCGAGTCCCAGCCGTACTCCTCGGCCATCCGCTCGAGCTGCCGCGCCTCGCCCTGGGTGGTCAGCGGTTCGGCCGCGTAGCAGAGGACGTCGCCGCCCTCCTCGTTGCACTTCTTGTACGTCTTGTCCTCGTAGTCGGCCTGCATCTCCGTCGGACCGACGGACAGCACCATCACGTCGGTGACACCCGACTCGATGATGCGGCGCGCGTACTCCACGCGCGCCCGGGTGGAGGGGCCGAGGACGAAGACGGCGTCGGCGTGCTCGGGGATCCGCTCGATGGGCGGAGTCACGTAGAGCGGGATCCCCGCGCCGAGCAGGGCGAGTGCCAGCAGGGGCACGAGCAGGGCCCGCCGCAGCAGGAACCACCAGCGCGGGACGGTCCGGACGACGCGCTTGGCCCGACGCCCGGTCGGGACGGGGGCGTCCGTCGATGCGGTTCCGGTCGAGACTCCGTCCATCGCCACCCCTCCTGATCCCCGTCGCGCTCGATCGACCCACCGGCGCCGATGATCCCGGGAATCCGGCGCACGGGTCTCATGACGTTATCTCAGTGCATGTTTCGCCGATGAATCGGGGAGATGAATTCTCCGTCACGTCGGACTGTATCGGCTCGTACCCCCAAGGAGTGGGACAGCGGGCACGGGTAGGGTGGAGGCGTTCCCGCGGCCCCACCCCGAAGCCCGGATCCCCCTCCTCGTCCGTCACCGCATCCTCTCGCCGTCGAGCCCCGGCCGGTCCCCGCCCGCCCGGATCGCAGCGATCCCACGTCTGCCCGTCCCTGCGGACAGCGGCGCCGCGAATCGGCGTCGAGGGCAGCCGGGGAGCCCGCATCAGGGCTCGTCCCGCTTCCACCCCACGTCCCCCGCACGCCCCCTGAGCCCCTTTGAGCCCCCGGAGCCACTCGTGAACCCCTCACCGCACACCCTCCCCCGCGAGCGGAGCCGCCCCGCGCGCCGTCGCCGCGGCGTCGTCGTCGGGGCCCTCGTCGCGGCACTCGCCCTGCTCGCCACCCCCCTGGTCTCCCAGGCCGCCTCGGCGGACACGCTGGACCCCGGCGCCGGGAACACCGTCCGCGTGCAGGAGGGCGACCCCGCCCTCGTGTACGACGGCCCCTGGCGCACCATGTCGGGCGGTGACAGCGCCGGAGGCATCCGCTTCCTCAACCGCGCGGGATCGGTCACGCTGACGTTCCGCGGCACCGGGTTCACCTGGATCAGCCGCACCACCTCCTACGCGGGCATCGCCTCCGTCTCGCTCGACGGCGACGACATCGCCTCGGTCGACCGCTACAGCCCCACCGCGAAGTACAAGGTGCCGGTCTTCTCGCGGAGCGGCCTGCCGGACGCGCAGCACACGGTGACGATCTCGTACACCGGCACGCGGGCCGCGGCCTCGAAGGACAAGAACCTCGTCATCGATGCGTTCGACATCGTCCGCGGCGACGGATCGACTCCCGAGCCGACCCCCTCGGACGCACCGACCGACGAGCCGGAGGTCCCGACGAGCGACCCGTCGACGCCCGCCCGACCGGCGCTGACCCCGTCCGCGACCGCTCCGCTCGTCGCCGAGGAGACCGACCCCGTCCTCGTGTGGAAGGGACGCTGGAAGAACCTGAAGGGCGGCGACAGCGGAGGATCGATGAAGTACCTGACCTCGGCGGGCTCCGTCTCGTTCGACTTCATCGGCACGTCCTTCCGCTGGCTCAGCCGCACGACCTCCTCCTCCGGCATCGCGAACGTCTCGATCGACGGAGGACCGGCGACAGCCGTGGACCGCTACAGCCCGAGTGCCGAGTACCAGGTGCCCGTCTTCGAGAAGAGCGGCCTCGACCAGGGCCGCCACACGGTGACCGTCTCGTTCACCGGGAAGAAGAACCCGAAGTCGTCGGGGAAGAACCTGATCGTGGACGCGTTCGTGCTCTCGGCCGACGGTCTCGCGGTCGGCGGAGTGACGCTCGCTCCCCTGACGGACGGCTACGCGGTCGCGTGGAACGCCCCGCTCTCCTCCGACGCCGAGTCCTACGACGTCTTCCGCTCGAAGGCCGACGGCTCCGACGAGCAGAAGCTCGCCTCCGTGTCCGACCCCGTGCGCCTCTACCGCGACGAGGACGCTTCCGCCGACGAGGACTACCGCTACTGGGTCGAGGGGGTCGACGACTCCGGACGCCGCGCCCGCCTGAACGAGGCCGCCTCGACGACGGACGCGCTGCGCTCGCAGCGCGCCGCCGTGGACGCCGCCTTCGACTGCCCCGCTCCCACGACGACGGTGTCCGACTCCGGCGAACTGGACTCGGCGCTCCGCTCCGCGCGCTCCGGCGACGTGATCCGCCTCGCCGACGGCGAGTACACCGGCGAGTTCGCGCTGCGGAAGAAGAAGGACGTCTGGATCTGCGGCTCCTCCGACGCCGTCGTGACCTCCGGCACGATCTCCTCCGGGACCGCGCTGATGCTCAACGACGTCGAGGACGTCCACCTCACCGGATTCACCGTGCGCGACTCCTTCCAGGGCGTCCAGGTGCTCGAGGGCGCAGGCGTGACCATCGCCGGGCTGACGGTCACGGGCATCGGCTACGAGGCGGTGCACCTGCGCAGCCAGACGACCGACTCCCTGGTCACCGGGACGACCATCCGCCGCACAGGACTGGTGACCGCCAAGTTCGGCGAGGGCGTCTACATCGGCACCTCCGGCCGCAACTGGTGCAAGTACAACGACTGCGACCCCGACAGCTCCGCCCGGATCTCGATCATCGACAACACGATCAGCGACACCGGAGCCGAGGCGATCGAGGCGAAGGAGGGCACCCTCGACGGGTCGATCCTCGGCAACACGGTCTCGGCCGGGTCGCGCCTCGACTCCAACACCGCCTCGCTCGTCCTCGTGTCGGGCAACGAGTGGCGGGTCAGCGGCAACACGGCCACCGGAGGCGCGACGTACGGCTACCAGGTCATCACGCACGCCGACGGCTCGGGCAACGACAACTCGATCGACGGCAACCTCGCCGTCGGCACGACGTCGGCGCCGGTGTACCTGCACCAGCCGTCGAAGTGGACCACCGAGGGCAACACGCTCAGCTGCTCCAACTCCGGCGCAGACCCCGTCGGAACGCAGCCCTGCACCCCGTGACGCACTGACCGGCCCCGCGCCGGCCCGAGCACCCGCGCCGCCCGCGTCGACCTGACGGGGGCGGCGCTGTCGTCGCGGGGCTGGTCGCTCGAGGCCCTTACTCCTGCTGATCGAGCAGGCCACCGCCCGGAGACGGTCGGTCTCGATACGCCCCTCCGGGGCTACTCGACCAGCAGAGGAAACCCCCCACCCCCGCTGATCGAGTAGCCCGAGCAGCGGGCGTATCGAGATCCACCACCACCTGGAGCAGGCGGGGCCACCCGACCAGCAGAAGAGGCCACCCCTGCTGATCGAGCAGCCCGCGCAGCGGGCGTATCGAGATCCACCGCCGCCCGGAGCCTGAGGGGCCACCCGACCGGCGAGAGGGGTGCAGACGACGAAAGCGCGTGCCGCCCGACGGGAGTCGGGCGGCACGCGCTTCAGGAGGGGTCGATCAGACGATCGCGGGCGCCTTCTGCAGGCGGCGGCGGGCCACGACGAGCGCGCCGACGACCGGGGTGCCGGCGGTCTCGATCCAGTGGGTGTCGGCGGCGGCCTGACGGCCCTCGACCTTGCCCTCGACGAGGACGAGCACGGCCGCATCGGCCAGCCCGCGGAACGCGATGGACTCCTCGGTCGAGCCGACCACTCCGGTGATCAGGAGCACGATGTCGTAGACCTGCTCGAGCTCGCGGATGACCGCGCGCAGGGCCTCGGGACGACCTGCGGCGGCGGCGTTGCGGCCACCGGCGGGCAGGAGGTCCATGCCGTCGTCCTGGCGACGGACCACGGCGGCGTCGAGCGAGGCGGTGCCGGACGCGACGTCGCGCAGTCCGGGGCGGCCCGCGGCGGCGTCGGCGAGTGCTGATCCGTCGGAGGTGGCGTCGACCAGGATGACCGAGGAGCCGACGGCGGCGATCGCCTTGGCGAGGAGCACGGCGCTCGTGATGTGCGGCGTGCTCGAGGTGGCGGGAGCCAGCGCGAAGGAGCTGACCGAGCGGGCGCGGCCGATCGAGGACAGCTCGAACGCGACGGCGGAGTACCGGGCCGGGATGCGGTCCGAGGCGAGGAGTTCGCCGAGCTTGGCGACCTTCGACGGCACGACTCCGAGGAGCGGGCGCTCGAGGGCGGTGCGCACGTCGTCCCCGTCGCGGATGCGGCGGTCGAGCGCGGTCAGCACGATCGCGACACCGACGCCGATCACGGCGCCCGCGAGCAGGCCGAGGATCAGCAGGACGATCGGGCCTCCCGTCACCGGGATGACCGGAGGAATCGCCTGGCTGAGCACCTCGAGCTGGATGACCGGAACGGGCTGAGCCGTGACCGCCGGCGTCTCGGTGCCCTGCACAGAGGCGTCGAGCTGCGCCGCGAGGGCGTTCGCGATGACCGCCGCCTGCTCGGCGTTCGGGTCCGTCGCTGCGATGGTGATCACGACCGACTCGAGCTCCGAGGTGACCTCGACGCGCGAGGCGAGGTCCTCGATCGTCTCGTCGAGCCCGAGGCTGTCGATCACGCCCTGCAGCACCGTGTCGGAGGTGCCGAGGGCGACGAAGGTGACCGTCGCCTGCGCTGCGGCGCTGTTCGCGGCCACCCGGTCACTGGTCGAGAGGGCCCCCGTGGTCGAGACCGCCACGTAGACGCGGGCCTCCGCCCGGTACTGAGGGAGCACGACCGAGTTGACGATGAGGGCGCCGATGATTCCGATCAGCGTGAAGACGACGATCACGATCCATCTGCGCCAGATGCCGGCGACAAGTCCGTTCAAGGTCATGATTCTGGTGTCCCTTTCGTGATCGGCACCGTGGGTGCTCGGCAGCCGACTCTAGCGTCGTGATGTTTCAGCCGGGTTCCGCGGCTCATCGGAGAAGGTGCAGCGAGGGGCTGCGGATCAGAGATTCGCCTGCAGGAAGGCGAGGATCGCCTTCTTGTTGTTCGGCGTGTTGTTCTGCAGACCGTGGTGCTGCTCGCCGTCGATGCCGACCTCGGCCGCCACTCCGACGCCCTGCAGCGCCGCCTGCATCGCTTCGGCCTGCTCGACGGGGACGAGCTCGTCCTCGGACGTGAGCCAGATCTGGGGCGCATCGCTCGCGTCGACCGCGGTGATCGGCGACGCGGGGATCGCCTGGGGGCAGGACTCGCTGACGGACTCGCACCCCAGGTACGAGACGATCTGCTGCTCCGCCTCGGGGGCGGGATCGCCGAGGGTGAGGCCCGCTTCGGTCATGTCGGCGACCGCCGAGAAGGCGACGACCGTCTTGACCCGGGAGCCCTCGCTCAGCGGGCCCTCGCCCGCGGTGCCGAGGGACGCGGCGATGATGGCGCCGGCGGAACTGCCCATCGCCCCGATGCGGGCGGGGTCGATGCCGAAGCGCTCGACCTGCTCCGGGTCGCGGAGCCACTCCACGGCCGCCTGCGCGTCCTCGATCTGCCCCGGGTAGAGGCTCTCGGGCAGGAGGCGGTAGTCGATGGTGAAGGACGCGTAGCCGCGCTGCGCGTAGTAGGCGCAGAGCTCGGACATGCCGCCCTCGTTCCGGGCGCCCTCGACGAACCCGCCGCCGTGCATCAGCACCAGGGCCGGGAGCGACCCGGTCTCGCCGGTCGGGAGGCAGGCGTCCGCCTTCAGCGACGCGCCGTCGATCGAGCGGTACTCGATGGCCTTCTCGGTCGTGTAGCCGACCGGGGTGGAGACCGGGCCGGGACTCGCCGTGCAGCCTGCCAGCGTCGCGGCGGCGGCCAGGGCCATCGCCAGGAGTCCGGCTCTGCGGTACGTGGTTGCCTTCGTCACTCTTCGGTGTCCGCCTTCGTGGATCGGGGGGAGGGAGGTGTGCGGGAGCCGATGTCCGGTGTGCTCACGGAATCGGTCGCGCGGGCTTCGGGGCTGACGGCGGGCGTGCCCGGGCGCGGCTTGCGCTTGGCTCCGGGGCCGCCGAGGATCGCGGGCGGCACGTAGATCCAGCGGATCTTCGAGAGGTACCGGGTGACGAAGAGGGAGATCACGACGGCCAGGACCAGGACGACGAGCAGGAGGGGGACTTCGAGCCCGGCGAGGCGCGAGCGGTCCTCGGGGAGGGCGAAGCGGAGGAACGTGATGCTCGCCACGATCACGTAGAGGTGCAGCAGGTAGATGTGCAGGCTCCGTTCGCCGCACGTGGTGACGAAGTGCAGGAACCGCACGCGGGACAGCGAGCGGGCCACCAGGATGCCCATCGCGACGGCCGCCATCTGCGCCGCGAGCACCAGGAACGGCACCCAGCGGACGGGGAAGACGAACAGCACGGCGCTGAGCACGAGAAAGACCGGCGTCACGATGAGGTAGGCCTTCGCGCCCTTCTGCTCGACGAAGTCGATGATCTTCTTCGAGTAGAGGGTTCCCACCAGGAAGAAGACGAACAGGGCGCCGATGCGGTTCCAGCCGACGTTGGTCGTGTTGATCAGACCGGTGGTGAACAGCGTGCCGAGGATCGCCGCGAAGGCGACCTGCACCCGGTGATCGACCCTACGCAGGAGCCAGGCCCCCAGGGTGAACAGGAAGAGGCCGTAGATGAACCAGTAGCTGCTGCTGGGCCAGAAGAAGAGGAGGAGCAGGTTGAGCGGGTCCGTCGCCGGCAGCTCGCCCAGTCCGCCGTTGGCGAGCGGGACGACCAGGTAGAAGACCATGCGCAGCACGGACCAGATGACGTACAGCCAGAGCAGCGGGTAGAGCCTGCGGCGCCAGAGGTCGCGGAAGGACCATGTGGGGATCCGGCTCCCGAAGAGCCCCGAGACGAGGAAGAAGACCGGCATCGGGAAGAGCTCGAAGACGACCTTGATCCGGCCGAGCGTGTTCTCCACGCCGATGTCGCCCAGGTACAGCGAAGTGTGGTAGTACACGACCAACAGGATCGCTGCGCCCTTGGCGAAGTCGACCCATTCGCGCCGAGCATTGGCCGGCGCCTTCATCATCTTGACCATCTCCACCCCCCTTTGCACTTCTCGGACCACCCTCGGATCCAGCCGCTCCACAGGACCGGGCAGGGCCCGGCACGCGTCGCAGCCCGGCCAGCCTACGGGAGGCGCGACACTCACACCTACTTGGAAGGATTCGGGGGGACACGTGGTACCGATCCCGCCGAGCCTCCGGCGGCGTCCCCCTTCGTGAGGGTGCCACCGGACGGTCACCGTCGGGCGCGACCCGCGTCCATCGCCCGCCGGTACAGCGCGGGTGCTCCCCAGGCGAGCGCGAAGAGCACGGCGCGCTTCGCATCGCGGTGTCCGGCGAGCGCGATCAGGTGCCGGAGCGAGGCCTCACCGTGCGTCTCGCGCCAGAGTCGGTCCGCTTCGCCGGCCTCGTGAGCCCCGGACGTGGCGTCCTTGAAGCGGGACAGCAGGTTGAACCGCGCCTGGTAGTACGCGAACTCCGGCGAGCCCGTGAGGCGGGGATCCAGGCCCTCGGCCGTCTTCTCGACGACCCGAGCGAGCGCCGCGAGCGAGTCGGCCCGCTTCGCACCCGACCGGATGATCGACCCCGAGCGGAGGTGGTACTCGTACACCCGGTCCGGGATGACGGCGACCTCGTCGGCCGCCGCGAGGAGCTGGGCCACCTGCGCCTGGTCGGAGTGCTGCCGGATCCTCGTGAAGTCGATGCCGTCGAACAGGGTCCGGCGGAACAGCTTGTTCCAGAGGTGCCCGGTCAGCTCGCCCACGAGGAGCGCGTCGAACGCGCCCCGGCCGCTCAGCGCCACGGGTCCGCGGAGACCTCCGATCGGAGTCGTGCCTCCCGGCTCGACCGTGACGGCGCCTCCCACGACGACGTCGGCCCTCGTCGACAGCGCCGCGGCCAGCAGGATTTCGACGGCGTCGTCCGGCCAGACGTCGTCGGCGTCGACCATCCAGATCCACTCGCCGCGGGCCTCGCCGACGCCGCGCTCGCGAGCGGCGGCGACTCCGGCGTTGACCTCCTGGGTCAGCGGGCGCACGCGCTCGTCGCTCTCCGCTGCACCTCGGGCGATCTCGCCCGTCCGGTCCGTCGAGGCGTCGTCGACGACCAGGATCTCGATCCGGTCGTGGGTCTGCCGGAGCAGCCGCTCCAGCGCCGAGGCGAGGTGCTCCTCCTCCTGGTGGCAGGGCAGCACGATCGAGACGAGCGCCTGGGCGGAGGTCACGGCTGCGCCATCACTCGCGCGAGCACGATCTCGAGCGCGCGACCGCTGGACTCGAGCGAGAAGCGGTCGAGCCAGCGCTCGACTCCGGTGACCTCGAGCTCGCTCGCTCGGAGGAGGGCGTCGGCGAGGTCGGAGGCGGAGGCCGTCAGCGACAGCTCGCCGGTGAGACCCGGGACGATCGCGTCGGCGACGCCGAGGGCGCCCGAGACGGCCACCGACGGCACTCCGGCGGCCGCGGCCTCCACGAGCACGTTGCCGAAGCCCTCGCGCAGCGACGGGAGCAGCACGACCGCGTTCTCGTCGAAGTGGGTGAACCAGTCCTCGACCCAGCCCATGTCCTCGAAGACGACCTGCCGCTGGGTCGCCTCGGAACGCATGCTGTCGAGCAGCGGCCCGCCGCCGAACGAGACGACGCGGACGTCCACGCCGCGGCGGCCGAGCTCCTCGGCCGCGCGGATCGCCAGCTCGGGCCGCTTCTGCACGACGAGGCGGCAGGGCAGCACGATCTGCAGGCCGTTCGCCGCGCCCGGTACGCGGTGCACGCGCTGCGTGAGGTCGACCTTGGCGGTCGCGGGGTTCGGCACCACGGTGCAGCGCTCGCCCGAGACGCCGAAGCCGGCGACGAGCTCGCCCGCCACGGGGTGCGAGATCGCGATCACGTGGTCGGCACGGCGGTACAGGGTCTTCGCGAGACCCAGCTGCACCTTCTGCACCTTTGAGAACCCGGGGATCCCCAGCGAGACGAGGTTGCGCTCGCTGACGATCGTCTTGGGCCGGTAGCGCTTCGGAGTGGTCTCGGCGGCCGCCAGGAGCACGATGTTCGGGTAGCCCTGCAGGCCGATGGCGACGTCGGGGGTGCGGCGCTGGAAGAGCTCCTTGAGCATCTTCGCCTTGCCCACGTGGCCGGTGCCGTTGCCGATGCGGTGCAGGACGGCGCCCTCGGGGAGGTACTCGTCCGTGGCCTTCGAGGAGGTCGTGACGACGTCGACGTGGTAGCCCTGATCGAGCAGCCACTGCATCCAGGTGCGGGCGACGAACTCGGCCCCACCGCCGTGCAGCGAGGTCACGACGAACATGATCCGGTTCGGACGGGTGGACGGTGCTGTCGCGCTCATTTGACGACCTCCGAGTCGAGTCCCTGGGTGTTCAGCGCCGAGAGCCGGGTGACCTCGGGCAGCGCCGCGGCGATGGTCGCGCGCAGTCCGCCTCCGTCCGGTCCGGTGAGGATCCGGTCGAGCACGGGGAGGACCGCGTCCGCGAAGCCCGGGACGGGCTCGACGCAGAGCTCGGGCAGGCCGATGAGGCGCATGATGCCCTCGACCTTGCCCTGGGTGGCCAGCGTGATCGCGGGCACTCCGAGCGAGAGCGACATGATCGCCAGGTGCATGCGGCCGGTGACGACCAGCAGCGCGTCCTCGGCGAGGCCGCGGATCTCGGCGGGGAACAGCACGCGGTCGACGACGGTGACGCCCTCGGTCCCGACGCGCTCGGCCACCGCGCGCACCGCGACCTTGTCGTCGCCGATCGGACGCGAGACGTGCGGCAGGAGGACGACGTGCACGCCCGCGGCGCGCAGCCGGGCCACGATCCGCTCGTACTCGGGGACCTGGTCGACGGACTTGGCGACGAGCGCGCTGGCGTTCACCAGAGCGTAGGGGACGCCGACGGGCAGGTCGAGCGCGTCGCGGGCGCTGCGGTCCCGCGTCCGGGCCGAGAACACGATGTCCGTGACCTCGACGACGCCCTTCGCGCGGTCGCCGCGGGCGCGCTCGGCCGAGACCGGGTCGCGCAGCATCGGGACGGCACCGGCGCGCGACGCGGCGGCGAGGCTCCGCTTGGCGGCCAGGCGGGCGCTGCCGTTCCAGCTGAAGCCGAGGATGCGCGTCGGCACGCCGGCCTCGGCGGCCAGCTGCGCGAGGAGGGAGCGGCGGACGGATCCGCGGAGGCTGTACTTGCCGTCCATCATGTCGGCGCCGATCACTGAGAACGTGCTCGCGCGGCGCACCAGCTCGGCGAAGCGGCGGAGGTCCGCTGCGTGGTCCTCCCCCACTCCGTAGACGAGGTGCGACAGGACGACGACCTCGACGCGGTCGGCCTGATCGGCGGGGACGACGACATCACCGGCGAAGCGCTCGATGATGACGACCGGGCCGGAGGTGTTCTCGAGGAACGCCTCGAGCATGGCCTGATCGCCGATGTTGCCGCTGCCCGGCGCGGCCAGCAGCAGGTGCGCCGAGGGGGCGGCGGGGAGCGACGACACGGCGGCCCGGAAGACCTTCGCGTCGCGCTTCGCGGGAAGGAGCGTGGTCGTGACGAAGTCCTTCTTCCAGGACTTCACGACGCCGAGCTTGAGTTTCATCGGTCTCTTTCACTAGGAGTAGCGGCGGGGTCCGACTCGAGGGTCGGCTCGTCGGTGGGGACCGGAGCGGCGGCGGCCTTCGGCGCGCGCTTGAGGTGACGGCGGGCATCGGCGAGCCCGAGGATCTGGCGGCGGAACGCGGGGAGGACGAGCGTCCACAGGCCGACGCCGACGAGCACGGCGGCCACGCCGACGGCGAGGCGGAGGATCGGCACGTCGGCCGGGAGCGCGATCGTCGCGAAGAACGCGCCGACCGTGATGCTGCCGAACACGACGAGGCTGCGCAGTCCGTTGAGGAACATCTCGCCCACGGGGGCATCCGAGGTTCGGCCGATCCAGAGCAGCGCGATCGGCCAGGTCAGGGCGAGGGACGCGGCGTAGGCGACGGCCACTCCGGTCACTCCCCAGTTCGAGCCGACCAGGATCAGGACGACCATCAGCGGGCGGGTGCAGAGGCTGTACCAGACGCTCTGGCGGACGAGGTTCTTCGCCAGGAACACCCACCAGGAGCAGTAGGCGGTGGCCTGGAAGAAGCCGGCGACGAGCAGGATCTGGAAGATCGGCACCGAGGCGAGCCAGCGCTCGCCGAGCAGGATCCGGATGACCGAGTCCGCCTGGGATCCCAGCACCGCGAGCACGAGGCCCATGACCGTCAGCATCGCCGACTGACCGAACAGGATGAAGGTGCGGAAGCGCTCCTTCTCGTCCTGCAGGCGAGAGAGCACCGGCAGGGCGACCCGCTGCGCGGGCGCGTTCAGCTGCTGCAGCGGCAGCATCATCAGCTGGAAGGCGCGGTTGTAGAGACCGAGGTCGACCGGGCCGAACCGGGCGCCGATGATGACCGAGTCGACGTTCTTGCTGACGTAGGTCAGCGCCTGCGTCGCGAAGACGCCGCCGCCGTAGCGGAGGAACGCCTTCATCGGCTCGCCGCGGCGGTAGCGGCCGGGGAGCCAGCCCGTGATCGCGATCAGGACGATCACGCCGACCAGCGGCTGGACCACCTGGGACGCGGCGAGCGCCCAGTAGCCCGCTCCGGACAGGGCGAGGATCACGCCGAGCGCGAGGCCGATGACCTGACCCGCGATGTCGACCGCGGTCAGCTTCACGAAGCGGAGGTGGCGGGCGAGGTCGGCGCGGAACTGCGTCGCGACTCCGTTGAGGAGGAAGGTCGACGAGAGCGCGACGGTCAGCAGCTGGAGCCGCGGGTCGCCGTACAGCGCCGCCACCGGCCACGACGCCGCGATCACCAGGAGCGTGAGCACGAGGCCGATCGCGGAGTTGATCCAGAAGAGGTTGCTCTTCTGCCCGCGGCTGATCTCCTTCGCCTGGATGGCCGCGGAGGAGAGCCCGAAGTCGCGGAAGATCTCGCCGATGCCGATGATGGCCGTGACCATGGCGATCAGGCCGTAGTCGGCCGGCGCGAGCAGTCGCGCCAAGATGACGATGCTCCCGAGCTGGATGACGATCCGGACCGCCTGGCCGCCGATCGTGACAGCGGCGCCGCGGGTCGCCGAGCGACCGAGACTGCCGGGGGCCTTGGGCGCTGCGCTCATCGCTTGGGCTTCTTCTTCCTGATCACGGCGTCCTGGTACGCCTCCTTGAGCTGGAGTCCGAGCCGGTCCCAGTCGCGTCCGGCGAGGGCAGGGGTCCCGGTGCGGGGGCGGGCGCGGAGGTCGGCGATCGTCGCCGTGATCGTCTCCGGGGTCAGCTCGCCGTCGTACTCGATGACCCAGTCGCTGCCCACCTCCTCGGCCAGGACGGAGTTGGCGGGCGTCCTGGGGACGAGGACGGGCCGGGCGAGCGAGAGGGCGACCAGGATCGACCCGGAGTTGTGCATCTCGCGGTACGGCAGCACGACGAGCTCGGCCAGGGCGATCTCGGCGACCATCTCGTCGTCGTCGACCCGGCGGAGGGTCGCCGAGACCCGGTCGTCGCGCGCGGCGCGCTCCTCCACGAGCTCGCGCTGGCCGGCGCTGGGGCTGCCCACGACGTGCAGGGAGAGCGTCGGGTCCTCGACCCCGCGGAAGACGTCGATGAACTCGACGACGCCCTTGTAGGGGCGGATGATGCCGAAGTACAGCAGGCGGCCCCGCTCGGACGGCGGCTGCGGGTGGCGGGCGAACTGGTCGCGGTAGTGTCCGTGCAGGATCGTGACGGCCGGGACTCCGGCCGGGGTGACCGTGGTGGGGTTCAGCCGGACGAAGAGGTCGGTCGCCTTGTCGATGCGCCGCAGCGAGCGCCGCTCCGCCACGGGCCCCTTCTCGTGCGGCTCGGCGTTGTGCACCGTGCGCACGAGCGGGATCCGCTGCAGGGCGAGGCGGACCAGCAGGACGTCCAGGGCCCGGCGGCGCAGGAACCGGTGGCTCCGGCTGCGGCCGCGGATCATGAGCTCGGGCCAGTGCACGTGCAGCACGTCGTAGCGGGCGGTCAGGGCGCTCCGCCACGAGAAGAAGAGGAGCTCGACCCCGGGCGCGAGCCCGTCGACGATCGAGTCGACGTACTGGGTCGTGTCGTCCGGCGGCGCGAGCGACTGCTGGACGACGAGGTTCGCGGCGCCGTCGCGCCCGCCCGTCATCGCCCGCTCCTGGCGGTGACCGGGGCGTCGAAGATGCGGGCACCGCGCGGCTGGCGCCGCATGCGGATGCCCCTCGAGAACTCGGGCACGTGGACCGGGTTCAGGCAGATGATCACGAGGAAGCCCAGGAGGAGGTGGCTCGAGCGCACCGCGTCCATCGCGTTGTAGCCGGCGAGGCAGATGAGGAAGCCGAGCAGGGCGGTCGCCGGGGCGACGTCCTTCTTGGAGAGTGCACTGACGGCGAGGGCGACGACGAAGACCAGGAAGAAGACCACTCCCGGGATCCCGATGCTGATCAGCAGCTGCAGGAACGAGTTCTCGATGACGACCTCCGAGAAGAGGCGGCCGGTGATGCCGGAGGTCCCCGCACCGGAGCCGAGCCAGTTCGAGAAGTCCGCCGCCTGGAGCGCGACGGTGATGCCCTCGTTGCGGGCATCGGCCGAGATCTCCGCGTCGAGGTTGCTGTTGCGGGCGGTGACGGGCTCGAAGTTGAGCACTCCGACCGCCGCGATGATGCCCGCGACGGCGATGGAGCCCGGCCGCGACAGCGACCGGTTCGGATTCATGAAGGCCACCGCGACGAGGGTCACGGCGATCGCGATGCCGACCGCCGCCATCGGGCCGCGCGAGACGGTGCCGACGACTCCTGCAGCGGCGATGATCGCGCAGATCAGGTCGGAGCGGCGCGAGCCCTGCAGCCAGGCGCCGAACCCGAGGGCGGCGCCGACCGTGAGGAACGTGCCGGCGAGCAGAGGGTGGCCGAAGGTCGCCTCGGCCCGGTACAGCGACCAGTGCTGGGTCGACACGCGGCCGAGGATCTCGTAGACCGTGCCGTACAACGGCGAGCCCTGCAGGACCAGCTCGATGCAGGCGTAGAAGCCGAAGACGGCGGCGAGGATCACCCAGGTCTTGCGCAGCAGCACGGCTTCGCGCTGGGCGTCGAACACGAAGAGCGGGAGCATCACGCAGACGGCGATGCTGAGCATCCACGAGACGCCGGCCGAGGCGTACTCCGAACGGAACGAGACCACGGCCGACCAGGCGAGGAGCGCGAAGCCGCTCAGGATCGCGATCGCGCGCGGCGCGGTCAGCACCAGCTCGCTCGTCCACGACCGGATCGGAGCCCTCCACAGCTCGGGGGAGAGGGCGCGGCGCACGACCCAGACGATCAGCACGACCGCCCACAGTGTCACGCGCGCGGTGAAGCCCGACGGAGTGAGGGGGGTGGGGACGATCGCGAAGAGGGCCAGGGCGAGCGCGGGGAGCCAGTGCGCGGGCACCCGGAGCACGACGAACGCTCCGGCGATCCCGCCGGCCGCGAGCACGACGAGGCTGGCGCTGCCGGTCATGGAGCGCGTGGTCATGACGTAGAGCAGGCCGGCCACCACGACGGTGGCGCCCGAGAAGAGACCGGCGACGACGAGCCGACGGGGCAGGAGATCGATCACGGTCGTGGATCCTTCTGGAGTCGGAGCGGGAGGAGGGGGCGCGGGCGGTGCGGAGGCCGGCGGGGCGATCGGAGGCGCGGTGGAGCGGGGACTCCGGCCGTCACCGGACGGTGGGCCGGATCGGGGAGCCGAGGATGAAGGAGCGCATCTCCTCGACGTAACGACTGTAGGGGCGGGACCGGGCGATCCGACCCACTTCCTCCGCTCGGGCTCGCAGACCGGCCGGATCGCCCAGCAGCCGCGCGGCCGTCTCGGCGAGCTCGTCGGGCCGCCCGGGCGGGACGACCGCCACCGCGAGGTGCTCGTACCCGCGGATCCCCCTGACGTCGGAGGCGATGACGGGGGTGCCGCGCGTGGCCGCCGACGCGAGGCGCACGTGCCCGGTGCTCTTGCGAGTGTCCTTCAGAGCGAGGACGTAGAGCTCGCTCGAGGAGAGGAGACGGTCGTGCTCCTCGCGGGGCACCTCGACGAGCACGGTGCTGCCGGGGGTCGCCGCCCCGCGCGCACGCTCGACGTCGCGCCGGTCGCAGACCGCGGTGAGGGGGACGCCCAGCTCGCCGAGGGCCGCGAAGAACGTCTCCCAGTCGCAGGAGTTGCGCCCGGACGCCATCGCACCGCTGCGCACCGAAGGCTCGGCGGGCGGGAGGCGGTCGTCGAACCAGTAGAACGGCACGTGCGCGATGCGCTCGGGCGGGATGCGGAAGCGCTCGATGTACTCCTCCCGCTCCCACGCGGTCATGACCTGGATGCGCGCCACGGCGCGGCCCAGAAGGAGTCGGTAGAGGCGGACGGCGGCGGCGCCCTTGAGCCCCGGACGGACCGAGCTGGGCATGAACTCGGTCAGAACGAGCTTGCGCCGACCGGTCAGGGCTAGGAAGCCCGCGAGCACGACGACACCGCCGATCCGGCGGGTCCCCTCCGATGTCAGCACGAGGTCGTAGTCGCGGCTGCGGAGGCACATCCGCACGGTGGTCCGCCACCGACGGAGCGCACTCGTGCTCGTGCCTGCGACGTCCGCGCCCACGACCCGTCCGTACCAGGTGTCGCTCAGGATCCGAAGGGGTGCCGGTTCCGCCATCGATCAGGCCGGGCCTTCCCGCAGCCAGCGCGCGAAGGTCGTGAGCATGTCGGCGTTGGTGGAGGAGGGCACCGTGTGGCCGTTCGGCCTGTCCTCGCCGGAGTGGACGACGATGGTCGCCTCCTTCGCCTGGGGCAGCGCCCGGCGGTAGAAGCGCCCGCCGTGCATTTCGAGGGGCACGAGCTCGTCCTCGGAGGAGCCGGTGACGCGCAGGCGCGCGCCGGCCCAGGCGGACTCGGGCAGGCGGAGGGGGTTGGCGGCCCGGACGGCCGCCGGGTCGTTCCCGTAGATCGGCAGGACGCGCGAGGGATCGCGGCGGGACAGGTCCTCCATGTCGAACGAGCCGCTCGCGTGGTACGCGCCGCGGATCGCGGGCACCATGCGCTTGCCGTACGCCCAGGCGAGCAGCGTGCCGCCGCCCGAGTTCGAGCGGAGCAGGCTGGCCGAGACCGTCCACACCGAGGTCACCCACGCCGCCGCCTTCGTCTGAGCGGCGAGCGCGACGGGGTTCGTGTACAGCGAGCCGCCGTAGTTGGGGCAGATCGAGACGAGTCCCTGGTCGACGGCCTGGTCGGCGGAGTACTGGTACGCGCCGGACAGCGCCGCGTAGTTGCTCCCGCTGGCGTGGTAGTACCAGATCATCGAGACCGCGGTGCCCGGCTTCGCCGAGTGCGGCACGAACAGCCGGGCACGATCGCCCGAGATCACGACGTCGATGACCTCGTACTTCTTCCTGCCCACCCGCGAGGTCGCGGTGTCCGTCCGCGAGATCTCGCCGGGCAGTCGGGGGATCACCGAGTAGTTCGGGGCGGCGGAGGCCGGCGACGCGACGACCAGGGTCGCTCCGACTCCGGCGGCGGCCGCCGACGACAGCAGCAGGGCTCGTCGGGAGATCCGGGGGGACGGCGATCGGGTCATGGCGGAGTCCTTCACAGGCGGTCGAGGTGTGTGGCGCGGGGCCGAACGGTCCGAGCCGCCCCGAGGCTCTGCGAGATCACTCGCCCGCCGATCCTACGGGGCGGGCCGTCTCCGTGCACGGTCGCCGGGGCCGTGGGCACCTCAGCCCCGGGCCCGCCGGGGCACGAGGCCGCCGATGAGCGACGTCAGCCGCCGCCACCGCGAGCGGGGGTTCGGCACCGAGGTCTGCAGCACGAAGCGCGGCCGCTCGGCCGCCGCGACCACCCGGCGGCTCGCCGCGTGCTCGAGGATCTCGCGGGACAGATCGCCCGCCTCCGCGTGCACCGCGAGGCCCGACTCCGCGAGTCGTGCCGCGATCTGGACCTGGTGGTCGTCGACGTGCTCGCCGTGCGCGAGGCGGCGCGGGACGAGGATCGGGACGCGGCCCTGCTCGATGGCGCTGAGCGCGGTGCCCACTCCCCCGTGCGCGATCACGACGTCGGCCTCGGCCATCGCCGCCACGAGCTCGCCGTGCGGCACCGAGGGCCGCCCTTCGATGCCGAGGCCGGAGACGTCGGTCATCCCCGTCTGCCAGAGCACCTCGACGCCCTCCAGCAGAGGCACCACGGCCTCGAAGAAGCGGGAGAAGGGGTACCCGTCCTGCGTGCCCACCGAGACGACGGCACGGCGGATCGGCTGCGGCGGCACGTCCTCGACGTGGTAGTTCTCGAAGATCGCCCCGCCGAAGCGCCAGCGCGCATCGGCCCAGGAGCGGTACTGCGTGTAGGTCGCGACGCCGGGGAGCTTGGCGAGGATCCGTCCCGAGAACGAAGGGCCGTCGACCCGCGCGGCGCTCTCGATGTAGTGCGCGGGGATCCCCCGCAGCACCGCGAGGGGCAGGATCGAGAGCGCGGGGCTCGCTCCGGTGCTGAAGACGGCGTCGAACCGGCGGCGGCGCAGCAGGCTCCAGCCGACGAGGACGTTGCGCAGCAGGGGGACGACCGCGCGCGGCGGCGCCTCGTGCAGTGCCGCGACCTCGCGACCCGCCAGGAGGCTGCGGCTCAGTCCGCCCTCGGGAGTCGCCCAGAACTGCTCCTCGACCGGGATCCGCAGCTGCTCGGCCAGCGTGTGCAGTTCCGACAGGTGGCCGCCGCCGGAGCAGACGAACAGATACGACGCCACGGCGTTCCTTTGCTTCCGGTCGGGGGGAGCCGATGGTGAGGGGGCGGTCACCACAGGGTTCACGAGCAACCTGCGTAGTGCGAGACGGATCGGAGCCTAGCAGGACTGCATCCCCACCCGAACTGGGGACTTCGAGCGGCTCCTCCGCCGATGCCGCCGCCGCCCTCCCACGTCCTCACCCGATGGTCAAGGACGGGCGCCCGACGACCCGGAGTCGTAGCGTCGGACTCCCGCGCCCGATCCGTGGACGCGACGAGAGAGGCCACTGATGAGCGAGAACGAGCAGAGCCGGCCGGTCATGGACGGCAGCGACGACGCGACCAACGACGAGAAGCTCAGCGGCCTCGTCGAGCAGGTCGACCACGACCACGGAGCCGAGGGCGCCGGAGCGATGGCCGATGCGCTGCGCGACCGCGCCGACGAGACCGACACCGACATCGTCGACGAGAAGGAGTGACGCGCGGCCGCGCCGATCCGGGGCCCGGCGCTCCGATCGGCGCGGCTCCCCTCAGCTCGGCAGGGCCGCTCGGGCGCCGCGGAGGAAGACGGCGGTCATGATCGCGCGAGTGCGCGCAGGCGAGGCGTCGAGGGGGCCGAGGAGGTCCTCGATCCGCTCGAGGCGGTCGTAGAGGGTCTGCCGCCCGATGCCGAGCGCCGCCGCGGTGGCCGTCTTCCCACCCCAGAGGGAGGCGTAGGTCTCGAGCGTCGGCAGCAGGTCCGGCCGCTGCGCCAGGAGGGGCCCGAGCAGGTCCTCGACGAAGTCGTCGGCCTCGTGCGCCTCGCGCAGGGCGCTGGCGAAGCGCTCGAGCCGGTGCTGGCGGGCGTCGATCACGCCCCCGGGCCGGGCCCACTCGCGCACCCCCCGCACCTCGGCGAGCTCCCGCTGGAGCGAGCGCTGGTCGCCGATACCGCTCCCGACGCACACCTGGCCGGCGTGCATACCGGCCGCCCGATCGAGCAGCTCGGCGCGCGCCCGCTCCATCGCCGCCGCCGTCGAGAAGGCGAGCAGCGCGAGGACCTCCGTGCCGACCACGCTGAGCACCGGCTCCGACTCGCCCACCGCGCGCAGGGCGCCGCGCACCTCCCGCAGCACCCGCTCGTCGTGCTCGACGTCAGCCGAGACCCCGAGGTAGCGCTCGCGCCCGCCCGCACCGAGCCGCTCGAGGAACGCGTCGACCTGCAGATCCAGCGTGCTGGGCGGCTGCGGAGCGCTGAGCACCGCGATCAGCTGCGCCGCGAGCCGCTCGTCGACCGACGGAGGCCGGTTCCGGAGGACCGCGATCGCGAGCACGTCGGGCGCCCGATCCAGGGCCACCGCGACCGAGTGCACGTCGGCGTCGACGTGCGCGCGGAGGTACAGGGTGCCGAGCAGGGAGTCGCCGGCGTGCAGCACTCCCGAGAAGGCGCCCGCTGTCCTGGCCGTGTCGATGCCCCCGCCGGGATCCGCCCGCGCGAGGGGCTCGCCGGTCGCGGAGACGAGAGAGGCGCTCGCGCCCGTCTCGGAGGCGACGACCTGCAGCAGCTCCTCCACGGTCGCCTCCCCGGCCGCCGCCTCGCCGAGGCGACCGGACAGTCTGTCCGCCAGCCGCAGACTCCGGAACTTCTGCTCGGTCAGCCGGGTGTTGATGCTCTCGCACACCTGCACGAACGGCACCCGCTTCGCGAGCGAGAGCACGGGGAGCCCGAGCCGGTCGGCGGCCGCCACGAGCGGCGCGGGCACCTCGGGCAGGCGCGGCGAGAGCTCGACGGCCAGGGCACCGACTCCGGCCGCGACCAGGGATTCCACGTAGCGGCGGCACTCGCCGGGGTCCTGGTCCGACGCCAGGTGCACGCCCTCCATCAGCAGCAGCTCGCCACCCAGGAGGAGCGGTCCGACGTCGAGCTGCTCGCTCGCGTGCGCCCAGCGGATCATCGCGCGCAGCGCCGGGTCGCCTCCGGCCACGACGACGGGGAGGGCGGCGGAGAGCAGGGGGTCGCGGAGGGCGTCCAGGAGCAGGTAGGCCATACAGAACGTCCTCTCGCGTCACGGCGAATTTACACGGGGGCGCGTCGCGCGAAACCGGTCCGGAGCAGAGTGGCCTCACCGCCGGTCGAGGACCTCCCGCACCACGTCCGCCCGGCGCCCCCGCTCCCCCACCGCTCCACCTCACTCCGAGAGGATCCGCCATGAGCACCGACGCCCTGCACGGCACCGCCGATTCCGAGGAGGCGCTCGCGCCCCTCCCCGACTCCCGTCGCACCGCCCGCCTCGACGGCCAGTTCTGGATCTGGGCCGGCGCCAACATCGCCCCGATCAACTGGGTCCTCGGCGCCCTCGGCGTGAACATGGGCCTGGGGCTCTGGGACACGGTCACCGTCCTGGTGCTGGGCAACGTGGTCGGCATGGCCGTCTTCGGCTTCTTCGTGCTGCTGGGGCAGCGCACCGGAGCGACGGGCATGCTGATCGGCCGGGCCGTCTTCGGGCGCCGCGGCAACTACGCCCCCGCGGCGGTGCAGGCGGTCGTGGTGATCGGATGGTGCGCCATCAACACCTGGATCGTGCTCGACCTCGTCATCGCGCTGCTCGGCTCCGTCGGACTCGTCGATCCGGAGGAGTCGAACGTCGGATGGAAGATCGCCGTCGCGGCGGTGATCATGGCGATCCAGGTCGGGATCTCGTTCCTGGGCTACCGCGCGATCGCCGCGTTCGAGCGCTGGACCGTGCCGCCGACCCTGATCGTCCTCGCGCTGATGTCGGTCGTCGCCTGGTTCTTCCTCGACATCGACTGGTCCTACGCCGGCCCGGCCGAGGGCGCCCTCACCGGCGGCGACCGCCTGGCCGCGATGTCGATCGTGATGACCGCGATCGGCATCGGCTGGGGCCTCACCTGGCTCGCCTACGCCGGCGACTACTCCCGCTTCGTCAGCCCGCGCGCCTCGCGGCCGAAGCTGTACTTCGCGAGCGTGCTCGGCCAGTTCATCCCGGTCGTCTGGCTCGGCCTGCTCGGTGCGACCCTCGCGACGAAGAACGGCGGCGTCGACCCCGGCGAGCTCATCGTCGACAACTTCGGCGCCCTCGCGATCCCGGTGCTGCTCCTGGTCGTGCACGGCCCCATCGCGACGAACGTGCTCAACATCTACTCGTTCAGCATGGCCACGCAGGCGCTCGACTTGCGGCTCGGACGCCGCACCCTCAGCCTCATCGTCGGCGTCCTGGCCTTCGCCGCCGCGGTCTTCTTCGTCTTCCAGGACGACCTGGCGACCACGCTCGACGCGTGGCTGGTCGGACTCGTCGGCTGGGTCGCTCCGTGGGGCGCGATCGTGCTCGTGCACTACGCGGTCTTCGAGAAGCGCGTCCGCTCCTTCGGCCACCTCTTCGCCCCGGTGGGATCGCCGCTGCTCCCGGACGTGCGCTGGCGCGCCCTGCTCTCGTTCGCGATCGGCGCGACGCTGACCTGGATGTTCATGAACGGCTCCGTCCCCGCCCTGCAGGGGCCGGCCTCGACCGCCCTCGGCGGCATCGACGTCTCGTGGCTGGCCGGCGCGGTCTCGGCCGGCGTCGCCTACCTCCTGCTCGGACGCCGCGACGCGGTGGCCTGGGTCGAGAGGCGCGAGGCCCTGGAGCCGGCGCCACGGGCGGCCGAGCCGGTCCTCGGGTAGCCGGCCGCGTCACTCCGCTCTCCTCCTCACCCCGCCGTACCGCCCGCACCACTTGCTCCAGACGCTCCACCGCACCTCGAACCACGAACGGAACCGCCATGCCGCTGCTCATCACCGACGCCTCCGTCATCACCATGGACCCGGTCTCGGGCGCCGTGCCGATCACGGCGAGCATCCGGATCGTCGACGACGTGATCGTCGCAATCGGCCCGGGGCTCGTCGCGGAACCGGGCGACGAGGTGATCGACGGCCGCGACCGCCTCGTCACCCCCGGCTTCGTCAACGCGCACACCCACTCGTGGGAGTACCTCTACAAGGGGCGCTACGACAACCTGCCGCTCGAGCTGTGGATGCTGCTCTCGTATCCGATCCTCGGCGACAGCCGCGTCGCGCCGGACCTGGTGCGGCTGCGCTCGTCGCTGTTCGCGCTCGAGTCGCTGAAGGCCGGCGTGACGACGCTGGTCGACGACGTGCTCGAGAACCCGGATCAGGACGCCGCGCAGCTGGCGGCGGTGTTCGACGCGTACGACGAGATCGGGATCCGGGCGAACATCTCGGGGCACGTGATCAGCAAGCCGTTCTTCGAGACGATGCCGTTCCTCGAGGAGCTGCTGCCGGCGGACGTCCTCGAGTCGGCGCGGGCGGCCTCACGGCCGACCACCGAGGGGTACCTCGCGTTCAGCCGCGAGGCGTTCGCGACCCAGCACGGGCGCGGCGGGGGCCGGCTGCGCTACATGGTCGCCCCCTCCGCTCCGCAGCGGGTCGCGCCCGAGCTGCTGGTCGGAGCGACCGAGCTGGCGCTCGAGCACGACGCGGAGTGCCACATCCACGTACTCGAGACGAAGACCCAGCTCGTCACGGGCGAGGAGTCGTACGGGGGTACCCTCGTCGAGTACATGGAGCGGATCGGGGCGCTCTCGCGGAACACCACGTTCGCGCACGGCATCTGGCTCACCGACTCCGACATGGACCGGGTCGCGGCGGCCGGCACGTCGATCTCGCACAACCCGCTGTCGAACCTCAAGCTCGGCTCGGGCATCGCGCCGTGGCGGGCTCTGCACGACGCCGGAGTGAACCTGGGGCTGGGCACCGACGGCTGCTCGAGCAGCGACTCCCCGCGGATGCTCGACGTGATCAAGGCCGCGGCCCTGCTCCACAAGGCGACCGATCCCGACCTCGCGTCGTGGCCGACCGTGGCGGAGGTGCTCACGGCGGGCACGATCGGCGGGGCCCGCAGCGCGGTGCTGGACCACGTCACCGGCAGCATCGAGGTCGGCAAGCAGGCCGACCTCGTGCTGTTCGACCTCGAGACCCTGAACTTCACCCCGCGCCAGCGCCTCGAGAACCAGCTCGTCTACTCCGAGAACGGCTCCTCGATCGACACGGTGATCGTGGCCGGCCGGGTCGTGGTGGCGGGCGGCGAGTCGACGACCGTCGACGAGAAGGCGCTGCGGGCGGATCTGGCGGCGCAGCTGGGCGGGATCGTCGCGTGGCAGGACTCGCTCGACCGCACCAACGGCGTGCTGACCGCGCCGTTCCACCGCATGTACGAGCGGGCGATGGCGCGCGACGCGTCGATCGACCGGTTCAGCGGGCGGCGCCTGGTCTGACGGCTCGCACTCGGGGCAGCCGGGGAGAGGGGCCGGTCGGGCGCGGGTCAGTCGGCGAAGATCTCGCCGACGGGCTCGCGCTTCTCGGCCTGGAAGCGGTCCTCGGCGCGGCCGAGCGCCCAGTAGGCCGACAGCGACAGGGCGCGGCGCTCGAGGCCCCAGTCGTCCTGCAGGAGGGCGCGCAGCTCCTTCATCGCCCCGCGCTCGCCGTGCGCGAAGACGTCGAGCACCCCGGTCGGCCGCGGCTCGGCGCGGACGGCGGCGACCAGCGCGCGGCCGGCGGCGAGCTCGCCGCGGTGCAGCCAGCGGACCTCGACGCCGTCGGGTGCCGGAAGGGGCTGCTCGTCCTCGACGCCGTGCACCTCGATCAGCGCGAGACCGCGCGCGTGCGCGGGCATCGACTCCAGCGCCGCGGCGATCGCCGGCAGAGCGGAGTCGTCGCCGAGGAGCAGGTGGAACGCCCCCGACTCGGTGCTCGGCGACCACGCGCCGCCCGGGCCGTTGAAGGCGATGCGGTCGCCGGGGACGGCCGACGCGGCCCACGGCCCCGCCACTCCGTCGTCGCCGTGCAGGACGAAGTCGATCGCGAGGCTGCGGTTCGCCGGGTCGACGGAGCGGATCGTGTAGGTCCGGCGCACGGGCAGGTCCTCGGGAGCGAGGGTCGCCCGCAGCGCGTCGAGGTCGTAGGGCGGCTCGACGTCGACACCGGCGCGGGGCAGGAGCAGCTTCACGTACTTGTCGGTGGTCGCGAGAGCCGCGGGGTCCGCCTCCGCGGCGAAGGCGTCGAAGCCCGGACCGCCGAGGTGCACGCGTGCGAGGTGGTCGCCGAACCGCTCGGTCCGCAGCACGGTCAGCACGTGCTGCGTGCGCACCGGGCGCTCGCCCCGAGGACGGGCGGCGGCGGGGCTCGCGGACGGGGAGGCGGAGGCGGAGGCGTCGGTCATCCCTCCAGCATGCCCTCCCGCCCGAGGCGTGCTCTAGCGAGCGCCAGGGAGTTCCCCGGCACGGCGCGGTGCCGGTGCTGCGCCGTAGCCTCTCCTCCGTGCCCACGACCTCGGATCACCTCCTTCCACGCAGTCCTGTCCCGGCCGCGCTCCGCGGGCTCGGTGGCGCACTCGTGCTGGTGCTCGCACTCGCGGCGTGCGCTTCCGATGACGCGGATCCGGGCGTCGCTGGAGCGGGCACTCCGGGTGTGACCGCGACCAGCCCTCCCGCGACGACTCCGCCCGGCACCCCGGACGTCGACGCCGCCGCGGTCGAGACCGCCCTCGCCGCCCTCGAGGCCGAGTACGACGCCCGGATCGGGCTCGTCGCGGTCGACACCGAGGACGAGCGCACCGTCGAGCACCGCGCCGACGAGCAGTTCCGCTTCGCCTCCGCGATCAAGGCCCTGGCCGCGGGCGCGCTGCTCGCCCGCACCGAGCCTGCGGATCTCGAGCGGGTCGTCACCTGGAGCGACGTGGTCGATCACTCCCCCGTCACCGGGCCCGCCACGGCGACGGGCCTGCCGCTCGGCGAAGTGGCCGAGGCCGCGGTCCGCCTCAGCGACAACACCGCTCACAACGTCGTGCTGCAGGAGCTCGGCGGGCCGGCCGGACTGCAGGAGGCGCTCCGCGCACTCGGCGACGACGTCACGCGCATCGACCGGATCGAGCCCGAGCTGAACCGGGTCTCACCGGAGGGTCTCGACACCGGCACCGCGCGGTCGCTCGCGGCCGACCTGCGCGCGCTCCTCCTGGGCGACGCCCTCCATCCGGTCGACCGTGCCCAGCTGCGCGACTGGATGAGCGGCAACGCGACGGGCGACGCGCTCGTGCGCGCGGGTGCTCCCGACGGCTGGAGCGTCCTCGACAAGTCCGGCGGCGCGGGCGGTCTCCGGAACGACCTCGCGGTCGTCGAGCGCCCAGATGCGGCTCCGATCGTGATCGCCGTGCTGACCGAGCGCAGCGACCCGTCGCTCCCGTACGACGACGCCCTCGTCGCCCGCGCCGCGTCCGTCGCGCTGGAGGCGCTCCGCTGACGCGGAGTGCGTGAGCCCGCCGTGTCAGCCGTCGACGGAGTGGGAGACGCTGCCGCTCGACTCGACGTCGCTGCTCGCCGCGTCGATCACGACCTCCCACCGGCTGTGATCGGTCCCGGGCTCGACGGTGTCGAGGTAATCGCGCACCTGCTGAGCGACTCTGTCGAGTGAGTCGACCTGGGTCGCGGTCTCGCCGTCGATCCGGAGCTCCCAGCCGTGCATCCAGCGGTGGGCGGTGACGGTCATCGGTCCTCCTCGGAGAGCGATTCAACCGCGCCCGACCGGCAAGCCCGATGCTGGCGCGAGACGCCGCGCGCCTACCCTGAAGCCGTGCCTCCCGCTCTCGCCCCGGCCGCCGGGATCTCCGTCTCGGCCGTCCTCCTCTTCGGACTCCGCCTCCCGCTCGCGGGCTACCTCGTGCTCGGCGCGAGCCTGCTCCTGGCCCTCGCGATCGACCGCGTCCTCGCGGTGGACCTGTCGCTGATCGCCGCCGGGCTCGTGATCGTCAGCACGATCTCGGTCGAGGCGAACCTCGACTACCCGAACATGGCCCTGATGGGCGCCGTGCTGTCCGCGGCCGTCGCCGTGCCCTGGGCGATCGACCGCTACGGCACGAAGCGGTCGATCATTCGCTTCCCGCTGCGCACCGGGCAGAAGTGGACGCCGCTCGAGAAGTCGTACCTGCCCGCCGTGCTCGTGCTCGGCTGGATCCTGCTGCCGTTCTACTTCATCCGCTCGGGCGCCTACCTGAACTGGCCCGCCATCCACGCTCCGGACGAGGTCGCGCGCCTCTTCGTCGGAGTCGGCTTCGTCGGCATCTGGGACGAGCTGTTCTTCATCTGCGTCGTCTTCGCGGTGCTGCGCCGCCACCTGCCGATGTGGTGGGCGAACGTGCTGCAGGCGGTCGTGTTCGTGTCGTTCCTCTGGGAGCTCGGCTACCGCGAGTGGGCTCCGGCGTTCACGATCCCGTTCGCGCTGCTGCAGGGCTGGATCTTCTCGAAGACGAAGTCGCTGACCTACGTGATCTGCGTGCACCTGCTCTTCGACCTCGTGGTCTTCCTGGCCCTCGTGCACGCCCACAACCGCGACTGGCTGCGCTGGTTCGTGTACTGACGCCTCCCTTCCAGGGGCCAGCGCGGGCGGAGTGTTACGGCGGACGTCACGCGGCCGATGCGGGACGGCGGCGATGCTCCATCATCGTCCCCGTGCGCCGACGGCGCCCGCTCCGCCCCGTCCCGGAAGGACAGCAGGCATGATCCGCCTCGAGCAGCTCACGAAGGTCTACGGACACGGCGACGCCGCCGTCACCGTGCTCGACCGCCTCGACTTCTCGGTCGCGACGGGCGAGATCTTCGCCGTCGTCGGCCCGAGTGGCGCCGGGAAGAGCACGCTCGCCGCGTGCGTGAACCTCCTCGAGCGCCCCACCTCCGGCTCGGTCGTCGTGAACGGCGATGCGCTCTCGCAGCTGTCCGAGCAGGAGCTGCGCGTCGCGCGCCGCCGTATCGGCACCGTCTTCCAGTCCGACGGCCTCTTCAGCCGCCGCACCGCGGCCCAGAACGTCGCGCTGCCGCTCGAGTACCTCGGAGTGACCCCCGCCGAGACCAAGCGCCGCGTCGCCGAGCTGCTCGACCGCGTCGGACTCACCGAGCGCGCCCGGCACTACCCGCACCAGCTGTCGGGCGGTCAGCGCCAGCGCGTCGGCATCGCCCGGGCCCTGGCCCTGCGCCCCAGCGTGCTGCTCTCGGACGAGGCCACCTCAGGGCTCGACCCCGCGTCGACGACCGCGATCACGACCCTCCTCAAGGAGCTGCGCGACGACCTCGGCCTGTCGATCCTCTTCATCACGCACGAGATGGAGACGGTGCGGCAGGTCGCCGACTCGGCCGCCCTGCTCGATCACGGCCGCATCGTGGAGTCGGGACGACTCGTCGACCTGCTCCGCGACGCCTCCTCGCCGCTGGGCCTCGCGCTCAATCCGCTGCGCCCGGCCGCGACTCCGGCCCCCGGGCTCACCGAGTGGGTGCTCGGCTACGCGCGCTCCGACGTGCCGGCCGACTGGATCGTCCGCCTGGGCGAGACGGTCGGACCGGTGTCGCTCCTCGGCGCCGCCATCGAGACGGTCGCCGGCCGGGCCGTCGGCCACGCCACGATCGCGCTCGGACCCGTCGACGAGCGCCGCCTCGTCGACGCCGCCGGAGCGCTGGGCCTGTCGGTCCGCCCGGCCCCCGCCCGCCTCGACTCCGCCCCGCTCGAGCTCACCGAGGAGATCGCCGCATGAGCCTGCACCTCGACAACCGCGTCCCGATCGCCGAGATCCCGGCGCTGGTGCTGCCGGCACTCGGCGAGACCCTGATCATGGTCGGCATCGTGATGACGATCGTCGTGCTCGTCGGCATCCCCCTGGGAGCCGCCGTCCACAACCTGGCGCCCGGCGGGCTGTTCGAGAACCGCGCCGCCCACCAGACGCTGAGCTGGGTGATCAGCATCGGCCGCTCGCTGCCGTTCCTGATCCTGATGGCCTCGATCATGCCGTTCACCCGGCTGATCACCGGGACCAACATCGGCATCGCCGCGGCCGTCGTGCCGATGTCGATCGCGGGCATCGCGTTCTTCACCCGCATCGTCGAGAACGCGCTGCGGAGCGTGCCGATCGCGCTGACCCGCGTGGCCCGCGCCTCCGGAGCGTCGCGACTGCAGGTCATCCGCTCGGCGCAGCTCAGCGAGGCCGTGCCGCAGATCATCGGCGGCCTGACCATCAACACGATCGCGATGATCGAGTACTCGGCCATCGCGGGCACGATCGGAGCCGGCGGCATCGGCTACGTGGCCGTCACCTACGGCTACCAGCGCTTCGACAACACGGTGATGCTCGCGACGATCGTGATCCTCGTCGCCACGGTCGCGCTCGTGCAGCTCACCGGCGACGCCCTCGTGCGCGCCACGACGCCGAGCGCCTCGCGCACCCGGCGGTCCGAGCGCGTCGCCGTCGCGGTCTGAGACCGCCCCCCTCTTCTTCTCCCCCACCCCTCGCCCGGCCTCCCCCCGCGGCGTCCCTCTCGCGCGCCCGGAACCCGGCGCGCGCACTCCGGAAGGCCTCTCATGCCCACGCAGAACGACACCCCCGACAGCCTCGGCTTCGAGCTGAAGAAGAAGCGCCGCTGGCCGTGGATCGCCGGAGGCGCGGTCGTCGCACTCGGCGTCGGCGCGGCGATCGTCGTCCCGATCCTCTCCCCCGCCGTCTCGGCGAACGAGACCGAGGGAGCGACGCTCTACGTCGCGACCGCCGAGGGCAACGCGTCGGAGCAGGCGCTCGTGCAGTTCGTCGCCGACGAGGTCGCGCCGAAGTACGGCATCGAGGTGGAGTTCAAGGGCCTCTCGGACAGCAACACCATCAACCGCGCCGTCAGCGAGGGCGAGGTGGCGGCGACCGTCTACCAGCACAAGCTCTGGCTCGGGCAGGTGCTCGAGTCGAACCCCGACTTCGAGGAGGAGGCGGCGACTCCGGTGTTCCGCTGGGGCTTCGGACTCTGGAGCGACAAGTACGGCGACGTGTCCGAGATCCCCGACGGCGGCACGATCTCGCTCTACTCCGACCCGGCGAACGAGGCCCAGGGCCTCTGGCTGCTGCAGAGCGCGGGGCTGATCGAGCTGAAGCCCGGCACCGAGCCCGGCACGGCGACGCAGGACGACATCGCCTCGAACCCCAAGAACCTGAAGTTCACCCTGCTCGACTTCGCGGCCCAGTCGCGCGCGCTGCCGGACCTCGACGCGGCCGTCGGCTACACCGAGTACTACCTCGCCGCCGACATCCCGATCGAGAAGCAGATCTTCGCGCCGACCGCTCCCGACGACTTCGCCGGGCAGCTCACGATCGGCTCCCGCTACGCCGACACCGAGAACATCCAGAAGCTCGTGCAGGCGTTCCAGGACCCGGCGGTGCAGGAGTTCCTGGCGACCGACGAGACGGTGAAGGGCATCCTGCTGCCGCTCGAGGGCTGACGCCGACGGCCGGCGGCCGGGGTCTCCTCCGGCCGCCGGATTCCGTGATGCGTTCGTTGTGTCGGGACGTCGTGTCGCGACCCTCCTCTCCGCCAGGATCAGCACCAGGGGGCGCATCGCCCCCGGATCCATGGGGAAGCCGGGAGAGCGCACTGCGCCCCGGAGGAAGCAGGAATCGTGCGTACAGCGCGAGGGGGCCGCACGGCCTCCGTCATCACGACCGCCGCACTGCTGGGAGCGCTCGCGTTCCCGAGTGCGGCGGGGGCCACCGAGATCCTCGAGGCGCCCGCCTCCGAGGCGACGCCGACCGCGGTCGCGCCGGCGCTCGAGCCCACGCCGACCCCGGTCGACACGAGCGATCCGGAGCCGACGAGCACGCCGGAGGCGACGGCCGAGCCGGTCGCCGCACCGATCGCCACCGAGGCGCCCGTCACCGCACCGCCCGCGCCCAGCGAGGCGCCGGTGGCTGTGGCCCCGGTCCTCACTCTGCCCCGCACCGACTTCGTCGCGGGCGCCGGCATCATCGGCGACCGCTCGACCGGCTGGGGCGACGGCCTCGACGTCGTCGGCTCCGGATTCGCCCCGGGCTCCTCCGTCGTCGTCGCGCTGATGGACGGCCCGACCCCGGAGGCCCGCACGACCGTCGTCTCGTCCGCCAACGGCGAGGTCGTGCTGGACGACTGGTTCCCCGGGGCTCTGGACGGCGGCTTCAGCCTCTACCCGCACCTCCCCCGCCCCGGCGAGCAGATCACCGTCGTGGCCTCGGCCACGGACGCGGCCGGGGTGCAGCTCACCTCGAACGCGGTGGTGCTGACGATCACGCAGCCCGACCCGGCGGTGTCCTTCGTCCTCGCCGAGGACGGCTCGCCGTTCCAGCTCGGCTCAGATGTGAACGTCGCAGCCTTCCGGGTCTTCGGCATCGCCGCCCTGCTGAGAGGCTTCGACCGGGATGAGGACGTCACGACGACCCTGACCGCGCCCGACGGCTCCGTCACGACGATCGCTAACGACGTCCCTGGCTCCGCCCTCTACGGTGAAACGTCCTTCCTGCTGGACGAGAGCACGATGGTCGACCAGTTCGGCACGTTCACGGTGACGGGCGTGGGGGCGTCCAGCGGGCGCACCGTCTCCGCCTCGCTCGTGCAGGTCCCCGACAAGCCGGGCATCAGGATCTGGCCGGTGCGGGCGCCGCTCGAGCCCTCCGCCCCCGACGTCGAGCGAACGAGCGGTGGAGCCGTCTTCGGCTTCACCGCGGGCGAGCGCGTCTCGGTGAGCATCCACTCCCTCGACGGCACTCGCCAGCGCCTCGTCGACGGCGGCACCCGTCTCGATTACACCGTGGACACGGTCGGCTGGAGCCTGATCGCGCTGGGCGAGTACCCGCTCGCCGACCCGGAGCCCGAGATCTACTGCGTCGTCGCGCTGGGCACGACCAGCGGTCGCACCGCCACCGCGGAGTACGACTACGGCCGGTCCGTGTCCGACCCGGTCGACTGCTCGGCGGCCGAGGCGGCGGCTCGCGCGGGCAGCGGCGCGGGCTCCGGAGTCACGGCAGGTCGGCCCGTCCTCGCCGCGACCGGCGTCTCGCCCTCGGCTCCCCTCGCCCTCGCGGCGTTCGGGATCCTCGGCGGACTCGCGCTGATGATCACGCGCCGCCGCCGCGCCTAGCGGTCACGGCAGCACCGGAGGGGCGTCCCGAGAGGGGCGCCCCTCCGTCGTTCCATCGGTGCGCGCCGCTCGAGGCGCAGCGTTCAGAGGTCGCGAGAGAAGCAGAGCGACCACTCGCCGCCGATGTAGGCGCCGAAGAGCGGGACGGACGTGTAGCCCTCGCGCTCGTAGAAGCGGACCGCGTCCGGCTGCCGGGTGCCGGTCTCGAGGACGAGTCGCGTCGCTCCGAGCCCCGCCGCGAGCTGCTCGAGCCGGCGGAGGACGAGGGTCGCGACGCCGGACCCGCGCGCCGACGGGTCCACGAACATCCGCTTGACCTCGATCACTCCGGGGCCGAGGACCGAGTCGGCCAGCGGACGGAGGCCACCGCAGGCCCGTGCCGTGCCGCCGGCGTCGCGGGCCACGACGAACACGGGGACATCGGCGGCCGAGGGAGGCACGCCGGGCTCGTGGTCGGTGCTGCCGTAGCGCTCGTCGAGCTCGATGCGCTGGGCGGCGCGGAGTGCATCCGCGTCGGGATGGTCGTAGGGGATCGTCTCGAGCTGCCAGGTCATGGGCGCCTCCGTTCGGGCTTCACCGTAGCGGGGGGCACGGACGTCAGGCGTGCGGGAAGGCCCGGCGGCGGGTGGTAGCCCTCCGACCCCGTCCCGTGGCAGGGTCGGGAGCGCCGACGAGAGGACGAGGATGTCGAACGACCGAGCACTGCGGGTGGCACTCGTGGGGACCGCTTTCATGGGCAGGACCCACTCGCACGCCTGGCGCACCGCCGCCCGCTTCTTCCCCCTGCCGCTGGAGCCTGAGCTCGCGGTGCTCGTGGGGAGCAACCCCGAGACGACCCGCGAGCGGGCGGAGGTCCTCGGCTGGAGCGAGTCCTCGACCGACTGGCGGGCGGTGATCGAGCGCGACGACATCGACCTGATCGACATCTGCACCCCCGGAGACACGCACGCCGAGATCGCGATCGCGGCTCTCGAGGCGGGCAAGCACGTGCTCTGCGAGAAGCCGCTCGCCAATTCCGTCGAGGAGGCCGAGCGGATGGCGGCCGCCGTGCGCGCCTCCGACCGCGTCGCGATGTGCGGATTCAGCTACCGCCGCACTCCCGCGCTCGCCCTCGCCAAGCGCTTCGTCGACGAGGGGCGGCTCGGGGCGATCCGCCACGTCCGCGCGCAGTACCTGCAGGACTGGCTGCGCGACTCCGAGGCGCCGCTGACCTGGCGCCTGCAGAAGGACCGGGCAGGATCGGGCGCGCTGGGCGACATCGGCGCGCACAGCATCGACACGGCGCAGTGGCTGACCGGCCGGCGGATCTCCTCCGTCTCGGCGGTGCTGCGCACCTTCACGACCGAGCGCCCGGTGCTGGCCGAGCAGTCGGGGCTCGGCGGGCGCGCCGAGGAGGGGGCGGAGCGAGGACCGGTCACGGTCGACGACGCGGTCGCGTTCACGGCGGCGTTCGAGGGAGGCGCCCTCGGCGTCTTCGAGGCGACCCGCGTCGCGACCGGCCGCCGCAACGCCAATCGCATCGAGATCAACGGCGAGACCGGCTCGATCGCGTTCGACTTCGAGCGGATGAACGAGCTCGAGTACTACGACGCGCGCGACGCCGACGAGGCGCAGGGGTTCCGGCGCATCCAGGTGACCGAGCCCGCGCACCCGTACATGGAGGCGTGGTGGCCCACCGGGCACGGCATCGGCTACGAGCACCTCTTCACGCACCAGGTCGTCGACCTGGTCGAGGCGATCGCGGGCGGCACCCCGGTGGCTCCGACGTTCGACGATGCGCTCGACGTGCAGCGTGTGCTCGACGCGGTCTCGACGAGCGCCGGGCACAACTCCGAGTCGACGCCTATCGCGCGGGGATCCGGCCCGGTCTGATCCTCGTAGCGCGGCAGCCGAGCGGCGGTCCTCCCACCGGCCGACCGGCCGGAGTCGCGGAGCCGGTCTCGCCTCGTGAGGCGAGCTTGCGCCATAATGCGCCTATGAGCAAGAAGATTGACGCGGCCCACCAGGCACTGGTAGCAGCCCTCGACAAGCACGCCCGACTCGTCTCCGACAAGGACTCGAGCCCTCGGAAGGTCGAGCGCGCCGGAGCCGAGCTGCGGTCCGCCACGAAGGCGTACGCCGCGCTCGTCACGGCCCGCACCGGATCGGCGAGCCCGTTCGCCGACCTCGCGGATCCGCGCCTGGACCAGCCGACCATCGCGTCGCTCCGGGCCGAGCGCGACGCGATCGCGAAGCGCCTGGCGAAGCACGAGGCCGCGGAGGCCGAAGCCCTCGCGGGCTGACCCTCCTCCCCGGCGGCGCGAGTCGTCGTGTTACGCGCATGTTTCGCGTCCACCGCGCGACATCCGTACCGTGGTCCCCGGGATCCGCGTCGACGCGGCGTCGTGCGACCGGAGGCCGGTCGCAGCGCCGGCGGTGATCAGCACCGCCCGTGGTCGCCGCTCCGTCAGCAAGCAGCACCGAGCGGATCCTCTCCACGGAAGGATCCACACAGCATGTCCCTGCGCACGACGCTCCTCGCGACCACCGCGATCACCGCCTCCGCCCTCCTCCTCGCCGGCTGCTCCGCCTCGGCGGGCGAGAGCGACACCGTCCGCATCGGCGTCGTCGGTGCCAGCGACCCCTACTGGGCCACCTACGAGGAGGCCGCGGCCGACGCCGGCATCGACGTCGAGATCGTCGACTTCAGCGACTACAACCAGCCCAACCCGGCGCTGTCCGAGGGCGAGATCGACCTCAACCAGTTCCAGCACATCGTCTACCTGGCGCAGTACAACACGTCCGCCGACGAGGACCTCGTGCCGATCGGCGCGACCGCGATCTACCCGCTCGGCCTCTACTCCACGCAGTACGACAGCGTCGAGGACATCCCCGAGGGCTCGACCGTGGCCGTCCCGAACGACGAGAGCAACCAGGCCCGCGGCCTGCTCGTGCTCCAGTCGGCCGGTCTGATCGAGCTGAAGGACGGCGGCAGCATCTTCTCGAGCGTCGACGACGTCGACACCGCGAAGTCCAAGGTCGACGTGACCGCCCTCGAGGCGTCGCTGACCCCGACCTCGCTGCCGGACGTCGCCGCCGCCATCATCAACAACGACTTCATCGAGAACGCCGGCCTCGAGGCCACCGACGCGATCGCGACGGACGACCCGAGCGACCCCAACGCGCTCCCCTACGTCAACGTGTTCGCCGCCCGCTCCGAGGACGCCGACAACGAGACCTACCAGGAGCTCGTCGACATCTACCAGAGCACGCAGGCCGTGCTCGACGGAGTGTCGGAGCAGTCCGGCGGCACCGCGATCTTCGTGAAGACCCCCGCCGACGAGCTGGAGGCCTCGCTCGAGACCGTCGAGGCGGACACCGCCGCGCAGGGCTGATCGGCCCGGAGCTGATCCGCCCAGGGCTGATCCGCCCTCTCCTCGCGACGGGATCCCCTGCTCCGGCGGGGGATCCCGTCCGTCCGCCGGGACACCGGCACCCCCGCCCGAACCCCTCGAAGGGAGCGCCGTGCCGCTCATCCGCCTCACCGATGTGAGCAAGGTCTACCCGCCCCTGTCCCGCGGGGCGACGGCCTCGACCGCGGTCGACGGCGTGAGCCTCGACATCGAGGCCGGCGACGTCCAGGGCGTGATCGGCTACTCCGGTGCCGGGAAGAGCACGCTCGCGCGCCTCGTCAACGCGCTCGAGCCCGCGACGTCCGGCAGCATCGAGATCGACGGCCGCGACATCGTCGGCCTGCCCGAGCGGGAGCTGCGCCGCATCCGGCTCGGCATCGGCATGATCTTCCAGCAGTTCAACCTGTTCGGCTCGAAGACGGTGTGGCAGAACGTCGCCTACCCGCTGCAGGTCGCCGGCACTCCGCGCGCCGAGCTGAAGACCCGCGTCGACGAGATGCTGAGCTTCGTCGGCCTCTCGGACAAGGCGCGCAGCCACCCGGAGCAGCTCTCGGGCGGGCAGAAGCAGCGGGTCGGTATCGCCCGCGCCCTCGCTGCCTCGCCCCGCATCCTGCTCGCCGACGAGGCCACCAGCGCTCTCGACCCGGACACGACCGGCGAGGTCCTGGCGCTTCTCCGGCGCATCAACGAGGAGCTCGGTGTCACGATCCTCGTCATCACGCACGAGATGGACGTGATCCAGCAGCTCGCGACGAAGGTCGCCGTGATGGAGTCGGGCCGCATCGTCGAGCGCGGCGACGTGTTCGACGTGTTCTCGGCTCCGCGCGAGCCGGTCACCCGGCGCTTCGTCTCGACCGTCGTCCGCTCCGTGCCCTCCTCCGCCGAGGCGGCCGTGCTGCGGCAGCGCCACCGCGGCCGGCTCGTCACGCTCTCGTTCTCGGACGGCTCCGCCTCGCAGGGCGACGTCTTCGCCGACATCGCCGCCGCGGGCGTGCCGTTCGAGCTGGTCTACGGAGGCATCACCGACGTCCGCGGACGCGCCTTCGGCCACCTCACGGTCGCCCTCGACGCGTCGGACGACGTCGTCGAGCCCCTTCTCGCCCGCCTCGGCGCTCGCGTCGGCCTCACGGAGGTGCCCCGATGAACGCCCTGATCGAGCTGCTCCCCGAACTCGCGAAGGCCACCGGCGAGACGCTCTACATCGTCGCCCTCAGCCTGCTCTTCGGCGGGCTCGGCGGCCTGCTGATCGGCCTCGGCCTCGCCCTCACCCGCGGCGGCGCGCTGTTCGCGAACCGCCTGGTCTACGGACTGCTGAACGTGATCGTCAACGTCTTCCGGCCGATCCCGTTCATCATCTTCATCGCGGCCGCCCAGCCGCTCGCGCGCCTCGTGGTCGGCTCGGGCATCGGCACCGACGCGATCATCTTCTCGCTGTCGCTCGCCGCCGCGTTCGGCATCGGCCGCATCGTCGAGCAGAACCTGCTGACCGTGCAGCCCGGCGTGATCGAGGCCGCGCGCTCGGTCGGAGCGGGCCGGCTGCGCATCGTGCGCACCGTGCTGCTCCCCGAGGCGCTCGGCCCGCTGATCCTCGGCTACACCTTCGTCTTCGTCGCCATCGTCGACATGTCGGCGGTCGCCGGCTACATCGGCGCGGGCGGCCTCGGCAACTTCGCGATCCAGTACGGCTACCGCCAGTTCGAGCCGGTCGTGACCTGGGGTGCGGTGCTCGTGATCATCGTGATCGTGCAGCTGGTGCAGCTGCTGGGCAACGTGCTCGCGCGGCGGGTGCTGCGGCGCTGAGGGCGAGCGGAGTGACGGGGCCGGTCCGAGCGCGCGGGCCCGCGCCTCGTAGGCTCGTCGCACCATGACCTCCTCCACCGTTCCGACGCTCGTCGCGGTGCTGGTGCTCGCGCTGGTGACGACGGCGATCGTCGCCGCGCTGCGACTCGAGCGGCCCGGTGCCCAGGCGGTCGCGATCGCGCGGGCGGCGCTGCAGCTCGGACTCCTCAGCCTCGTGCTGCACGGCATCATCGAGGATGCGCGGCTGGTCGCCGCGTTCCTGGTGCTGATGCTCGTCGCGGCGACGTGGACGGTGCGCACGCGCGCGGGCCTGGACCGTCACGGCCTGCGGACGTTCGTCGTGCTCCTCGCCGCGGCGGGCGTCCCTCTCGCGGTCGTCGCGGCGACCGGGGCCGTGGGATCGGAGCCGCGGTACCTGCTCGCGACCGGCGGCATCGTGATCGGCGGCGCGATGACCGCGGCGTCGTTGATGGGACGCCAGCTTCGCGCCGGTCTCGCCGCGGGGACGGAGGAGGTGGAGGGCTGGCTGGCGCTGGGCGCCACTCCGCGCCGCGCCGCCCTGCGCCTGGTGCGCGCCGCGGCCTCGACGGCGCTCGTGCCGGCGACGGACCAGACGCGGACGACCGGGCTCGTCACCCTGCCGGGAGCCTTCGTCGGCGCGGTGTTCGCGGGAGCGTCGCCGCTGGAGGCCGCGCAGTTCCAGCTCGTCGTGCTCGCCGCGGCCCTCGCGGCGGGCGCCGTCGTCGCGGCGACGACCGCGCTGCTGTTCGGCGCGCCGCAGCGGCACCCGGAGTAGGGCGGGGGCTTCTGGAGACGGGGGTCTCGATACGCGGCGTGCCGCCGCTACTCGACCAGCAGGGAATGCGCGCCGCTGCACCCACGCTCTACGCCGTCCCTGGCTGATCGAGTAGCCCGCGCAGCGGGCGTATCGAGATCCAACCCTCTTGGACACGGGGGTCTCGATACGCGGCGTGCCGCCGCTACTCGACCAGCAGGGATGCGCGCAGCCGCGCCCACGCCCTGCGCCCCGCATCGTCCCTCGCTGATCGGGTAGCCCGCGGGAGCGGGCGTATCGAGAACCGTCCCGCCCGCGAGTCGACGCCAACCGGGCTTCGGCTGTCTCTGGGCGCCCGCTCCGCGACGAGTCCCCCTCCGCCGCCGCGGTGAGTGGACGCGAACAGGGCACCGGCGGGCGGGCAGGGCCCGTTGCGCGTCCACTCGGAGGAGCGGCGGGACGACGGAGGGGCGGTACGACGGAGGGGCCGGGCCGCCGGCGGGGAGCGGTGGCTCCTCGGTCGGCGGACCGGCCCCTCGGGGACGGCGCGTGAGCGCTAGTAGCGCGGCTTGCGGTCCGGGCGCTCGGACGAGCGCGACGGGCCCGAGGGGCGGCCGCCGCGGTCGGCGCCGGCGCGGCTCGGGCGGCGGTCGGGCTTCAACTCGATCAGCTGGCCGCTGATGCGGGTGTCGGCGAGGCGGTCGAGCACGTCCTGGGGCAGGTCGGCCGGCAGCTCGACGATCGAGAAGTCGGGGCGGATGTCGATGTGCCCGAAGTCGCCGCGGTTGAGGCCGCCCTCGTTGGCGAGCGCGCCGACGATCTGGCGGGGCTCGACGCGCTGACGGCGGCCCACCTCGATCCGGTACGACGCGAGGTTGCTGTTCGCCGGACGCTGACGGCGCTCAGGACGCTCGCCCCGGTCGCGGTCGAAGCGGTCGCCGCGCTCGGGGCGGTCGCCCCGGTCGGGACGCGGCTCGCGGTCCTCGCGCTCGCGGCGCGCGAAGCGGGGGTCGTCCGGCGAGAGCAGCAGCGGCTCCTCGCCCTGGGCGACGATCGCCAGCGCCGCGGCGACATCGGACTCGACGACGTCGTGGTGCTCGACGTAGTGGCCGATGATGTCGCGGAAGCGCTGCAGGCGCTCGGAGTCGGCGAGCGCCGCGGTGATCGCGTCGTCGAAGCGCGAGAGGCGCGTGACGTTGACGTCCTCGACGCTGGGCATGCGCATCTCGGTCAGCGGCTGGCGGGTCGCCTTCTCGATCGCGGCGAGCAGGCGGCGCTCGCGCGGCGTGACGAAGCTGATCGCCGCTCCGCTGCGCCCGGCACGGCCAGTGCGGCCGATGCGGTGCACGTACGACTCGGTGTCGATGGGGATGTCGTAGTTGACGACGTGGCTGATGCGCTCGACGTCGAGGCCGCGGGCCGCGACGTCGGTGGCGACGAGGATGTCGAGCTTGCCCGACTTCAGCTGCTCGACGGTCCGCTCGCGCTGGGCCTGGGCGACGTCTCCGCTGATCGCGGCGGCGGTGTAGCCGCGGGCGCGCAGCTTCTCGGCCAGCGTCTCGGTCTCGCTCTTGGTGCGGACGAAGACGATCATGCCCTCGAAGTTCTCGACCTCGAGGATGCGGGTGAGAGCGTCGACCTTCTGCGGGTACGACACCATCAGGTAGCGCTGCGTGGTGTTCACCGAGGTCGTGGTCTTGTTCTTGACCGTGATCTCCTCGGGCTCCTTGAGGTACTTGCCCGAGATGCGGCGGATCTGCGAGGGCATCGTCGCCGAGAACAGCGCGATCTGCTTCTCGACGGGGGTGTCGGCGAGGATCGTCTCGACGTCCTCCGCGAAGCCCATCTTGAGCATCTCGTCGGCCTCGTCGAGCACCAGGTACTTCAGCGCCGAGAGGTCGAGGGTGCCCTTCTCGAGGTGGTCCATGATGCGGCCGGGCGTGCCGACGACGACGTGGACGCCGCGGCGCAGCGCGGAGAGCTGGGTGCCGTAGCCCTGGCCGCCGTAGACGGGGAGCACGTGCACGCCGCGCAGGGCCGACGCGTAGCGCTCGAACGCCTCGCACACCTGGAGCGCGAGCTCGCGGGTGGGCGCGAGCACGAGGGCCTGCGGGGTCTTCTGCGAGACGTCGAGCCGGGAGAGGATCGGCAGCGCGAACGCGGCCGTCTTGCCGGTGCCGGTCTGGGCGACGCCGAGGACGTCGCGGCCCGAGAGGAGGGACGGGATCGTCGCGGCCTGGATCGCCGAGGGCGTCTCGTAGCCGACCTCCTTGAGAGCCTTGAGAACGGGCTCGCTGAGGCCCAGGTCGGAGAAGGTGAGCGAGCGGGGCTCGTCGGAGGCCGCGGCGGCGGGAGCGGCGGGGGCCTCGGTGGTCGGAGCCTCGGAGGCGCTCTGAGCCGCGGTCGCGCTCTGATCCTCGGGGGCGGTATCGGGTGTTTCGGTTGACGCCATGGTGCAACGGTAGGCCGTCGAGGCCCTCCGCGGTGGCCGCATCGCCCTGATCGGCCCGGATCGTAGCCGATCCGGGGGCCTGTGGAGGCGATTCGGAGGTCCGCGGCGCCGATCCCGGTGCGCGAAGGACCTCCCCCGGCCGTCGAGGACGGGGCCCGATCCGTCGCGGACGGCCGCCGTTTCACGATCCGGGCGACCCTCCGCGACGTATCGCCGAGCCGAGCACGGCGGCCCGCCCGACTCAGTAGAACTCGACCGTGTCGACGCGGTTGATCAGCTCCTCGCCGTCGAGGAACCGCGTCGCGTTGCGCGCGAAGAGCTCGGCGATCAGCCGGTCCTCGGCGGAGTTCAGCGCCGCGGTGTGCGGGCTGATCAGCACGGCCGGATGCGTCCACAGCGGGCTGTCCGCGGCGAGCGGCTCCTGCGCGGTCACGTCCAGCACCGCGCAGCCGACGCGGCCGTCGTCGAGTGCCGCGAGCAGCGCGTCCTCGTCGATCACAGTGCCGCGGCCGACGCTGACGAGCGTCGCTCCCGGCCGCAGCGCCTCGAAGAACGCGGCGCCGACCAGCTTCTCGGTGGCGGAGGTGCCGGGCAGCGTCACGACGACCCCGTCGATCCGCTCGGCCACCTCGGCGATCGCGTCGGGCCGCACGATCTCGTCGACGTGCTCGACGGAGTCCTCGTGCCGACTCGTGCCGATCACGCGCGCGCCGAGTCCCTGGAGCTTCTGCGCGGTGGCCCGGCCGATGGTCCCGAGTCCGACGATCAGGATCGTCTGCTCCGAGATCAGGCCCATCGTCCAGCGCGAGCCCCACTCCTTCCGCTGCTGCAGCTCCTGGAGCCTCGGCAGCGACTTGGCGCCGGCGAGCAGTCCGAACACCGAGAACTCGGCGAGCGGCTGGGAGTGGACGCCCGCGCTCGTCGAGAACGCGATCCGCTCGAGCGCGTCGGAGTCGAGCCCAGCCGCCTTCACCTGGCCGCCGCCGCCCGCCGGCATCGTCTGCACCCAGCGCAGCGACGGGTTCGCGGCGACGGTGCGCGCGAGGGCCGACGGCGTCTCGTCCGGGACGCCGTAGAGGACCTCGGCGGAGTCGACGAGCTCGTCGAACGCGGCCTGCTGCTCGGGAGTGCGCTCGAAGGCGGGATCACCGCCGTGGTCGCCGGGGTGGCGCATCGGCGGGAGCAGGCTCTGATCGGCGACGAAGTCGACGCGCGGCTCGAGCTCCACCACGCGGGCGATCAGCTCGTCGCTGATCGGGGTGGCGGCGACGACGCGGAGGCGGTCGGTCATGGGGAGGTCCTTCGGTCGAGGTCGGCGGGGGCTGAGCGGAGCAGCCGGCGTCGGAGGATTCGGGGCGGGGCGGCCGGGTCAGAGCACTCGCATCAGAGCACTCGCGCGGTCCAGAGGATCCCGCGCTCCACGAGCGTGCGCACCGTCGGATGCCGCAGCACCTCGACGCTGTGCCCAGGGGTGCTCACCGCGATGCGCCCGCGCCCCCAGTCCCGGGTCCAGACCGCCGGCGACGTGACGGGGCGGTGCCACTCCTGCCAGGCCTCGGCGGGATGCGTGGTCGTGGCGAGCACGTCGTTGAGATCGTCGTGCAGCACCCAGTACTGCTCGGTCACGAGCTCGAAGTCCTCGAGCCCGGCGGTGATCGGGTGCTCGACGCCGGTGAACTCGATCCGGTGCCGACGGAAGGCGTCCTCGCTCCCCTCCGCCACCGCGGGGTGCGTGGCGAACTGGCCGCCGACGAGCTGCAGGTAGTCGGAGGAGGCGCGGAAGGAGTCGGCGATGCCGCCGTGCCAGCCGGTGAACCCGGTGCCGCCGGCCACCGCGGCGCGCAGGCCCGCGATCGCGGCGGGCGACGCCTCCGACATGGTCACGCACTGCACGACGACGTCGAGGCCCGCCATCGCGTCGGCGTCGGCGTAGACCTCGGGCGAGTCCTCGACGCGGACCGCGAAGCCCTGCTCCTCGAGGAACGGGAGGAACAGGTCGGTCGCCTCGACCGGCTGGTGCCCCTCCCAGCCGCCGCGCACGACGAGTGCGCTCCTGGTCCGCGTGGTCTCCGGCATGCTCGTCCTCTTCCTCGTCGACGTCCCCTCGACGATGCCATGCCGGGCGCCGCGGCCGCGCGCACGGGGCGGATCCTGCGGTTCCGGGACGGGAGGCGCGCACAACATCAGCTGAGAAGGGGGTCTCTCGGCTGTCAGCGGTCAGTGCCCCTTCTCGGCTGAGGTTCTGCCAGGGCTCATCGCCTCACGTGCTCCGGCGGTCCGGCCCGCCGCCGCCCGGTCTCCGCATACGAAGTCGTAAGGTGGACGAACAGCTGCAGATGCGGAAACGCTCCAACCCGAGGATCCCCATGCTCCGCGTCCGCTCCCTCGCCGCCCTCTCCGCGGTGGCTCTGACGGGCTCCCTCGCCGGCTGCTCCCCCTCCACCGACCCCGACGCCGCGCCCGAGCCGCGCGGCATCACCGTCTTCGCCGCCGCCTCCCTCACCGGCGTCTTCACCGAGCTCGCCGACGAGTTCGAGGCCGCGAACCCCGGCACCACGGTCGAGCTCTCGTTCGCCGGCTCCTCCGATCTCGCCACGCAGATCGAGAACGGCGCACCGGCCGATGTCTTCGCCTCGGCCGACACCGCGACGATGCGGACGGTGCAGGAGGCGGGGCTCACCGCCGCCGATCCCGTGCCGTTCGCGACGAACGTGCTCGAGATCGCCGTGCCGCCGGGGAATCCCGCGGGGGTCCGCTCCCTCGCCGACCTCGCCCGCGAGGGCGTGGCGACGGTCGTCTGCGCACCGCAGGTGCCGTGCGGAGCCGCGGCCGACGCCGTCGAGCGCGCGGCGGGCCTCACGATCGAGCCCGTCAGCGAGGAGTCGTCGGTCACCGACGTGCTCGGCAAGGTCCGCTCGGGCGAGGCCGACGCCGGCCTCGTCTACGTCACCGACATCCGGGCCGCGGGCGACGACGTGCTCGGCGTGCCGTTCGCCGAGGCCGAGCAGGCGGTGAACACCTACCCGATCGCCCCGCTCGCCGACTCCGAGGCGGCCGCCGCGTTCACCGCGTTCGTCACCGGGGACGCCGGCCGCGCGGTCCTCGCCGCGGCCGGCTTCGGCGCTCCCTGACGACCGCCCTCAGCGCAGCAGCCGCCGGCCCAGTGCCACCACCGCGAGCCCGCCGAGCACCCAGGGCCCCGCGACCAGCAGCGGATCCAGCACCTGGTGCCGCACGTCCGAGCGGCCGCGCCGCGACGCGATCGGGTGCGCCTTCAGTTCGGAGAGCACGCCCGTCTCGGTGACAGGGTTGTCGGGCCGCAGCGTCGCCAGGGAGCGCAGGTGCGCCCCGGTCGCGTCGACCCGGTCGCCCAGCACCAGCAGCAGCCAGTGGGCCGCGCGCCCCTCGCTGAAGCGGTCGTACGCGTAGCGGCGGATCGCTCCCGAGACCCCGTGCAACGGCTGAGCGGTGCCGAAGACGGGTGGCAGCTCCTCGTGCTCGATGCTCTTCTCGCGGTACTCCCCCGGATCCATCGGCTCGGGCTTGTGCCAGTGCGCCCCGGTCTCGAGATCGAAGCGCTCGCGCGGGAACGAGGGCCGGTCGGCCGGGTCGAGGTCGGCGCCCCAGCCGGGGATGCGGGCGCGCAGCTCCTCCGCGGTCGGCGGCGGGATCGGCTTGTCGGCGGTGTACGGCACGGTGACCTCCTACGGCACCACGACGGTCTTGATGCAGCCGTCGAGCTTGGACGAGAACAGGTGGTACCCCTCGGCGATGTGCTCGAGTGGGATGCGGTGCGTGATCATGTCGCTGGGCTTCAGGTACCCCGCGCGGATGTGCTCGAGCAGGCGCGGCCACTGGCGCTTGACCGGCGCCTGGTTCATCCGGAGCGTGAGGCCCTTGTTCATCGCGTCGCCGAACTTCACGGCGCTGAAGAGCGGACCGTAGGCGCCCATCACCGAGATCGTGCCGCCCTTGCGCACGCCGTCGATCGCCCAGTTGAGCGCGACCGGCGAGCCGCCCTGGAGCTTGAGCTTCGCCGAGGTGACGTGCTGGATGAGATTCCCGTCCGCCTCCGCCCCGACCGCGTCGATGACGACGTCGGCACCGAGGCCGCCCGTCGTCTTCTTCAGGTGCACGACGACGTCGTCGTGCTCGAGGTAGTTCACCGTCTCGGCGAGCGCGAAGTCGCGCGCCTTCGCCAACCGGTACTCGAGCTGGTCGACGACGATCACGCGACCCGCTCCCATCAGCCAGGAGGAGCGGGCGGCGGCGAGGCCGACGGGCCCGGCCCCGAGCACCACGACCGTGTCGCCCTCGACGATGTCGCCGAGCTGCGCGCCGAAGTACCCGGTCGAGAACGCGTCGGTCAGCAGCAGCGCGTCCTCGTCGGGCAGCCACTCCGGGATCACGCTCGGCCCCACATCGGCGAACGGCACGCGCACGTACTCGGCCTGCCCGCCGTCGTAGCCGCCGGTGGAGTGCGAGTAGCCGTAGATGCCGCCGATGGCCGTGGCGTTCGGATTCACGTTGTGGCAGTTGGAGTAGAGGCCGCGCGCGCAGAAGAAGCACGTGCCGCAGTAGATGTTGAACGGCACCATCACGCGGTCGCCGACCTTCAGGTTCCGCACCGACGAGCCGACCTCGTCGACCACTCCGATGAACTCGTGGCCGAAGGTGTGGCCGATCCTCGTGTCGGGCATGAGCCCGTGGTACAGGTGCAGATCGGAGCCGCAGATCGCGGCGAGCATCACCCGCACGATCGCGTCGTTCGGGTGCTCGATGCGGGGCCGGTCCTTCTCCTCGACACGGATCTTGTACGGACCCCGGTAGGTCATGGCGCGCATGCGTCCTCCTCCTCCTCGACGCCGACAGCCTCCGTCGCGCTCCCGCCGGAGCTGTAGGGGGTTGCCATGGGACGGCCTCCCGTGGAAGCGGCCCGGCGTCTCCGCGTCCGCGGTCGTAGACTCCTCCTCATGCCGCAGATTCGGATCCGAGACGCCGCCGCCGCCCTCGGAGTGAGTGACGACACCCTGCGCCGCTGGATCGACAACGGGGTCCTCGAGAGCGGCAAGGACGCCTCCGGCCGCCTCGTCGTCGACGGTCTCGCGGTGGCCGAGCTGGCCCGGGCGAACGCCGTGCTGCCCGAGGATCCGTCGCCCGTCGCGCGCTCGGCCCGCAACCGGTTCGTCGGCATCGTGACGAGCATCGTGATGGACACCGTGATGGCGCAGGTCGAGCTGCAGTGCGGACCGCACCGGGTGGTCTCGCTGATGAGCAGTGAGGCGGTGCGCGAGCTCGGCCTCGAGCCCGGCTCCCCCGCCACCGCGGTGGTGAAGGCGACCACCGTGATCGTCGAGACGCCGCTGCCGCGCACCTGATGCGCACCGGATCCGCGCCGCCGCGCTGGGTCGCGGCCCTCGCCGCGGTCGGCGCGCTGCTGGTCCTGCTGCCGCTCGTCGCGATCCTCGCGCGGGTCGACTGGCCGCGCTTCGTGCCGCTGATCACCTCCGACTCCTCGGTCGCGGCACTCCTGCTGAGCCTGCGCACATCGGCCGCGGCGACCCTCCTGTGCGTGCTGCTCGGGACGCCGATGGCGCTGGTGCTCGCGCGCACCGCGTTCCCGGGGCAGCGGATCCTGCGCGCGCTGGTGCTGCTGCCGCTGGTGCTGCCGCCGGTCGTCGGCGGACTCGCGCTGCTCTACACCTTCGGTCGGCTCGGCCTGCTGGGCGGTGCGCTCGACGCGGTGGGGGTGCGGATCGCGTTCTCGACGACCGCGGTGGTGCTCGCGCAGACGTTCGTGGCGCTGCCGTTCCTGGTGCTGAGCCTGGAGGGCGCGCTGCGCACGGCGGGGGCGCGCTACGAGGCGGTCGCCGCGACCCTCGGCGCGTCGCCGGGCACCGTGCTGCGCCGGGTCACCCTGCCGCTGATCCTGCCGGGGCTGGCGAGCGGAGCGATCCTGTCGTTCGCCCGAGCGCTCGGCGAGTTCGGCGCGACGCTGACCTTCGCGGGCAGCCTCGAGGGAGTGACGCGCACCCTCCCGCTCGAGATCTACCTGCAGCGCGAGAGCGATCCCGATGCGGCCGTCGCGCTGGCCCTGGTGCTCGTGATCGTGGCGGTGCTGGTGATCGGGCTGGCGTACGGCCGGCGAGGGGTGCGCTCGTGACCCTGCGGTTCGAGGCGCGCCTCGCCTCCCGCGGCTTCGACGTGGCGCTCGAGGTCGCCGACGGCGAGACCGTGGCGGTGCTCGGGCCCAACGGCGCCGGCAAGTCGACTCTGATCGAGCTGCTCGCGGGCCTCGTCCGGCCCGATGCGGGCAGCGCTCGCCTGGGCGACTCCGTCCTCTTCGGGCCCGGCGCGTGGACTCCCCCGCACCGTCGCGGCGTCGCCCTGCTCGCGCAGGACCCGCTGCTGTTCCCGCACCTGAGCGTCCGCGAGAATGCCGCGTTCGGTCCGCGCAGCGCGGGGGTGGGCCGGGCGGAGGCGCGCGCGCGCGCCGAGCGCCGCCTCGCCGATGTGGACGCCCTGACCCTCGCCGATCGCCGGCCGGGGACCCTCTCGGGCGGGCAGGCCCAGCGCGTGGCACTCGCGCGTGCCCTCGCGACGGATCCGCGACTCCTGCTGCTCGACGAGCCGATGGCGGCGCTCGACGTGCGGGTCGCGCCGGTGCTGCGGCGGATGCTGCGGACCGTGCTCGCCGACCGCACCACGATCCTCGTCACCCACGACGTGCTCGACGCGTGGACTCTCGCCGACCGCGTCGTCGTGCTGCACGAGGGCCGCGTGGTTGAGGAGGGGCCGACCGCCGACGTGCTCGAGCGGCCGCGCACGGCGTTCACCGCCGAGCTGTCGGGGCTGCGCCTGGTGCGCGGGGTGCGGACGGCCGCGGGGCTGCGGTTGGAGGACGGGCGCGAGATCGCGGGGGTCTCGGATGCTTCGGCGGGGTCGGCCGTCGCCGCCGCGGTGCGCCCCTCCGCGGTGACGCTGGGTGAGAGCGGACTGCGGGAGGAGATCGTCGACCTGGAGCCGCGCGGGGATGCGGTGCGGGTGCACGGGCGGGTGCTCGCGGCCGACGTGACTCCGGCCGAGGCGGCGCGGCGCGAGCTGGCGCCGGGGGTCGAGGTCGGGTTCGTGCTGGAGCCGGTCGAGCTGTACGCGGTGTGAGCTAGGTCGTCGGCGGCCGGCGCGCAAGGGGCGCGGGCACCCGGTGACGGCGGGCGGGGTGGCCCCTACGGTGGGCACATGACCGACTCCGGCTCCCCCGCCCTGCACCACGACGTGCTCGTCATCGGCGGTGGCAACGCCGGGCTCTCGGTGGCGGGGCGGCTGCGGCGCTACGGAGTGTCGGACGTCGCGGTGATCGAGCCGCGCACGACGCACTACTACCAGCCGATGTTCTCGCACGTCGCCGGAGGCACGGCGCCCGCCTCGAAGGCGACCCGTCCGCAGGGCGAGGTGACGCCGAAGGGCGTGACGTGGATCCGGGACCGGGTCGCGACGATCGACCCGGTGGCCAAGACGGTGACGCTCGAGGGCGGTCGCGCGGTCGGCTACGGTCAGCTCGTGGTGTGCCCGGGCATCCGGAAGGACTGGGACGCGGTGCCGGGCCTCGTCGAGGCGATGGAGTCGCCGGTCGGCATCTCGAACTACGAGTTCGAGTACGCGCGGAAGGCGTCGAGCGTGCTGCGCGACGTCCGCTCGGGAACCGTGGTCTTCACGCAGCCGAGCGGGCCGGCCACCTGCTCCGGGGCCTCGCAGAAGCCGATGTACCTGGCCTGCGACTACTGGCGGAAGACCGGCGTGCTCGACGACATCCACGTGGTGCTCGTCGTGCCGACGCCGACGCTGTTCGGCATGCCGCTCATCGACGCCGAGCTCGAGCGGAAGGTCGCCGAGTACGGCATCGAGGTGCACTACGACCGCGAGCTCGTCGAAGTGGACGCCGCGTCGCAGACGATCGAGCTCGCGGGCGACGACAGCCCCACCGCGCTGCTCGGACCCGACCACTCGACGTCGCTCGAGGGCCTGGAGGGCGACCACCGCGAGACGCTGGCCTACGACGTGCTGCACGTCGTGCCCCCGCAGTCGGCGCCCGCTTTCCTCGAGGGTTCCGGTCTGACCGCCGGGGGCTTCGTCGAGGTCGACCCGCTGACGCTGCGGCACGTCCGCTTCCCGGACGTCTGGTCGCTCGGCGACGCGGCCGCGACGACCAACTCGAAGTCGGGCGGGGCGCTGCGCCCGCAGGCGAAGACGCTGGCCGAGAACCTCGTGGCGGCGCGGAAGGGGAAGCCGTTGCCGATGACCTACAACGGCTACTCCGTCTGCCCGTTCGTCGTCTCGCGGAAGACGGTCGTGTTCGCCGAGTTCGACGACCGCTATCGCCCGAAGCCGACGATCCCGTTCTGGAAGGGGCTCGCGAAGGAGCGTCGGGCGACGTTCCTCGCGGACCGGTTCGTGCTGCCGTGGGTGTATTGGAACCTGATCCTGCAGGGGCGGGCGTGAGCACGGGTCGCACGGCCGCCTCGCCGGCGTACACGACGACGGTGGTGCTGGCCGTCACCGGGCTCGTACTCGCGCTGTTCCCGGTGTTCGACGTCGCGGGGCTGGTGCTGAGCATCCTCGCGTTCCGGAGGAGTCGCCATGACGGCGGGCCGCGCGGGCTGGCGCTCGCGGGGATCATCGTCGCGTCGGTGACGATCGTGCTGTTCACGGCCGGAGCGGTCCTGCTGGGGACGCTGTTCGGCGGGCTCTTCGCGACGTGCGCGGAGCTGGGCGAGGGCGTGCACGTGGTGGACGGGGTGACGTACACCTGCTCATAAGTGCCCGAACGAGCCTCCGTCACACCCCCCCCGTGCCCCGGGAGGCCGACCGGCGCCGGACCGTTCGCCACTTTCTGCTGCTTCCAGGAGCTGAGAGCAGCGAGAAACGTCCAACGGCGATGAGGGTCGGCGGCCGGAGAACGGCCGGCTCGACTCACAGCGGTCCGAGGACCTCCTGCACCGGTGCGTCCAGCTGCAGGTCCTCGAGCACCGTGAGCAGCTGCCTCTCCTCGTAGCGGAAGTGGTTCTCCATGATCGCCGCCACCCCCTCCAGGTGCCGATCGAGCTCGCCGGGCGAGGCGGCCCGGTCCAGGGCCTCGCGCAGATCGCCGAGGAGGTGGCCGATCATCGAGTGGTCCCGCTCGAGGTTCCTCAGGACCGGAGCCAGATGCGGGTGCGAGCCCTCGATCGCCGGGAACAGCGCGTGGTCCTCGCCGCGATGGTGGCCGTCGAGAGCCGTGCAGAAGCCGTGGCAGAAGATCAGCAGGTCGCGGCCCGCCCGCTCGGCGCTCGCGCCGTCCTGCACTGCCTCCCGAGAGACGGCCAGCGCCTGCCGCAGGCGCTGATGGACGGTCCGCAGCTCGGTGCTCCAGGCCAGGAGCCTGGTGGTGTCGCGCTCAGTCACAAGACCTCGACGGGAGTGATGCGGGCATCCCGGCCCTTCAGCCCGCCTGGTCCGGCAGCGCCGCCGTCCCCGTCGTCCGCAGGCGCTCCTTCACCAGCTCCGGGAACAGCGGCCGGCCGTAGAAGTAGCCCTGCGCCCGCTCCGCGCGCAGCGACGTCAGCAGCGCGTGGGCCGACGGGGTCTCGACGCCCTCGACGATCGTGTGCATGTCGAGGTCCGACACCAGGTTGATGATCGAGCGGAGGATCGTGGCGTGCTTCGGGTTCTCCTCGTCCGCCAGGAAGACGCGGTCGATCTTCACGATGCTCAGCGGCACGGTGAGCAGGGCGGCGGCGGCCGCGTGCTCCTGGCCGTAGTCGTCGAGGGCGATCGCGATGCCCTCCTCCGTCAGCCGGCGCACCCGCTCGATCACCTCGGCGTCGACGCGGCCGATCGAGCCCTCGGTCAGCTCCAGGCAGAGCTGGATGCCCTTCTCGGCCGTGCGGTGGCCGCGGACGAGGTCGAGGAGGTCGTCGTGCAGGAGCTGGTCGGCCTCGAGGTTGACGCTGAGGAACGTGATCGTGTCGTCGATCCCGCGGAACTCGACCATGCAGGCGACGGCCTGGTCGATGATCTGCATCGTCAGCCGATCGAGCAGGCCCAGTGAGCGGGCGACGTCGACGAGCGTCGGCGGGCTCAGCGGGGTGCCGTCGCGGCGGGTGTAACGGGCGAGGGCCTCGAAGCCGATGATGCGGCGCTCGGCCACGTCGATGACCGGCTGGAACGCGACGCGCACCGCCTCGTCGAGCACGGCCTCGTGGATCTCGGTGAGCAGGTCCTCGCCCGTCGGGTCCTGGGGCGCCCCCTTGCGCTCCTTCTTCGACTCGTACATCCGCTCGTCGGCCTCCTGCATGACCCGGTCGAAGCTGCCGCCGTCGACGGCGACCGGGGCGCCGATGCTGATGCGGGGGTGGAGGGTGAGGCCGCCGACGAGGACGGGGCGCTCGACCGCGCGGCTGATGCGCTGGGCGACGGCTCCCGCCGTGGCCGAGTCGAGCAGCACGGCGAACTCGTCGCCGCCGATGCGCGCGACGACGTCGTCGCTGCGCACGCTCTCGCGGATCCGGCGGCCGACCTCCTCGAGGACCGTGTTGCCCGTCGAGTGGCCGTGGGTGTCGTTGATCGCCTTGAAGGCGTCGAGGTCCATGAACAGCATCGCCCGGCGCGACGGATCGGTGATCGCGTCGAACTCCTCGTAGAGTCCGCGGAGGTTCGTGAGGCCCGTGAGCGAATCCGTCGTGGCCGCATCGCGCAGGGCGCGCGTGTTGCGGCGGTCGTAGAGGGCCTGGGTGGCGATGTGGGCGAGGGCCAGCAGCGTCCTGTGCTCCAGGGGGCTGAAGCCGTCGGAGTCGGGGCGGCGGGTGAGGACCACGTGGCGGACGCCGGTGCCCGGCGCGGTCACGGGCGCGGACAGCTCGAAGGGCCGGCCCGGCTCCTCCGCGATGCGGATGCTCGCCGACGGGATCGACTGCCGCGCGGATTTCTCGAGCGTCTCGAAGATCGCGGCCTGGTCGCCCCACGGCAGCGCGAGCGACGCCTGCACGAGGCCCTCGAGCTTGCGCTCGACGCGGGTGCGGCGCAGCTGCTGGCTGACCACGGCGATCGCCAGCGCGATCAGCAGCAGCGTGTTGGCCGAGCGGATGTCGACGCCGACGCCCAGGTCGATCCGCTCGATCCCGGAGGAGAGCCGGGCCCCGTAGGCGAGCGCCACGAGTCCGATGTTCAGGGCGAGCGCGAGGGCGACGCGGTCCGCGCGCAGGGTGGGGCGCGGCGCGTCCGGCACCTCGTCGAGCGTCAGCCACGCCTGCAGGTACTCGACCCCGATCGAGAGCAGACCGTAGGCGAGCACCGCGGGGACGGCGGCGATCACGGGCCACCAGCCCGTGTGCGGGAAGAGCGAGAGCGTCAGGAGGAACGCGCCGCCCGACAGGCCGGCGAGCCCGGTCAGGTAGACGATCACCATCCACGGCCGCCGGTTGACGATCAGGTACGCGGCGAGCGCCAGCACCCAGAGCACCAGCGCCTGGGGCCGCGGGACGTCCTCGGCGAGGAACGCGAGGACCGACACCCCGACTCCGAAGGTCACGGTGCCGATGCCGGAGGAGAGCTCGAGCCGGAACGACGCGGTGATCCACATCGCGGTGAGCAGCACGAGGAACGGCAGGCCGAGCGCGGGCAGCGCGGTCGCGTTCGGCACGAGCAGGACGGCGGTGAGGAGCAGCCCCGCGGCACCGACGCCGAGGCGGAGAGCACGGATGCGCGCGGAGGCGCGGGCCCGGTCGCCGTTCGGCAGCACGATCGTCTCGTCGGCGCGCGCGCTCACGACTCCGTCACTCACTCGGACCCCCCGCGTCCGCTCTGGTGCGGATGGGCCCACTCTGGCAGATCGGCGGGCGCGAGGGCCCCTCCCCTGCGGGATCGGGATCGGCGCCCCGGCGACGCCGTCACGGCCTCAGTCCCGCACCGGCAGGCGCGCCGCGAGCCGCGCGCCACCCGAGGCGGACGGCAGCAGCTCGAGCCCGCCTCCGTAGACCGCGAACTGGCGGGCCAGGCGGTCGAGACCGCTCCACTCCGGAGCCTCGCCCGGGCCCCGCCCGTCGTCTTCCAGGGACACCAGCACGGCAGGAGCGTCGTCGACCGCGACCGTCAGCCGCACCGCGTCCGCCCCGCCGTGCTTGAGCGCGTTCGTCAGCGCCTCCTCGACCGTGCGCACGAGCAGGACGCGCTGCTCCAGGGGGACGGCGCGCTCCTCCACCTCGGCGTAGCGCTCGTCGATGTCGAGCTCCACCGCGATCTCGAGCGGGAGCCGGGCGAGGAGGTCGCGGACCGCCGCGACCAGGCCGTGGTCGATGTCGACCGGGTAGAGCGCGCCGCTCGCGGCTCTCACCTCCTGCTCGCGGAGCTCGTCGAGGCGGTCGGCGATCGAGACGACGCGGGAGGGATCGGCCGGGGCGCCGGCCGCCGCGCGCAATTCCGCGCTCAGCACGACGAGCGAGTTCTGGAGCCGTCCGTGCAGATTCTGCGCGACCTCGCGGCGCACGCGCAGCTCCTCCTCCTGCAGCGCCTGCACGGCCTGGACCGCCTGGAGCAGCACGCGGGCGTTCTCGCGCTCCTTCTCGCGCACCCGCCGCGCGGTGCGCACGAGCAGGAAGCCGAACGCGGTGATCATGCCGATGACGACGGTGCCGACGGCCAGCTCGATGACGAGAGCGTCGATCGCGTCGAGCGGATAGACGCCCGCGAGCACCTGCAGCGTGCAGCGCACGAGAGCGACGCCCACCGCGAGCGCGACGACCGCGGGCAGCGAGACGCGGCGCGGGAACCGCTCGGGGCGCAGCACCGCGAGCAGCAGGACGGCCAGGGCGATCGCCGAGACGTTGACGCTCACCCGGACCACGACGTCCAGGACGGGCCCGCCCGCCACTCCGCGGACCGTCTGCGACAGCATGCCGAGCGCGAAGACCGCCTGCAGCGCGGCCAGCACCGAGAGCACGCCGCCCAGGAGCGACACGACTCCGATCAGGATGCGGTTGTCCTGGCGGAGGTCCTCGCGCGTGGGCCGGGTGCCGTCGACGAGGGTCATCCGGTGTGCTCGAGGAACTGCAGGGTCGCCTCGACCCGCGGATTGCGGGCGCCGTCGGCGCGCAGGCCCAGGCCCGCGTAGACCGCGTTGACGTGGTTGTCGACCGAGCGGACGGCGATGCCCAGCTTCTCGGCGATCGCGGCGTTGGTCAGGCCCGCCGAGAGCCAGGTCAGCACCTCGTACTGCCGGCGGCTCAGGGCGGCGACGGGCGAGTTGCGGCGGGCGGTGCGGGCGGCGACGAGGGCCGGATCCAGGACGGTCCGCCCGTCGGACGTCGCGCGGATCGCCGTCAGCAGAGCCGGGGTCGAGAGCGAGGACGTCTTCGAGAGGTAGCTCCAGCCGCGCGCCTCGGAGCGGTCGAGCCGGAGGAAGCGGTGCATCGCGTCGACGGCCGAGAGCAGCACGACGGCGAGCTCGGCATTGCGGGCGCGCAGCTCGCGGCCCAGCTCGATGCCGTCGCCGTCGCCCAGCTCGATGTCGAGGATCGCGACGTCGAGCGACTCCGGCTGCAGCCGCTCGCGCGCCTCGGCGACGGAGGAGGCGTCGACGACGCTCCGCACGCCGGGCACCGAGCGCAGCATCGACGCCAGCATCTGCCGGTAGAGGGGCTGGTCGTCGACGACGGCCACCCTCAGATCCCGAACGCCCCCCACGGAAGTCACGGATCCATGATCGCGCATCGACACGGCGGTCGAGGGCCCCCGGGCCCCGGGATATACCCCTAGAAGAGGGCCCCGCTGAGGGCGAGACCGAGGAGCGCCGCGGCGAGCGCCGCCGCCCACGTGCCCACGCCGTAGGCGAGGGCCGCGGCCCGGCGCCCCTCGAGCAGCATCCGCGCGGCCTCGACGCTCGCCGTGCTGAAGGTGGTGAATCCGCCCAGGAGCCCCATGCCCAGCAGGATCCGCCACTCCTCGGCGACGACGCCCGCGAGAGCGAGACCGGCGACGAGCCCCAGCAGCAGCGAACCGGCCACGTTGATCAGGGCCGTGCCGATCGGCCAGCGGACGGGCACGAGCGAGCGCGCGACTCCGTCGACCACGAGGCGGGCGGCCGAGCCGGCACCACCGGCCAACGCCGTGCCCAGGAGGAGGGCGAGCGGAGTCACTCCGCGGCCCGTCCGGCGGGAGTCGGTTCTGCGCGCGCGGTGCGGTGGGCGAGCAGGATGCCGAGCACGGCGGCCGAGGTGCCGAGCACCAGCGTGATCGCGACGGCGAGCGCGGCCTCGGCGACGCGTCCCGCGAGGAGCAGCTCCGCGGTGTCGAGCGAGAACGCGCTGTAGGTGGTGAAGCCGCCGAGCACGCCCGTGCCGAGAAGGAGCCGTGCCGTGCGACGGCCGCCGTCGTCGGGGCCGCTCCGGGCGAGCGACTCGAGGAGCACGCCCAGGAGGAACGCGCCGACGAGGTTCACCGCGATCGTCGGCAGGGGCAGGCCCCCGACCGGAGGCAGTGCGAGCGCGGTCGCGTACCGGGCGGCGGTCCCGACGGAGCCGCCCGCCGCGACGAGGAGGATCGGACCGGCGCGCAGGTGCAGCGGGCGCGTCACTCCGCCAGATCCCACGGCACGCGGTGCGCCGGGTCGCGCTCGGCACGCGGCACCACCACGACGGGCCGGTGCTGGCGGTGGGCCAGGTGCACGGCGACGCTGCCACTGAGGAACTCGGCGATGCTCGCGAGCACCCCGGAGTCGCGGGTGCCGACGACGATCATGCGCGCGTCCGTCTTCTCGGCGGCATCGCTGAGCGCGAGCGCGGGCTCGCCCTCCGCGACCTGGAACGTGTGCTCGGCGCCGTCGAGGATCGACTCGACCTCGGCCACGAGGCTCGGCGGAGCGGTCGGGCGATCGGCCGGACGGCCTCGACCGACGACCGGGATCGCGCCCGTCATCGGATCGACGTACTCGCCGACGAGGTAGGGATCGGGGGCGGCGTAGAGGACGAGGAGCGGAGCGCCGAAGTCCTTCGCGAAGCGCGCGGCGGTGCGCAGGACCTCCGGTCGCTGGCCCTCGGCGACGCCGACGAGCACGGGACCCGTGGGGGTGGACTCGGTCATGGACGGCTCCTTCCCTTGCCCGTCCATCCTGGCACCGGGGACCGCAGGACGGGTCGTGATCCTTTCGTTATCTGCGAGGGTCGGGTTAGACTCGCTCCTCGCCGGTGCCCGACCGGCCCCGCCGGTGGCCCCGAAGCCCCGCGGACGGACGATCCCGAGGAGTACGCGCGCGTGTCGAACCCTGGCGTTCCCGAGGATCCGGAGCGCGTGGAGGGGGCGGCACCGGTGCCGTTGACGCGGCGCGAGGCGCGAGCGGCGGAGGCTGCTGCGGCTCGAGAGAGTGTGGGTGTCGTGCCTGCTGCTGGTGCTCCTGCTGCGATCGTCGCTCCTGCTGCGTCTGTCACTCCTTCTGCGTCGGCTCCGGCCACGGCCCGCGTCGTCGCTCCCGCGCGCGCTGCGACCACCCCGCGCTCCTCCGCCCGCCCCGCCCCGTCGAGCACCCCCTCGCTCAGCCGCCGCGCGCTCGGCTTCGCCACCTTCTCGATCGTCGGCGGACTCGTCGCGACCACCGCGATCCCGGCGTACGGCGCCCGCGGCACCACCGCCGCCTCGGGCGGAGCCGGCACCGCCGCGAACCGAGCGGGCCTGCAGAACCTCACCGTCTCCTCCGAGACCGCCGGGCAGACCGCCGTGCGCGACGCCTTCGCCGCGCCGACGCAGGCGCAGCTCGACGAGGCGAGCCGCCAGGCGGCCGTGCTCTCGGGCTCGAACGGCGGCGAGTTCACGACCGTGCAGACGCGCGCCGTGGGCGACGACTACCCGTGGCCCTACGAGACCATCGACGACGACGGCGGCGGACTCTCGCCGCTCGGCTACTACTACCGCGAGTGCGTCGACTTCGTGGCCTGGCGCCTCAACCGCGATGCCGGCGCGACCGCCGCGCCGTGGACGTACACCTGGGGGAACATCACCCCGATGGGCGGCAGCGCGTGGGAGTGGCCCGACAACTGGGCCGCCAAGGGCTGGGCGACGAGCAGCGTGCCGATCGTGGGCTGCGTCGCGTGGTGGACCTACAACCACGTCTCGTACGTGCAGAAGGTGAACGACGACGGCACCGTGCTCCTCGAGGAGTACAACTACGGCGGCAAGCACAGCTACGTGACGCGGACGTACCCGACGGCGCAGGTGCCCCTCTTCCTGTACCCGCCGGCGCTGTAGCGCGGGCGGGATTCCACGCGGTCGAGCATGGGCAGTGGTGCCCATCGACCCGCGTTCGGGGCGTCCCTACAGTGAGCGGCACGCGGCCCCTTCGAGGCGGCCGCGGCGTCCGGAACCACTCCTCACTGCCGAGAAAGGCGACCGATGTCGTCCCACGCCGCTCCTCGTCCACTCGCCCGCCTGCTGCTCGCCCTTCTCGTGCTGCTGCTCCTGCTCGCGACGCTCCTCGCCGCGCCACCGGCGCGGGCGGCGGAGGTGCTGGAGGTGGAGCCGAACAACAGCACGGCGACTGCGCAGCCACTGGCGCTGGGAACGACGGTGTCGGGCGTGTTCGCGGCTGGCAACTGCCGCAACTGGTCGGACTGCGACATCTACAAGATGACGACGAGCACTGCAGGCCGCCTTCAGATCGATCTGCGCTTCTCCGACGATCTCGGGACGGACGGTCGATTCCTGATCGACGTGCTCGACGCGAGCGGGGCAGGTCTCTACGAGTACTACGGTTCGACCGCGGATTACGACGGCAGCAAGGTCCGAGCTTTGGCGATGTACGTCGACTCGGGCACGTTCTACGTCTCGGTCACCAGCGGCTCCATCCTCACGAACCAGTCCTACACACTGCTCGCGACTGTGACACCAGGCATCGTCGAGACCGAGCCCAACGGGTCGACCGCAACTGCGGACCCCATCGAACTCGGCAGGACCATCGCCGGCTCTCTGCTGAGCGCTGGGTGCAATGATGACTGCGACTTCTTCCGTCTGCAGCTCTCGCAACCCGCTCGTCTCAGCGCCGATCTGCGGTACTCCTGTCTGCTCGGTGCGAACCGGCTGTTCCTCGTCTCGACGTACGACAACTCCGGTGACGAGATCACGGAAACCGTCCTGGATGGTGGCGATTGCGACGGCGCCGCGCTTCGGTCCGTCCCCATCTCAGCTCCGGCCGGAAACGTCTACGTCAGCATCCGGCCGATGTCGGACATCGTCCGCGGCCAGGAATACAAGCTCACCGTCAACCGCACCGACATCCCCACGCCCGACGTCGATGTGAAGCGCCTCTCGGGCAGCGACCGGCAGGGCACCGCCGTCGAGATCTCGAAGGCGACCTTCGCGCCCGGCGTCCCCGTCGCCTACATCGCGACCGGAGCGAAGTTCCCGGATGCGCTGGCCGCCGCGCCCGCCGCAGCGACCCAGGGCGGACCCCTCCTGCTCGTCGACCGCGACAGCATGAGCCCGAGCGTGAAGCAGGAGCTGGCCCGGCTGCAGCCGCAGCGGATCGTGGTCGTCGGCTCCGCACTCAGCGTCGGCGACGCGCTCTACGCGGAGCTCGCCCGCTACGCCGGCTCGATCGAGCGGATCGGCGGCGTCGACCGCTACGACACGGCCGAGAAGATCGTGCGGTCGGCGTTCGGCTCCGGCGCCTCGAAGGCGTGGATCGCGACCGGCGAGAAGTTCCCGGACGCCCTCGGCGCCAGCGCGGCCGCCGGTGCGGTCGACGCTCCCGTGCTGCTCGTCAACGGCGGGGCGACCTCGGCCGACCCGCGCACGAAGGGGCTGCTGACCGACCTCGGCGCAGGCTCCGTCACGATCGCGGGCAGCGCGCTCTCGGTCAGCGAGGGCATCGAGAATTCGCTGCCGGTACCGGCGACGCGCATCGGCGGCTCCGACCGCTACGACACCTCGGAGCAGCTGAACCGCGCGGCGTTCCCCTCGGCGAGCACGGTGTACTTCGCCACCGGAGAGAACTTCCCCGACGCCCTCGCGGGGGCCACGGCGGCCGGGTTCACGAGCAGCCCGCTCTTCGCGGTACGTCCCGACTGCGTGCCGCCGAAGGTGCTCCAGGACGTGACCGCGCTCGGCGCCGACACGGTGATCCTGCTCGGCAGCACCGGAACCCTCTCGGACCGGGTCGCGCGACTCGTGTCCTGCTGAGGTCGGTCCCCGTCCGCGGGAGGCCGTTCCGGTCCGCCGTCGTCGGCGTTCCGGAGCGGCCTCTCGCGGTCACGGCAGCACTGTCAGGAGGGTGTCGAAGGCGGGGGTGCGCGGGTCGACGAGATCGAAATGGTCGGCTCCGGCGAGTTCGAGGAGGCGCGTGGACGGATGCCGGGCCGCGTAGGCACGGCTGAGGGACGGCGGCGCATCGGAGTCGTCCGTGCCGTGCACGAGGGTGACGGGCATCGGAGGTGTCGGCAGCTGCAGCGGGTCGGCGGGGGCGAGCGGATGGTCGCCGAGCAGTTCGAGCACGGCGTCGTCGCTGAGGCCCAGCTCGGCGGCGGCGCGCAGGTCGGCGACTCCGGCGAGCGCCACGACCGCCTCGACGTGGGGCGACGGATGCGCGGCCTGCGACCACAGGGCGAGATGCCCGCCGGCGGAGTGTCCGACGAGCGTCGTCCGCGGAGCCGCGCCGATGAGAGCGGGCAGGGCTGCGAGGAACGCGACGACGTCGGCTCCGGTCCCCGGCCAACCGCCTCCGGGATCGCCGACCCGGCGGTACTCGGGCAGCAGCACGTCGTGACCGCGGTCGGCGAGTGCCGCGGCGAGCGGACGGAGGTGCGTGCGATCCCAGCGGGCGCGCCAGAACCCGCCGTGCACGAGCACGACGCGTCCGCGGCCGGATGATCGCGGGGCGTAGCGGTCCGCGATCTGCTGCGGAGCCGCTCCGTAGCGCAGGACCGCGTCGGGCTCGCGCGCCACGAGGTCGAGGAGGTCGGTCACCCCGGCACTCTAGGCGGCCGGGCTCCGGGTGTCGGGTGGCGGTACGCGCCTACGGCGCTACTCGACCGGCAAGGGAAGGGGGCGCCAACTCCCCCTGCTGATCGAGTAGCCCGCGCAGCGGGCGTATCGAGATCCGCCACCTCCCGGCATCGCGGGTCTCGATACGCGCCTGCGGCGCTACTCGACCAGCAGGAGGGGCGTCAGCTCTCGAACCAGCCGCGGGGGTGGTGGTCGGCGGTGAGCGGGGTGCGCTCGCGGGTCGGGCGAGCCCAGCGCACGGCGTTCGCGAGCACGCGCTGGATGTCGGGGTGGTGGTAGACGGGGTAGTCCTGGTCGCCGGGCGAGAAGTAGAACACCTTCCCGAGGCCCCGCGTGTAGGTGACTCCCGAGCGGAACACCTCGCCGCCGGTGAACGTCGAGAGGAACACCGTCTCCTCCGGCACAGGGATGTCGAAGTACTCGCCGTACATCTCCTGCTGCGGGATCACGATCGGGCTCGGAACACCCTGCGCGATCGGATGCGTCGGAGCGATCGTCCAGACCAGCTCGCGGTCCTGATCGTTGCGCCACTTCAGCGAGCACGTCGTGCCCATCAGCGCCTGGAAGATCTTGGAGTAGTGGCCGGAGTGCAGCACCAGGATTCCCATCCCCTCCTGCACGTGCCGCAGCACCCGCTGCACCACCTCGTCCGACACCTCGCCGTGCGCGATGTGGCCCCACCACAGGAGCACGTCGGTGCGTGCCAACGCCTCCTCGGTGAGACCGTGCTCGGGCTCGGGGAGCGTCGCGGTGCGCACCGCGACGCCGTCGCCGAGCGAATCCGTGAGGCCTTCCGCGATGACCCGGTGGATGCCCTCCGGGTAGTGCTTCATCACCGTCTCGTCGCCACGGGTCTCGTGGCGGAACTCGTTCCAGACGAGGACCTCGACGGGTCCGGCCGGGGTGCTCGCGGGGGTCGTGTCGAGGGCGCTCATGCGACCGCCACCTCCTTCTTCTCGGCGGCGGAGCGGTAGATCGCGTCGATCACGCGGCTGCGGTGCAGCGCGTACTCGCCGTAGTGACCGGAGTAGCGGGGCTCGCCGGCCGGGACGTCGGCTCCCGAAGCGATCGCGTCGAGGAACTCGGCGATGACCGACCGGTGGTGGCCCGACGGCACCGGGATGGTCGGGCGCGAGGTGGTGGGGGCGCCGGCGACCTCGGAGTAGAAGGTCACGGTGCCCTCCGTCGCGTAGTCGGCGACGTGCAGGCGGGCGCCGCCCGCGGAGCCGAGGAGCTCGACCTCGATGTCCTCGTCGACCTTGGAGTAGCTGGCCCAGGAGGCGTCGAGCTGCAGGCTGCGACCGTTGTCCAGGCGCAGGAGCGCGCTCGAGAAGTCCTCCACCTCGAACGCGTGCGTGCCGCTCGCCGCGACTCCGTAGGGGCGGCCGCCGCGTCCGGAGCGCCCGATCTCGCCGTAGGCGACGGCCGAGACGCTGGTGACGCGCGGCTCGTCGAGCAGGTGCAGCGCGATGTCGAGGACGTGCGAGCCGAGATCGATCAGCGGACCGCCTCCGGCCAGTGCCTTGCTGGTGAACCAGGAGCCGATGCCGGGGATGCCGGTGCGCCGCTGCCAGCTCGCGCGGGCGTGGTAGACGTCGCCGAGCGGAGCGTCGTCGAGGTAGCGGCGGAGGTACGCCACGTCGGCGCGGCGGCGGTGGTTGTAGGCGATCTCCAGCACGCGGTCGGCGGCGCGGGCGGCCTCGACCATCTCGGCGGCGAGGTCGGCGGTGGTCGCGAGCGGCTTCTCGCAGAAGACGTGCTTGCCGGTCGCCAGCGCGGCGACGGCGATGGGGTGGTGCAGGTGGTTGGGTACGCCGATCGAGACGACGTCGAGGTCGTCGCGTGCGACGAGGTCCTCCCAGTCGGAGTAGAGGTCGGGAACGTCGCGGGTCGCGCCGAGTTCGCGCAGGCGCGCCTCCTCCTGACCGGCGAGGGCGACGACGCGCGCGCCGGGAAGGGCCTGGAAGGCGTCGAGGTGGGTGGTGCCGGCGAAGCCGAGGCCGACGACGCCGACCCGGAGCTCGGAGGTGTTCTCAGTCATGCTCGAAGCCTAGTCGAATTGATTCGAGTGCTGGATAAACTCTGGGTGTTCAACTTCAACAACGGCGCTCGGCCCGAGGTCGGTCGACTCGACGCGAAGCGGGGCCTGAAGCGCATCGACGACCCGGTTCGCGACGACTCGGCGGGGCCAGTGACGCCGACTGGGCGGGGAACGGGCTCTGGCGCAGGCGCGAAGCCCGGTTCGCGTCCCCTGGAGTGCCGCGACTCCCCTGCCGATCGAGCGGACCGCGCAGCGGGCGCAGCGAGATCCACCAGCGCTGGAGGACGGGGGTCTCGATACGCGGCCTGCGGCCGCTACTCGACCAGCGAAGGAGAGGGCGAGCCACCCCTGCTGATCGAGTAGCGCGCGCAGCGCGCGTATCGAGATCCACCAGCGCTCGAGGAGGGCGACGCGGTCTGCGAAGGGTGGGGCGGGCGCTGGCAGCATGGGGGCATGAGTGCAGTCGAGCAGCAGCCCGGGATCGACGACGACGAGGTACTGCGGAGGCTGCCGAAGACGGAGCTGCACTGCCACTTCGCGTCGACGATGAGCTCCGCGCACCTGGTCGCCTCGGCCGACCGCTACGGGGTGGAGCTGCCGTCCACCGACCCGGCGACGCTCTTCGACTTCGCCGACCTGCAGGAGTTCCTGGTCGCCTTCCGCGCCGCGCACCGGGTGCTGCGGACACCCGCCGACCTCGCCACCGTCGCCTACGACGGGGTCCGTGCGGCGGCGGCGCAGGGACTGCGCTACCGCGAGTACGCGATCAACCCGCAGTACTTCGCCGACTCGGCCTACCTCGGCTGGAGCGGGCTCGGGTACGCCGACGTGCTCGATCCGATCCTCGACGGGCTGCGCGCCGCGGAGGCCGACCTCGGCGTCGGATTCCGGATGGTCGTGGCCGTGAACCGCAGGGAGTCCGCGGGCAGCGCGGTCGAGCTGGTCGAGACGATCCGCCGGCACCCGCGCGAGGAGGTGGTCGCCCTCGGCATGGACGATCTGACGCCCGAGGGCGCGGAGGATCCCGGCCGGTTCCGCGAAGCGTTCGCGCTCGCGCGCCGCTCGGGACTCGCGCTCACCGCCCACGTCGGCGAGACGGACCGGTCCGAGAACGACTCCGTGCGGATCGCGCTGGACGCGCTGCAGGTCGACAGGATCGACCACGGCTACCGGATCCTCGACGACCCGGATCTGGTCGCGAGAGCCCGGGATTCCGGCATCGGATTCACGACCACTCCGGTGTCGACGACGATCTGCTCGGGATGGACGCTCGACCCGCAGCACCGGATCGCGGAGATGGTGCGGGCGGGGCTGCGCGTCACGGTGTCGACGGACGACGCCGTGTTCTTCCGCACGGACATCGGCCGCGAGTACCGGGAGGCGCTGCCCGCGCTGGGGCTCGGGATCGACGACGCCTGCACGATCGTACGGAACGGCGTGGAGGCCGCGTTCTGCCCACCGGAGCAGAAGGCGCGGCTGCGGGAGGAGTTCGATGCGGTGATCGCGGGGCTGCTGGGCGAGCGCTCGCTGATCGAGTAGGCCGCGGAGCACGGTGTATCGAGATCCGCGTCAGTCGGGGGAAGAAGACGGCGGCCGCGTGGTCGGTGGACGTGGGTCTCGATACGCCCCTGCGGGGCTACTCGACCAGCGGAGGTGGCGGGAGGCGGGCGAGCAGGTCGGCGTGGGCGCGCACGCGCACCGCATCCACGCCGGCGTCGTCGTCGAGCGAGATCAGCAGGATCTCGAGGCCCCGCCAGAACGCCACGATCTCGCGGGCCAGCACGGGCACCTCCTCCGCCGGCACTCCCGATTCGGCGAGCGCCCGGCGCAGCTCCGGCTGCAGGAACTCGTCGAAGCGGCCGCGCGTCGCCCGCCACTCCTCGGCCTGCTCGAACGCCGCGAGCCCGAAGACCTGGAAGAACAGCCGCAGGTAGGGCCGGTTGCCCGCCGAGGCGAGCGCCTCCCAGGATCGGTCGAGCCGCTCGCCGAGCGGGCGGCCGGGCACCAGCAGCTCGTCGGCCGCGCGCTGCATGTCGGGGAAGCGCACGGCCGCGGCGATGAGCGCCTCCGACAGCAGCTCGGCGCGGGAGCCGAAGTAGTACAGCAGCATGCGGTTGTTGGAGTCGGCCGCGCGGGCCAGAGCACGCAGCGACACGGTCGCCACGCCGTGCTCGAGGATGTGGTCGACGACGCTCTCGAGCAGCAGCGATCGCCTCGTCCCAGCGGTGGTCATCGCGTCGCTCCCCTCGGCCGGACCCGCGTCAGCGTAGCGGCACCCTGCCGCGTCCCACGAGCCGTGGTGTATCCATGGGCGGGAGCACGGTGCACGGGCACCGCGCCGCACCGGAGGGGGACGCGATGGCACCGCCGCGCAGGAAGGCCACGCTGCTGGCCGTCGCCGAGCACGCCGGGGTGTCGCTGAAGACCGCGTCGAACGTCGTCAACGGCACCGGACGGATGGCCGACGAGACCCGTCAGCGCGTGCGGGCGGCGGTGGACGAGCTCGGCTACACCGTCAACGTCGCCGCGAGGAACCTGACCCGCGGGCGCACCGACTCCGTCACGCTGGCGGTGCCGACCCTGAAGGCCGCCTACCTGGCCGAGCTCGCCGAGGTCGTGGTCGACACCGCGCGCCGGAGAGACCTCGTCGTCTACGTGACGACCTACCCGGACGAGGGCCGCACGGGCTCGCGCCGGCTGCTGCAGCAGTTCAACTCGCAGCTCACCGACGGGCTGCTGCTCTCGCTGTCCGAGCACGAGACGCTCGACCGCGAGGCGCTGGACGTGCCGTATCCGCTCGTCTGCCTCGGCTCGCGGAACACCTACGGCCTGACCGATCGGGTGACCACGGACGACGTCGACGACGCCCGCACCGCCACCGCGCACCTGCTCGAGCGCGGCAGCACGTCGATCGCGGTGGTGGGCGCGCACGTGCCGTTCGACGCTACGGGCATCGGCGCCGCGCGCGAGGGGAACGCCGAGCTGCGCCTGCGCGGGGTGCTCGAGGAGGTGACCGCCTGGGGCGGCGCCCTCGATCCGCGCCTGGTCGGAGTGACCGGCTACGACTGGACGATCGGCTCGGGGTTCCGGGTGGCCCGCGATCTCATCGAGACCGGCCCGCCGTTCGACGGCCTCGTCTGCCTCAACGACGGCCTGGCGATCGGAGCGGTCTCGGCGCTGCGCGAGGGGGGCCTGCGCCTCCCCGAGGACGTCCAGGTCATCGGCTTCGACGACGTCGAGGAGTCCGCGTACCTCAATCCGCCGCTCACGACGATGGACTCGCGGATCGACTGGATCGCGGAGACCGCGCTCGACAAGCTGATCGCCCGGATCGACCGCGCGGCGGGCGCGCCGACGACCGAGTTCGCCCGCTCCAGGGTGATCGAGCGGGCGACGACGAGGACTGTCGGAAAACGCTTCTTGCGGTCGGAGGCGTCCGCGGTCTAGATTCGCCCCCGTGGTACAGCGCTGTACCACGTAGGACCTGCGACGACGGAGGACTCCCTTGACGCGATCGATCCCACGATCGACCACCCGCCCGGCCACCCGGCCCGCGACTCGACGGCTCACCGCCCTCGTCGCGGCGCTTCTCGCCGGACTGCTCGTGCTCACCGGCCAGACCGCCGTGTCGAGCGCCGAGGCCGCCGAGGTGCAGACCTCCACGGTCGCCTTCACCGACACGACGACCGTCCGCGGCACGCCGCTGAAGACCTTCTACGAGGGCGCCTGGTCGAAGAACAGCACCCACACCTGGGCGACCGGCGGAGCCGCGTTCGAGATCGCGTTCACCGGCGAGACCGTCGCCCTCTCGGGCCGGAAGGCGACCACCAACGGCACGGCCGACGTCTTCGTCGACGGAGTGAAGGTCGGCTCGGCCGACTACCGCGGCGCCCGGTCGACCACCACGGTCCCGATCTTCAGCCACACGGGCCTCCAGCCGGGCGAGCACGTCCTGCGCGTGGTCACCGTGGGCTTCATCAACCACGCCTCGGCCGAGTTCACCGCCACGACGCAGGTCGACGAGCGGGCTCGCCTCACGGAGACGATCGACCGGCTGAGCGCCTCGGCCGCCGACGACTTCACCGCGTCCTCCTGGACCGCCTTCTCGGCCGAGCTCGCGGCCGCCACCGCGGTGCGCGACTCCGCCGCCGCCACGGACGCCGAGCTGATCGCCGCCCGCGCCGACCTCGAGCAGGCCGAGACCGCCCTGGTGCGCGTCTCGGGGCTGCGCGAGATCCTCGAGCAGTACCGCACCCGCGTCCCCTCCGCCTACACGGCCGAGTCGTGGGCGCCCTTCGCCGCCGCGACCGTGACGGCCGGCGACGTCCTGGACGACCCGGCCGCGAGCGCCTCCGCCGTGGTCGCCGCGAAGAACAGCCTGCAGACGACGGCCGCGGCGCTCGAGCCGCTGTCGGACGGCGACCTGCAGACCATCCAGAACAACCGCTTCTGGCTCGACACCGCGGGCGACCCGATCTTCTCGCAGGGCGGCGGCATCTTCCGCTTCGGCGACCGCTACTACTGGTACGGCGTCGAGTACACCGGCTCGCAGCAGTACTACGACTCCCCCACCCGCACCTACACGCGGGCCGGCGAGGTCGACTTCGTGGCCGTCACCGCGTACTCCTCCGAGGACCTCGTGAACTGGACGTTCGAGAACGACGTCGCCACGAAGGACACTCCGCTGCACATCCCGACGTCGAAGGACGTCACGGGCTCCTACTTCTCGGACATGGAGACGCTCGCCGACGCCGTCTGGATCGGCCGCCTCGGAGTCGCCTACAACGAGAACACCGGACGCTACGTGCTGCTCACCCAGTTCGAGAGCCCCGACCCCGCCCGGATCACCAACGCCGGTGTGCTGTTCCTCAGCGGCGACTCCCCCGTCGACGACTTCGAGTACGCGAACCTGCAGACCCACATCCCGGGCGTCTACAACAACCCGAACAAGCCCGGCTGGAACCAGGGCACCGGCGACCAGACCGTCTTCACCGACGACGACGGCTCGGACTACCTGGTCTTCTCGTACCGCGACGGCCGCAGCCGCACCTACGTGGGCAAGATCAGCGACGCCGACTCGCTCTCGGTCGAGACCGCCGTCGAGGTGTACCGCGGCGCGGGCCGCGAGGGCAACGCGATGTTCAAGCTCGACGGCCAGTACTACGTCGCGAGCTCGGACCTGCACGGCTGGAACACCTCGCAGACCTACCTCGTGCGCTCGCTCGAGGGACGGATCCAGGGCCCCTACTCGAGCATGTACGTGCTGCCGGGCACCGAGAAGGACTACAGCCACGTCACGCAGAGCGGCTTCTTCCTCACCGTGCAGGGCACCGAGCAGGACACCGTGATCTACGCCGGCGACCGCTGGGCCGACTTCGCCTGGAACGGCCTCGGCTACAACCAGTGGGTGCCTCTCTCCGGCACCGGCGCCGACGTGTCGTTCAACTCGCTCAGCGAGTGGGACCTCAACGCCCGCACCGGCGCGTGGGAGGTGGGCGAGGGCAACAACTGGATCCTCAACCCCGACTTCGCCGCCGACCGCATCGCCGTGACGACCGTGACCGGATGGACGCAGGTCACCGACCCCTCCTCCGCTACCACCGCCTTCGTGCAGAACACCTCGCCGGGCGCCGACGGCTCCCGCTTCGCCCTCCGGCTCGGAGCGGCCGAGGCCTTCTCGGGCGGCGTGCAGCAGGAGGAGGAGGTGCCCGCGGGCGTCTACTCCCTGGCCCTGAAGGCGAGCAACCCGGGCGGCCTCACCGCCGCGCAGGTGTCCGTCACCGGCGCCGACGGCGTGACGCACACGACCGCGATCCCCGTGACCGCCGGATGGGCGGACATCGCGTCCGAGCAGTTCGTGCTGCCGGCCGGCGCCGCCCGCGTCGCGATCACCGCGACCGGAACGGGCGGGCAGTCGGTGAGCGTGGACGCGCTGTCGCTGCGGAGGCAGAGCGTCGACACGGCGCCGCTGCAGGCCCTCGTCGACGCGACGGCCGGCCTCGTGCCCGCCGACTCCACGGCCGGCAGCTGGGCTCCGTTCGCCGAGGCCCGGTCGGCGGCGACCGCCGTGCTCGCCGGTCCGGCGACGCAGGCCGCCGTCGACGCCGCCCGCGCCGCGCTGGAGTCGGCCCGCGCCGCGCTCGTCCCCGCCGTCCGCTCGATCGTCGTCGCTCCGGCGACGGTGCTCGTGCCGATCGGAGCCGCGTTCGACCCCGCCTCGATCACGGTCACCGCGGCGCTCGCCGACGGCGCCACCCGCACCCTCGCCGCGAGCGAGTACCGGGTCACCGGGTTCGTGACGACGACGGCGGGCGTGCGCACCGCGACCGTCGCGGTCCTCCCGGCGCTCCTCGCCGAGGGGGCGACCGTCGAGGCCCCCCTCACCGTGTCGGTGCTGCCGGCCTGGAACGCGAAGGCCGTCTACCAGAAGGGTGCCGCGGTGCTCTACGCCGGATCCGAGTGGCGCGCCTCCTGGTACTCGAGCAACCAGAAGCCGGGCGACGTGAACGGACCGTGGCAGCAGATCCTGACCGCGCCCGACGGCACGGCGATCTGGACCGCCTCGCGCATCTTCGACACCGGCGACGTCGTCGTCCACCAGGGACAGCGCTTCCGCGCGAAGTGGTGGACGCGCAACCAGGCCCCCGGCGACCCGCACGGCCCCTGGCAGCCCCTGCGCTGACCTCCCTCCGCTCGCACTCGGACCCCCGAGTGCGCCCCCGGCCGACCCCGGAGGAGCGGATCGGACCACGATCCGTCCCTCCGGGAACGCCGCGGAAACCCTCCAGCACCCGACACAGCACCTGCCATCACAGACAAGGAACAGACACCGTGCGAACTCTCTCCAAGAAGGTCACGACCGCCGTGGCCGTCGCCCTCCCCCTCGCTCTCGCCCTCACGGCCTGCTCCGGCGGAGGCTCGTCCTCCGGCGGCGACGGCGGAGGCGACGGGGACAACACCCTGACCGTCTGGGCCTGGGACCCGGCGTTCAACATCGCGGCCCTCGAGGAGGCCGAGAAGATCTACCAGAAGGACAACCCGGACTTCTCGCTCGACATCATCGAGACTCCGTGGGAGGACCTGCAGCCCAAGCTCACGACCCTCGCCCAGTCGCGGCAGTACGAGGAGCTGCCCGACATCTTCCTCATGCAGAACAACGCGTTCCAGAAGAACGCGCTCAACTACCCCGAGATCTTCAGCGAGATCTCGACCGACGCCGTCGACTTCTCGGAGTTCCCCGAGGCCGTCACCGCGTACTCCACCGTCGACGGCGTCAACTACGGCGTCCCGTTCGACTCGGGCACCGCGGTCACCGCGCTGCGCACCGACGTCCTCGAGGCGGCCGGCTACACGATCGACGACTTCACCGACATCACCTGGGACGACTTCCTCACCAAGGGCAAGGACGTCCTGGCGAAGACCGGCTCGCCGCTGCTGTCGGGCCAGGCGGGCTCCGCCGACATGATCATGATGATGCTGCAGAGCGCGGGGGCGAGCCTTTTCGACGACGAGGGCATGCCCACGATCAGCGACAACGACGCGCTGCTCAGCGCCATCGACACCTACAAGCAGCTCGTCGAGTCGGGCGTCTTCGTCGAGGTCAACTCGTGGGACGAGTACCTCGGCACCTTCGTGAACGGCTCCGTCGGAGGCACCATCAACGGCATCTGGATCGTCGGCTCCATCCAGGCCGCCGAGGACCAGGCCGGCAAGTGGCAGGTCACCAACGTGCCGTCGCTCGACAGCGTCGACGGTGCGACCAACTACACCGCGAACGGCGGATCGTCGTGGACGATCAGCTCGAACGCCGACGTCGACCTCGCGACCGACTTCCTCGCGTCGACCTTCGCCGGCTCGACCGAGCTGTACGACACGATCCTCCCCGCCACCGGAGCGGTCGCCAACTGGCTCCCCGCCGCCTCGTCGGCCGCCTACGAGCAGCCCAGCGAGTACTTCGGCGGACAGCCGATCTTCTCGGAGGTCGCCCAGTTCGGCGCCGAGGTGCCCAGCAACAACACCGGTGCGTACTACTACGAGGGCCGCGACTCCGTCAGCGCGGCGATCACGCAGATCATCGGAGGCGCCGACCCGGCCAAGGCGCTCGAGGAGGCGCAGGCGAACGTCGAGTTCGCGATGAGCTGACCGCTCCAGACCAGGCCGGGGCGCACGCCCCGGCCCGGTCCCCCCTCCCTCTCCTCCTGCAGATTGCGAGCACCCCGTGACGACCTCCGCGCCACCGCGCACCCGACCCCGCGTTCCGCCGCAGAGGCAGCGCGACTCCCGCCGACCCGTGAGGATGACCGGCGAGCGCCGCCGCAGCCTCACCGGCTGGGCCTTCCTCCTGCCTGCGTCGCTGCTGATCCTGCTGGTCAGCTTCCTGCCGATGGCGCAGGCGTTCCTGCTCTCGCTGCAGACCGGACGCGGCGCGAACCTCTCGTTCGCCGAGCCCTTCTGGCTCAACTACGAGCGGCTGCTGCAGGACGAGATCTTCCGCCTGACGCTGCAGAACACCTTCATCTACCTGCTCATCCAGGTGCCCGTGATGCTGATCATGGCGCTGGTGCTCGCCAACCTGCTCAACGACCGCACGCTGAAGTACAAGACCTTCTGGCGCACCGCGATCTTCCTGCCCTGCGCCGTCTCGCTCGTCGCCTACTCGCTGGTGTTCCGCACGATCTTCGCGAACGACGGCTTCGTCAACGACCTGCTGCTGGGCGTCGGCCTGATCGACAGCCCGGTCAACTGGCTCGGCAACCCCGACACCGCGCGCTTCGTCATCATCCTCGGACTGCTCTGGCGCTGGACCGGCTACAACATGGTCTTCTACCTGGCGGCCCTGCAGAACGTCGACTACTCGAGCATCGAGGCGGCGAAGATGGACGGCGCGAGCTCGCTGCAGACCTTCTTCCACGTCACGATCCCTCAGCTGAAGCCGATCATCCTGCTCACCGCGATCATGTCGACCAACGGCACCCTGCAGCTCTTCGACGAGTCGTGGGCGCTGACCCGCGGCGGACCGGCGTACACGACGATGTCGATGTCGCACTACCTCTACGAGGTCTCGTTCCTCAAGAACCCGAACTTCGGCTACGCGTCGGCGCTGTCGTACGTGATCCTCATCCTCGTCGCGGTCCTCGCGTTCGCCCAGCTGAAAGTCGGTGACAAGCGTGACTGACCCCGCCCGCACCCTCCCCGTGACGGATCCCGTCCTCTCGCTCCCCGAGACGGAGTCCTCCGGGCCCACGACCCCGGCCAAGCGCTCCGTCCCGGTGGCCTCGCGCCTGCGCGCGGTGCCGAAGTACGCGTTCCTGACGGTCTTCGCGATCTTCTCGATCTTCCCGCTGTACTTCATGGCCGTCTCGGCGACCAACACCAGCCAGGACGTGCTCGACTCGCGGATGCTGCCCGGCACGCAGCTGTTCGAGAACTTCAGCAAGCTCTCGGGGCTGCAGGACGTGGGCGGAGCGATGTGGAACTCCGCCACCGTCGCCGTCGGCACCACGATCCTCGCCCTGATCGTCTGCTCGATCGCCGGCTACGGCTTCGAGGTCTTCCACTCGCGGGGCAAGGACCTCGTGATGGCGATCCTCCTGATCGCGATCATGATCCCGTTCGCGGCGACCATGATCCCGCTGTTCCAGGTCTTCGCCGAGGTCGGGATGGTCAACTCGCTCGCCGCGGTGATCATCCCGGCGATCTCGACGCCGTTCCTGATCCTGCTGTTCCGCCAGGCCTCGCGCTCGTTCCCCTACGAGATCATCGAGGCCGCGCGGATCGACGGAGTGAGCGAGCTGGGCATCTTCGCGCGCATCTACCTGCCGTCGATGAAGTCGACCTACGCTGCCGCCGCCGTCATCACCTTCATGACCGCGTGGAACAACTTCCTCTGGCCCAAGGTGATCCTGGTCAACAACGACTTCCAGACGATGCCGATGCTGATCTCGAACCTCGCCGCGGGCTACGTCACCGACTACGGAGTGCTGATGCTGGCCGTGCTGCTGGCCTCGGTGCCGACGATGGTCGTCTTCATGATCCTGCAGCGCTCGTTCGCCGAGGGCATCACGGGAGCGATCAAGTGAGCCTCGCGCACGATCCGCGACCGCCCGCAGCCGCCTCGCCGGGGTTCGACCCGTCGCGGCTGTCGGATCCGGGGTACTTCGCCGAGAACCGGCGCCCGGCCCACTCCGACCACCGCTGGTTCCGCTCGGTGGACGAGGCCGCGACCGGCGTCAGCTCGTTCGAGCAGTCGCTGAACGGGCGCTGGCGGATCCACTACTCGCCCGATCTCGCGGGCACGGTCCCCGGATTCGAGCAGCCGGACTTCGACGCGGACGACTGGGACACGATCCCCGTTCCCGCGCACATCCAGCTGCACGGCTACGACCGCCCGCAGTACGTGAACACGCAGTACCCGTGGGACGGGCACGAGGACCTCAGCCCCGGGCAGGCTCCGCAGCGCTTCAACCCCGTGGCGTCGTACCGGACGGTGTTCACCCTCGACGCGCCACTGGAGCCCGGCGAGCGGATCGCGCTCGACGTGCGCGGCGCCGAGAGCGCCATCGCGCTCTGGCTGAACGGGCGCTGGCTCGGCTTCTCGGCGGACAGCTTCTCGCCCGCCGAGTTCGACCTCACCGACCTTCTGGTCGAGGGCGAGAACGTGCTGGCCGCGCAGGTGGTCAAGTGGAGCGCCGGGTCGTGGCTCGAGGACCAGGACTTCTTCCGCTTCTCCGGGATCTTCCGCGACGTGGTGCTGCTGCGGCGCCCGCGGACGCACCTGGAGGACCTGCGCGTGACGACCGTCGTCGGCGACTCCTGGGCCGAGATCGCGGTGGAGCCGAGCCTCGACGGCGACGGCTCGGTGGTGGTCGAGCTCGAGGGCGTCGGCGTGCTGCGGCAGGACGAGGACGGGCGGCACCGCCTCCGACTCGCCGACCCGCGGCTGTGGAGCCCCGAGGACCCGCACCTGCACCGCCTGATCGTGCGCGTGCGCGACGCCGACGGCGCCGAGACGGAGGTGGTCCCCCAGCCGGTCGGCCTCCGCCGCTTCGCGATCGAGGACGGGGTGCTGCGGTTGAACGGCCGCCGCATCGTGTTCTTCGGAGTGAACCGCCACGAGTTCGGCGTCGACGGCCGCGTCGTCACGCGCGAGCAGACGGAGGAGGACCTGCGGATCCTCAAGCGCGCCGGCGTGAACGCGATCCGCACCAGCCACTACCCCAACAACTCCTTCTTCTACGAGCTCGCCGACGAGTACGGGTTCCTGGTCATCGACGAGATGAACCTCGAGACGCACGGCGTGTGGGATCGCGTGCGCTACCTCGACGCTCCGCTCGAGGAGGCCGTGCCGGGCGACGACTCCCGCTGGGCCGCGGCGCTGGCCGACCGCGCACGGAGTCTCGTCGAGCGCGACAAGAACCACCCGAGCGTGGTGATGTGGTCGCTCGGCAACGAGTCCTTCGGCGGCAGCGTGCTGCGCGACCTCTCGGACTGGTTCCGCGAGGTCGACGACCGGCCCGTGCACTACGAGGGCGTGCACTGGGACTCCCGCTACCCCGACACGACCGACGTGGTCAGCCAGATGTACACGCCGGCGGCCGAGGTCGAGGAGTACCTGCGCGAGCACCGCGACAAGCCGTTCATCCTCTGCGAGTACGCCCACGCGATGGGCAACTCGTTTGGCGCGGTCGACCGCTACCTCGATCTCGCCGCCCGGGAGCCGCTGTTCCAGGGCGGCTTCATCTGGGACTTCGCCGACCAGGCGATCGCGATGGTCGACCGGCACGGCGTGCCCTACTTCGGCTACGGCGGCGACAACGGCGAGGCTCCGCACGACGGCGACTTCAGCGGGAACGGGATCCTCTTCGCCGACCGCACGCCCACGCCGAAGCTGCAGGAGGTCGCGTTCCTCTACCAGCCGTTCCGGATCGACGTGTCGGAGGAGGGGATCGCGATCGAGAACCGGCTGCTGTCGACTCCGTCGTCGGCGTTCGACGCGGTCGTGACGCTGCGCCGCGAGGGCCGCGTTCTGGCGGAGCAGACGCTCGAGACCGCGGTCCAGCCCGGCGGGCGCGCGACCTTCGCGAGCCCGGTGCCGGTGCCCGAGCTGCCGGGCGAGTACACGCTCGACGTCGAGCTTCGGCTGGCGTCGTCGACCCGCTGGGCCGAGGCGGGGCACGTGGTGGCCCGCGGTCAGCGGGTGCTCGAGGTGGTCGGCCGACCGCACGTCGAGAGCCGGCCGCGACCCGAGGTCGTCGAGGGCACCCACAACGTGGGCGTCCGCGGCGAGGGGTTCAGCGTGCTGTTCTCGCGCCTGCACGGCGGACTGCAGTCCTACCGCTGGGGCGGCGGGGCCGAGGGCGGGCGCGAGCTGCTCGACTCGATGCCGATGCCGTCGTTCTGGCACGCGCCCACCTCGAACGAGCGCGGCTGGGGCGGGCCGTTCGAGGACGGCCAGTGGCTGCTCGCGAGCCGGTACGCCCGGGCGGCGGGCGGGGCGCTGCGGACCGCGCGGGTCTCCTCCGACGACACCGCCGTGACCGTGGGGTACACCTACGAGCTGCCGACCACCCCGCGCGCCTTCTGCGACGTCGACTACCGGGTGACCGGCGACGGGCGGATCGAGGTCACGGTGGCGATGGACGTGCCGGACGGCCTGCCCGACCTGCCCGAGTTCGGGATGCAGTGGACGACGAGCGCCGACGCGCACCGCCTCCGCTGGTACGGCGACGGACCCGACGAGTGCTACTCCGATCGCCGCCTCGGCGCGCGGCTGGACGTCTGGTCGAGCGACGTGGCGCGCGAGCTGACCCCCTACCTGAAGCCTCAGGAGGCGGGCAGCCGCACCGGCGTGCGCTGGGCCGAGGTGACCGGCGACGACGGCTGGGGCCTGCGTCTCGACTGCGACGGCGGGATGGAGTTCTCGGCGCTGCACTGGACGCCGTTCGAGATCGAGAACGCGCAGCACCCGAACGAGCTGCCCCCGGTGCAGCGGACCGTGCTGCGACCGGCGCTGCGGCGGCGCGGGGTCGCGGGAGACGACTCCTGGGGGGCGCGGACGCATCCGGAGTACCTCGTGCGGCCGCGCGACGGCCGACTGGTGTTCCGCTTCGGGGTCTCGGGGGTGTCCGGGAGCTGACGCGGGGCACTGCCTCCGCTACGGCGCACCGATTGGTTCAGATCGCCGCCCGTCCTTGATGACGGGCGGCGATCGCCGTACTCGACGAGAGGGAGGCGCGGCTCGTATAGCCGGAACTCCGCCGCCGAGGTCGCCTCGACCCGGAGCCGGTCGGCGCGACCTTCCGCGAGCGCATGCTGGGCGCGGGGCTGCACCTGGCGCCCGAGCACCACGCGGAATCCTTCCGACCGGCGGCCACCGAGTAGCCCCGTCCGCAACCGAGGTCACGAGTGGCCGCGACGGCCGTTTCGGGACGCGCAACCGCTCCCGACCTCGGTTCCGAACGCCCCGAGCCTCACAACGAAGGCTGAGACGAGCGATCCGCGCGACAACCGCCGGATCGGGCCGATGAGCCTTGTTCGTGCAGGCCCGTCGTCGGCCCCCCGCAGTGCGGCCCGCGCAGAACCTCGGCCGGACGCGTCATCGCTCCCAGCTGAAGCGGATGATCCCGCCGCCGTCGATCGCGATCGCGACGAATCGTGCGACAGCGGCGGCGAGCACGACGGCGCCCAGGATCCAACCGATGACTGCGCGCCGGCGCCGGCGCGCAGCGGACCAGCCCGAGAACCCGCAGGCGATCGCGAGGCAGGCGAGGGACGCGACCGACGCCCACCGCGCGGCATCCGTCATCGCCGTGCCCAGCAGAGCCCCTGCCCAGCTCACGAGCACGGCGAGCACGAAGATCGCAGACGACACGAACCACCCGGTGAGCGCGACCGCATCGCGCCAGTCCTCCGCGGGCAGGGCGAGGTGCAGCCGCTCCTCGGCCGAGAGCCGGAAGCGGTCGCGGTACCGCTCGATGTCGGGCAGCAGCCGGACCACCGCCGCGGGCAGGTGACCGGTCGGCAGCGCGAGGAACTCGGGAAGATCGGACGCCGAGACGCGGGAGGCCGCTACAAGACGGGCCGCTCGGTCGCGCTCGAGCGGAGTCGCCTCGCCGTCCAGCGCGAGGGACCAGCGCCCGGCCTGGTCCGGCGCTCCGAGTTCGCGGTAGAACGCGACGAGCACCCGCCGCGCCTCCGACTCGTCAGGCGCACGACGGACGCGGGTCTTGAGCAGCTCCAACGCCTCAACGCGTCGCCCGGACACCCAGAGTCGCGTCGCCCGCGCGATCGCATCCGCCTCGTTCACCGCCCCATCGTGCCAGTGATGTCCCGCTGTGGCGCGGCCTCCAGACCCTCGATCGTCCGCAGTCGGTTCCTGCACATCACGGCGACACTGCCCGCTCTCCCCACAACCCGCATCGACCACGACACCCGCTCGCGAGCTACCGGCACCCTCGCCACCAGGCCACCGGTGACCGGCAGCGTGCTCGGCGTGGCCGCCGGAACGGGCTTCAGCAGGAGACGTGAGAGCAGGAGGCGACATGGCAGCAGTGATGCCGAGCGATTACGGGTCGACTTTGGAGGAGGTCAAACGGCACGTGCACACGGCGCGGTTCCAGGCGCAACGGAAGGCCAACACCGAACTCCTGCTGCTCTGGTGGCGGATCGGCTCGACGATCCTCGAGCGTCAGCAGCACCAGGCGTGGGGCAGCGGCGTGCTCGAACGTCTCGCCGACGATCTGCGCGCCGAGTTCCCCTCGATGAAGGGCTTCTCGCGCACGAATCTGTTCTCTATGAGGCGCTTCGCGGCCGCGTGGCCGGACCGGAGCTCGATCGTCCAACGACCCGTTGGACAATTGCCCTGGGGCCACATCATCGAGCTGCTCGACAAGCTCGAGGATCAGGAGCTGCGGGACTGGTACGCCGCGAAGGACGTCGCGCACGGGTGGAGCCGGCCGGTCCTAGCTCACCAGATCACGACACGATTGCACGAGCGGGAGGCCGCCGCACCGAGCAACTACAGCGGCGTTCTCGCGCGCGCCGACTCCGAACTCGCACAGCAGATCACCCGCGACCCGTACGCCCTCGACTTCCTCGCCATCAACGGTGCTGCCACCGAGCGCGAGCTAGAGGAGCGCTTGGTCGACCGGATCGCGGAGACTCTCCGGGAGCTCGGACCCGGGTTCGCCTTCGTCGGGCGGCAGGTGCACTTCGACGTCGAGGGTGACGACTTCTTCGTCGATCTCCTGTTCTTCCACGTCGAGCAGCTGCGATACATCGTGGTCGAGTTGAAGACGAGGAGGTTCGATCCGAGGGACGCCGGTCAACTCGGCTTCTCCGTCGCTCTCGTCGAGGACCGGCTCCGCATCCGCGGCACGCACGGAGCAACGATCGGCATCCTCGTCGTACCCGGCAAGAACGATGCCGTCGTCCGATACGCCCTCGCCTCCACGACTCAGCCCGTCGCCGTGAGCCGTTACGAACTCGCGGACGACGTCCGAGCCGCTCTTCCCGACGAGGAGTCGATCCTCGACGCTTTCACTCGGACCTTCCGGCGAGACGTTCACGCCGCTCGTCCCGATCCAGGACCGCAGAACGAAGGATGAGAGTGTCCATCCGCACGAGAACTGCCGGATCAAGCCGATGGGCCTCACCTGTGCAGATCGCCCGTCGACTCTGTGCAGCCGGACGGCGCAGAACCTCAGCCAAAAGTGGGGCTCAGCCACCATCGTGGCTGACGGGCACTCCTGGCCGAGGTTCTGAACGCAGTGGCAGGGAGACGGGGTCAGGTGACGCGGACGAGGGTGCGCTGCCAGCCGGACGAGCCGTTGGGGGCGATGGGGGCGCGCTCCTCGATCTGGAGGGTGCCGTTCGCGTCCGTAGCGCGGACGGCGACGTAGTGCGAGCCGGACTCGGCCTGCCAGTCGACGTACCACTGCACCCAGGTGTCGGTGTTGACGGGGGTCGAGAGCGTCGCGGGCTGCCAGTCGCCGTTGTCGATGCTCACCTCGACCTTCTCGATGCCGACGGTCTGCGCCCAGGCCATGCCGGCGATCTTCGTCGGGCCCGCGGGGATCGCGGCGTCGATGCGCGGGGTGTCGATGCGCGCCGACATCTTGATCGGGGCCTCGGCGGAGTAGCCGCGCGGGGTCCAGTAGGCCTCGTCGGCGGCGAAGGTGGTCACCTTCAGCTCGGTCAGCCACTTCGTCGCCGAGACGTAGCCGTACAGGCCGGGCACGATCATCCGCACCGGGAAGCCGTGCTCGAGCGGCAGCGGCTCGCCGTTCATGGCGACCGCGAGGATCGCGTCGCGCCCGTCGTCTGTGAGGGCCTCGAGGGGCGTGCTCGCGGTGTAGCCGTCGACGCTGCGCGAGAGGACCATGTCGGCTCCGGACTGCACGCCCGCGCGGGCGAGCACGTCGCGGATCGGGACTCCGAGCCACTTCGCGTTGCCGACCAGGCCGCCGCCGACCTCGTTCGAGACGCACGTCAGCGTCACTCCGTACTCGTCCAGGCCCATGTCGAGCAGGTCCTGGAACGACATCACGACCTCCTGGTCGACCATGCCGGTGATGGTGAGGGTCCAGGTCGACGGGTCGATGCTCGGAACGGTGAGCGCGGTGTCCACGCGGTAGAAGTCGGCGTTGGGGGTGAAGAGCGGCGTGATCCCGTCGATGTCGAGCTCGGCGCCAGCGGGCACGGTCAGGGCCGTGCGCGGGCTCGGCAGGCGCAGCGCCTCGCGGACCCCGGCGATGGTGGAGGTCGCGGCGCTGACGACCCGGGCTCCGGCGCCGACGACGATCGCTCCGACCGCGGCGATGAGCGACACGCGGAGGAAGCCGCGACGCTCGAGTCCGGCCGAGTGGGCGGGCACGCGCCCCTGCGCCTCCGCGGCCCGGGCCGAGCGCCAGCGGCGCAGGCGCGAGGTGAGCAGGTGCAGCACGACGACCGCGACGACGAGTCCGACGAGGGTCGGCACGGCCGAGAGCGGAGTCGCTCCGGCGCGCGTGACGATCGCGGCGATCGAGAGGACGCCGGCGAGCACGAGCACGAGCTGCCCGAGCGGCGGCCGGATCAGCTGCAGCACTCCGGCGAGCGCGGCGGCGACGAGCACCGCGACCCCGATCCCGGCGAGCAGGAAGACCTTGTCGTTCTCGCCGAACGTCGTGATCGCGAACTCCTTGAGGGGCCGCGGCACGATGTCGACGATGAAGGAGCCGAGGGCGAGGACGGGGCTGGCCGTCCGGGCGACGGCGAGGGCGATCAGCTCGGCGACCGCGAGGAGGACACCGGCGGTGACCACCCCCGCTAGGGCGGCGAGCAGGAGGAATCGCCTCTGGCGCACGGGTCCCGCTGTCTCGTTCATAGGGGCAGTTTTCGCCCCTGACCTGCCCGTTCACCGGGTACCCCTGGTTTGGTCGCGCGGGCTCCGATCCGATAACGGTTCGGTAACGCTTCCCGCCCGGATCCCCTCCGCGAGATGCCACTTCAGTACACGACACGCCGGAGAACGCGTACCGGAGTGGCATCTCGCGGCGATCAGCACCAGTCGAGCGACGCCCCCGCCAGCACGTGGTCCGACCCGCCGGTCTCGACGTCGATCAGCACGGTGCGGTCGACCACGGTCGATCCGGCGGGGGCGGTGTGCACCGCCAGGTACTGGCCGTTCGGCGACAGGCACGTCGAGACGAGGGCCGCTCCCTCCGCGGGCCGGAACAGCTCCCGCTCGGCGTACCCGTCGAAGAGGACTACGGCGCTGGACACGTCGAAGGCGCCTCCCGAGCGGTCCGTGACCGTCCGCAGGTAGGAGGATCCGTTGAGCAGCCGCTCCTCGCTCGACGCCGCGCCGTCCACCCGGGCGGGCATCTCGAGCGGAGCCTCCCGGCCGGTGCGCAGATCCACCACGGCTCCCCCGCCGGGGTCCGACACCACCAGGTCGGACGTCCCGGGCACGAACCCCCGCAACTCGCCGTGCTCGCCGAGGACGGTCGGCGCCTCCGTGCCCGCGTCGACGCGCAGGAGCACGCCGTCCTCGGTGAGCGCGGCGAGCGACGTCGATCCGGGCTCGAAGGCCCACTGCGCGATGGCGAGCTCGGCACCGTCCGCGCGGGCCACGACGACGGGCTCCGCCTCGGGGTCCGAGACGTCGAGCGTCCGCAGCACCGGTCCGTCGACCGTGGCGACGGTGTACCCGATGCGGGGAGCGGACGACGAACCGCGGATCTCGATCACCGCCGAGGGGATCGGGACGGAGCGCCGGGCGCCGGTGACGACGTCGACCGTCTCCAGGAGCGCCGTGCCGCCCTCCTCCACGACCGCGGCCAGCACCGTGCCACTCACGGCGTAGGCCGACACCGAATCGGCTTCGAAGAGCACCCGCTCCTCGCCGCCGGCGAGCGGCCGGCCGGTGATGCGGTCCGGCCCGTCGGCCGAGGCCTCGAGCGCGAGGACCTCGGGCTCGGCCGTCGTGAACCGCGTCACGAGATCCGACGTCGTGCCGGTGCGGGAGCGGACGTCCGCGATCGTCACCGTGTACTCGGTGCCGTAGCGCAGCAGCTCGGTGAAGGAGATCGTGATCTCGGAGCCCACCACCGTCACCTCCGATCCGGCGGCCGGCTCGATCGACACGCGCTCGGCCACCGAGCCGTTCACCGGGCGGTCGAGCCGCAGGCGCAGCCGGGCCCCGTCGCGCTCGACCACGCCCTCGGGGCTCACCTGGACGCTCGTCACCTGCGGTCCCTGGCGTGTGGTCGCCGCCGTGAGCGAGGCCACGAGGAGCAGCAGCACCCCCACCGCCGAGCGCAGCACGAGCCGGTACCGGCGCATCGGCCGGTCCACGGGCTCCGGAGGGGGGCCGACGGCCGGACGGGACTCAGTAGACATAGGGCATCGCCGGTTCCGCGATCGGAGTGAGGACGTCGGGATCCAGCACGATCGACTCGGCGCTGGTCGCGCTCGGGTTCGTCGCGAATCCGCCCGAGACCTCGAGCCAGGAGTCGACCTCGTACTCCTGCTGCCAGCCCGGCCGGTGCACCGGTACGCCCACCGGCTGGGCATCGACCGCACAGCAGGTGACCACGAACCGTGCGACGTAAAACACGTTCTCGGGGTCGTCTTCGTCGGGAGTGACGAAGCCGCTCACCGTCGCGGAGCGGCCCGCGAAGAACTGCTCCGGCTCGCCCTGCGCCAGCAGCGCCGCCCAGTCCTTCACCGTGTAGTCGGCGTACTCGCCGGTCGGCTCCGACGCCTCGATCGCGCCGGTGTTCATCTGGCGGGCGCTCGCCGTGGCGGTGGTGAGCGTCGCAGGCGGCAGCACGAGCAGGGCCACGAGCGCGCCGAGGACGATCGCGGACCCGCCGATCGCGACGAGGGCGGAGCGGCCCGTGCGCTCGTGCGCGCCCTCGTCCCCTCCGTCGTGCGCGTGCGTGTGCGGCTCCGCTCGCACGACCGCCGTGGCCACCACCACCAGCACCGCCGCGATCACCGCGAGCACGGTCGTGAAGACGAAGTACCGCGGATGGATGTAGAGGCCGAGCCGACCGGTCGCGGCCAGCCACAGGGTCGCCGCGAGCGCGATCAGGCTGAGGACCACGCCCTGCCAGCGCCGAACGAGGCCGGCGAGAGCCTCCGCGCGCCGGCGCTCACGCGGCAAGGTTCACCGCCAGGCCGAGTGCCGCGGCGCACAGCGCCACGAGTGCGGTGATCCGCACCAGCGCCCCCGCCGTGAACGTCGTGCGCAGCAGCGCCAGCATCTTGATGTCGATCATCGGCCCGAAGACGAGGAACGCCACGATCGCCCCGGGCAGGAACGTGCCGCCGAAGGAGAGCACGAAGAACGCGTCGACGTTCGAGCAGACCGAGATCACGAAGGCGAGCACCATCAGAGCGAGCACCGACCAGAGCGGATCCGCGCCCAGCGTCGTGAGGAGGTCGCGCGAGACGCCGACCTGGATCAGCCCCGCGATCGCGGCTCCCACGAACAGCGCGGGGAGCATCGCGCTGGTCTCCTCCGCCAGCGTCGAGAGCCCTCGGCGCACCCGGGTCGCTCCCGAGCCGTGCGCGGCGTCGCCCGCCGCGCACACCGCCCGGAACACGGGGGTGAGCAGCTCGGTCGGGCGCGGATGCAGGCTCAGCAGCCAGCCCACGAGGTTCGCGATGACGAAACCGCCGACCACTCGCGAGACGAGGATCCCGTCGGCCCAGCCGAAGGCCTGGTACGTCGTCACGATGGTGATCGGGTTCAGGATCGGCGCGGCGAGCAGGAAGGTCACCGACTCCGACACGCTCAGCCCCTTCGCGACCAGCCCGCGTGCGAGCGGCACGTTGCCGCACTCGCAGACCGGCAGCAGCACGCCCAGGAGCGAGATCACGATCCTCCGCGGCAGCGCGCGCCGGGGCAGGACCCGCAGCAGCACGCGCTCCGGGACCCAGAGCTGCACGGCGATCGACAGCAGGATGCCGAGGAAGACGAACGGCAGCGACTCGATCACGATGCTGATCGACAGCGTCGCGAAGTCCCGCGCCGTGTCGGTCAGAGCCGCGTCCGGCGGAGCAACCACGCGCAGCAGGAGGAACGCGCCGAGCAGCCCCGCTCCGATCAGCATCCGGGGCGGCCGGGGCCGGCTCCTCGCCGGCGGCGGCGGAGCGGGGGTCAGCACGGTCATCGACGACTCCTCCTGAGGTCACGACGGGCGGCACGGACAGCGGCCGCCGGGGATCCCCCCGACGGCCGCCGCCGTTCAGTGCGGTGCGCTCAGCAGGTGCGCGCCGTGTAGGTCGCCGGCGTCGCCGCGGTGACGGGCGAGCCGTTCACCGTCCCGGTCGCCGTGACCGTCACGGAGCCCGCCGCGATCGACGTCGCGCGCGTCGTGAATGCGTGCGTCACCGTCTTGCCCGGAGCGACGCCCGTGAAGGCCTTCGATCCGAACGGCGAGCCGATGGTCAGGCCCGTCGTGACGCTCGAGTCGTTCCGAGCGGTCACCGTCAGCACGACCTTGCCGGTGACGCAGCGCGACGACGTGGTCACGGTGGTCTTCAGCGCCGGGGCGGTCGCCTTCACGATCGCCAGGCGGTAGGTCGCCGTCGTCGTGTGGTCCTGGGCGGCGGAGGTGATCACGACGTTCGTGGTCCCCGTCGCGGCCAGGCGCACGGTGCGCAGCTCGGTGTCGTCGATCAGCACGCCGTCCACGCGGACCAGTCCGCTCGCGACGGCCGGGTCGAGGTCGAGCGAGACGCTCGTCGTCGAGGCCGGCACCGTGAGCGTGTAGTCGCGCACGCCGGTCGCCAGCGCCGGAGCGAGGGTCCCGACGTCCGACGTCATCTTCGCGAGCTCGGCGTTCGTGCCGAACGAGGTCGACTCGGTCGTGTAGACGCCGAAGACGCCGCCGACGTTGCTGGTCGTGTTGATGCCCTGGAAGCGCACGGTCACGACCGGCACCTTCTGGCCCTTCGCGTCGAGCACGTAGTTGCCGGTCTGGTCGCGCTTGTAGCTGTCCTTCGCGACGATCCCGTCGAGGACCGCCTTCGGGATCTCGTCGTACTGGATGTACCAGTTCGTCGATCCGGCCGCACCCGAGACCACCTCGGTCTTGAGCTTCACGCCGTTGAGGAGGACGTCGAAGGTGCGTCCCGCGTCGCCGCCGTAGTAGCGGACGCCGAGGTAGTTCTTCGGCAGCGTCGGGTCGACGATCATGTCGTACTGGAACCACGCCTCGGGCGAGCGCTCACCGTCGCGGTAGCCCTCTCCCCGCCAGGTCCCGACGCTCGACCGGTTGTACTTGTAGTTCTTGTCGGCCTCGCTGTTGTTGTTGTCGAACGAGGTGAGCGAGTCGATCGTCGTCTCCTCGGTGCGCAGCTGCTGCTTCTCCTTGAGGATCAGCGCCTGCGCCTCCGGGGAGTCGGGGGCGATCAGCGTCAGGTAGGTCGCGTACCGGGCGTCGTAGAGGCTGTAGTACGGCTCGAAGACGCGGGCCGCGGAGGCGGCGTCGACGTTCTTCATCCCGAACCGCATGGTCTCCAGGCCGTTGTTGTTCACCGCGTCGGGCAGGCGCACCAGGTTGTCCCGGATGCCGGCCTTCCAGGCGTTCGCGTCGGCGACGGTCACGCTGGAGTTGACGGACTTGTCGGCGACGCCCATCTGCACGAGCACGCCCGCGGGGTAGGACGCCTCGACGTTGTTCCGGTTGAGCTCGGTCGCGAGCAGCACGGGTCCGTACTTGAAGGCCGCGAAGTTCGCGTTCTCGGTCTCGGCCGAGACGGTGACCTTCGCCGGGAGCTTCCAGGTGAGGGTGTCACCGGCCGCGACGGGGACGACGACGTAGCCGCCCTCGGTGATCGAGGCGATGCTGCGCGGCGCCCCGTTCACGGTGAGGGTCGGCGTTCCGTCGACCCAGGCGGGGATGCGGAGGCGGACGGTCGTCCCCTCGGCGACGGCGCCGCCGTCGAGTCCGGCGATCGAGTAGGTCGCGGTGTCGGTGTCGGGGATGTCGGCCGTCTGCGTGAGCTTCAGGTTCGACGCCTGCGAGCTGAGCACCGAGGAGCGGAACAGGTTCACGTAGACCGTGCGCTCGCCCTCGAAGTAGATCGAGTCGCCGAGCTTCGTGAAGCTCTCGATGCCCGATCCGTGGTCGCACCAGAACTCGTCCTGCTCCTTGCCGAAGACCTTGGCGTAGCCGGCGGTCTGGGGCTGGAAGTAGGTGACCATGCCGGTGTCGGGGTTCTGCGAGGCGAGGATGCCGTTGATGTACGCGTCCTCGTAGAAGTCGACGTACTTCACGTCCTTCGTCACCTGGAACAGCGCCCGGGAGAGCTTCAGCATGTTGTAGATGTTGCAGCCCTCGGACGTCGAGTTCTCGCCGTATCCGGTGGTGCGGCCGCTCGTCGCGTACTGGTAGAGCGTGCCGGGAGCGTGGAAGTGCTCGGACTCGCTGTTGCCGCCGTTGGCGTAGGTGTGCGTCTCGTCGACCATGCGGAAGAAGTTCTCGGCCGCTCGGCGGTACATGCCGAGGTCCGCCTTCTCGGCGTCGGTCAGCGTGGCGTACAGAGCCGGGTCGTCCGTGAACACCGTGTAGCGCTTGAGCGCGCCGATCAGCTTGGGGATCGTCGTGTTCGCGTGGAGTCCGTTGAGCACGTCCTCGTTGTTCGCGAGGCGCTCGAACAGGGCCCGCTCGTCGAAGTACTCGGCCGCGCGCTTGTGCTCGGACTTGCCGGTGATCTCGAAGAGCTTGTAGAGCGCCTCGTTCATTCCGCCGTACTCGGTGCGCAGGAGCAGCGTCGGGTCGGCCTGGCGGCCGCCCCAGTTGCGGATCCAGGTGCCGAAGCCGTCGGCGACCGTGAGGGCCTTGGCCGACACGTCGCGGGGGGCGTACTTCTGGGCGTCGAGGAGGCCCGCGAGCACCTTGTGCAGGTTGTAGAACGGCACGAGCAGTCCGTCGGCTCCCGAGGGGAGGTACGAGACGGGGAACGGCGAGACGTAGCCCGCGTCCGTCGGGTTCTTGAGCGCGTAGGCATCCTGGACCCGCTTGAGGCCGTCCACCGAGGCGGTCAGCTTGGCGAGCAGGGTCGCCTTCGTGGTCGGGTCCTCGGCGGTGGAGTAGGCCTGCGAGAGGGCCGAGACGTAGTGGCCGAAGAAGTGGCCCTGGAAGCGGACGTTGGTGTCGCGCTCCCATCCGCCGTACCCGCTGGCCGTCGTGGGCGCGAGGCCCGCCTCGCGGTAGAAGGAGTAGAGGAAGCGCTCGGGGTCGAGGCTGAGCAGGTACTCGACGGTCTGCTTCTCGCCGTTCTCGAGGTACGGGTCCTCGACGTCGACGTCGGAGAGACCGGCCTCGAGCAGGTAGATCGAGCTCTCGAGACCCTCGGGGAGGACCTGGACCGTGAAGGTCTTCGTCACCGGCACGCTGCCACCGTAGCTCGCCGAGCCGGTGAGGGTCACGGAGGAGGGGGTGGAGCCGGTGGGCGGAGTGACGGCCGCGTTGCCGCCGTCGATCGCGATCCGCGCGGGGTCGGAGGAGGTCCACGAGAACGTGGAGCCCTTGGCTCCGGTGGTCGGCACCGGGAAGTCGAGGACGGTGCTCGAGGGCAGAGCGACCGCGTCGAGGTCGCTCTTCGCGACCGCTGCGGCGTCGAAGGAGGGGTTCCCCGCCTTGGTGAGCGTCACGACGTCGGTCGTGGTCGCGACTCCGTTGTAGAGGACGTACTCGTCGAGCAGGCCGCGCAGGTGCGCGCCGTTGTACTGCGGGCCGTTGAAGCCGATGGTCTTGGTCGACGTGCCCTCGGAGCCGAGGACGCCGGACGCGGAGGTGGACGGCGCGGTCTTGACCGCGCTGGGCTGCTTGACGCCGTTGCGGTAGAAGGCGACCTGCTTGGTGGCCTTGTCGTAGGTGGCGACGACGTGGGTCCAGGTGTTCGTCGGGAAGAAGGAGGCGCGCGGGGACTCGACGGCGACCTTGTAGGGCTGACCGGTCGACGGCCCGATCGAGAGCGCCAGCGGAGTGCCGTCGCCCTCGGAGGTGAGGTACCAGCCGTCGGAGTTGTAGGCCGTCTTGTTCCAGGTGAAGACCTGCTCGCCGGTCATGGCGACGCTCGGGTTGTACCAGAACGAGACGGTGAGGTCGGCGGGCTGGAGCGCGGCCGAGGTGCCCAGGCTCACGGCGTTGGAGCCGTCGAAGGCGAAGGCCTGGCCCGAGAGGCCTGCGGCGTAGCCCGCGGTGCCCTTCTGCATGCTCGTGGGGGTGCTGCGGCCGCTGGTGTCGGTCAGGCTGCCGTCGAAGGGCAGTTCGAGCACCTTCTTCGCATCGAGCGAGGTGCTCGGAGCGGCGTTCGCGGGCGCTCCGACCGACAGGAGTCCTGCCGCGAGCGCCATCACCGCCGCGACTGCGATCGGGGTCCGTCGTCTGGTCGTCATTCGTGGTGCCTCTCGTCGTTGAGATCGTCGTCCGGGCGTCGGGGGGGCGCCGTGGACGGGGATGTGCCGAATGTTACCGTTAACAATTACTTTTCGGTGAGGTTTCGGCGGGCGGGCTGAGCGCGCTCGAAGGGGGCGCGGCGGTATGGGTGGATCTCGATACGCCCGCTGCGCGGGCTACTCGATCAGCAGACCTTCGACGCCCCCCCCCCCCCGCTGGTCGAGTAGCCCCGCAGGGGCGTCTCGAGACCCGCCGCGGTCAGGCCCCGCGCTTCTCCAGAGCCGCCCGGAGGTAGGGCGCCGTGCGGCTGCCCTCCACTCGGGCGACCTCCTCCGGGGTACCCGTCGCGACGATCGTCCCGCCGGCTCGCCCCGCGCCCGGACCGAGGTCGATGACGTGGTCGGCATCGGCGACGATCCGCATGTCGTGCTCGACGACGATCACCGTGTTGCCCGCGTCGACGAGGTGCTGCAGGTGCGTCAGCAGCCGGTCGGCGTCGGCCGGATGCAGTCCCGACGTGGGCTCGTCGAGCAGGTAGAGGGTGTCGCCCCGCTGGGCGCGCCGCAGCTCCGAGGCGAGCTTCACCCGCTGCGCCTCGCCGCCCGAGAGCTCGGGGGCGGGCTGACCGAGCGCGACGTACCCGAGGCCGACGTCCACCAGCGCATCGAGGTGCCGCGCCACCTCGGGCTCCGCCGAGAACACCTCGCGCGCCGCCGAGACGCTCAGCGCGAGGACGTCGGCGATCGAGCGCCCGTCGAGCGTCACCTCCAGCGTCTCCGAGTTGTACCGCGTCCCACCGCACTCCGAGCAGGGCGCCTCCACCGTCGGCAGGAACAGCAGCTCCACCTCCATGGTCCCCTCGCCCTTGCAGACCGGGCACCGTCCGCTGGGCAGGTTGAACGAGAAGCGGCTCGCGGAGTAGCGGCGGCGCTTCGCCTCCGGGGTCGCGGCGAAGAGCGCTCGCACGCGGTCGAACAGACCGGTGTAGGTGGCGACGTTCGAGCGCGAGGTGCGCCCGATGGGCGTCTGGCTCACCTGGACCACCCGGCGCAGACGCTCCACCGGTCCCCGCGCCCGGCCGAGCGTGACGTCCTCCGCGGGGCCGAGCAGCGGATCCGCTCCCCCGCGGTCGTCCTCGGGAGAGGTGTCCTCGGCGAGGTCGGCGTGCAGGCTCGCGCGCAGCAGATCCGGGAGCGCCTGGTTCACCAGCGTGGACTTTCCCGATCCGGACACCCCGGTGACCGCCGTCAGGGCACCCACCGGGAACGAGACCGCGAGATCGCGGAGGGTGTTGCGCGTCACTCCGCTCAGCTCGATGCTCTGCGACGAGCGGCGACGCTCTCTGAGCGGAGCGACGGAGTCGGCGTCCGGGAAGAGGTACCGCCGCGTCGCCGAGTCGGGGACGTGCCGCAGCCCGTCGAGCTCCCCCGAGTAGACGACGGAGCCGCCCCCGGTGCCCGCCGCGGGGCCGATGTCGACGATCCAGTCGGCCTCGCGCACGACGTCGAGGGAGTGCTCGACGAAGAAGACCGTGTTGCCTGTGGCGCGGAGCGTGCGGAGGATGCCGAGCAGCGCCTCCGTGTCGGCCGGATGGAGCCCCGCCGACGGCTCGTCGAGGACGAACACGACGCCGAACAGCCGCGAGAGCACCTGGGTGGCCAGCCGCATCCGCTGCAGCTCGCCGGAGGAGAGGGTCGGCGTCGACCGGTCGAGGGAGAGGTAGCCGAGGCCGAGGTCGACGATCGGAGCGAGGCGGGCGATCAGGTCGCCGACCAGGCGCTGCGCGGCCAGCCGCGTCTCGGGGGCGGGGGCGGCGGCACCGGCGGGGATCCAGTCGGGCTCGAGCACGCGCCGGAGGAGCACCTGGAGCTCTTCGAGCGGGAGCGCGGCGAGCTCGGTGATGTCGTGACCCTCGAAGGTGACGGCGAGCGCCTCCGGCTTCAGCTTGCGGCCGTGACAGGTGCCGCAGGCGACGCTGACCAGGAACGTCGCTGCGCGCTCGCGCATCCGGGCGCTCTTGGAGCCGGCGAAGGTGTCGAGGACGTAGCGCCGCACTCCGAGGAACGTGCTCATGTAGCGCGGCTCGAGCCCCGCCGCGACGGCCTTCCGCACATCGGCCGGCGAGCGGTCGGTGAAGATCGGGACCTGCGGCGACTCGTCGGTGTGCAGGATCCAGTCGCGCGCGTCGACGGGCAGCGTCCGCCACGGCACGTCGATGTCGTGCCCGAGCGAGATGAGGCTGTCGCGCAGCTGCTTGCCGTGCCACGCCGTGGGCCACGCGGCGAGGGCGCCGTCGCGGATGCTCAGCGAGTCGTCGGGCACCATCAGCTCGTCGGGCACGTCGTAGACGCGGCCGATGCCGTGGCAGGTCGGGCACGCGCCCTGCACCGTGTTGGCCGAGAAGTCCTCGGCGAGGAGCATCGGGGCGCCCTCGGGGTAGGTGCCGACACGCGAGAAGACCATGCGGACCACGCTCGAGAGGGTGGTCGCGCTGCCGAGGGTGGAGCGGGCCGAGCCGGCGGAGCGGCGCTGCGGCAGCGCGACGGCCGGCGGGAGTCCCTCGATCGAGTCGACATCGGGCACGCCGACCTGGTCGATCAACCGGCGGGCGTAGGGCGCGACCGACTCGAAGTAGCGGCGCTGCGCCTCCGCGTAGAGAGTGCCGAACGCGAGCGAGCTCTTCCCCGAGCCGGAGACGCCGGTGAACGCGACGAGCGCGTCGCGCGGGAGGTCGACGTCCACGCTCTGCAGGTTGTTCTCGCGGGCGCCGCGCACGCGCATCCGGTCGAGGGAGGAGGGGGGCGTCGTTCCAGCGGCGGGCATCCGCTCAGCATCCCACCCCCCGATGGGCGCCCGCCGAGCGCGGCGGCGGGGTGCGGCGGATCCCGAGCCGGCCGTGCACCGGAAGCCCGGCGGACGGGGATCTCGATACGGCCGCTCCGCGGCCTACTAGATCAGCACGACGGCCCGAGGCCGGCCTGCAGCCGGAGTCCGTCGAGCAGCAGGTCGAGCCCGGAGCGGAACACGTCGAGGTCGTCGTGCGTGGCCATCTCGTCCGCGACCTGGTGCGCGAACGGGAACGCCTCGGGGTCGAGTGCGCGCCAGCGGTCGGCGAACTGCGCCAGGAACTCCAGTCGGCCGAGTCTGCTCTCGAGGAACTCCTTCGGCGGCGGCTGCGCGAGGTCGATCGCGACACCCACGACGTAGCTCACGATCGACGACGCCGCGTGGAAGCGCTGCCGGGGCGTCAGGTCCAGCCGCATCAGCTGCTGGCCGATCCGCTCGTGCATCGCCATCGAGTTGGGCTGCAGCCCGTTGTTGCGGAGCATGAACTGGCCGAACCACGGCCGACGGACGAACTCGTCGAAGAGCGCGAGGGCCAGGGCGCGCAGGTTCGCCACGGGATCGGGTCCGTGGGTGAGCGGCTCGCTGTCCTCGAGGACCCGGCCCATCACCTCCTCGGTCGCCAGGTCGAGCAGCTCGTCGCGGCTCGCCACGTACCAGTAGATGCTCGCCACTCCTCCGCCGAGCCGCGCCGCCAGCGCCCGGAAGGTCAGCGCCGGCTCCCCCGATTCGTCGAGGATCGCGATCGCCTCGGCGAGCACCGTGTCGAGCGAGTGCGACGCCCGCTCGCGCCCCCGCGCACGGGTGGGTGCCGCTGTGGTTCGCGCGGTCTTCTCGGTCGGATCTGCAGGCATGTGTTGCATCGTATCGAACATCGTTCTATGTTATCGAACGTCGTCCGATACTCGTACGGCGTTCGATCCGAGAGGTCCATCATGAGCACGCTCGTCGCCACGCCCACCACGCCCCCCGCGTACACCTCGCTGCGCGCCGCAGCGCTCCCGCTTGCGGCGCTCTGCCTGGCCTTCTTCGTCGAGATGGTCGACAACACGCTGCTCTCCATCGCCCTGCCCACGATCGGCCGATCGCTCGACAGCGGCACGGCCGGGCTGCAGTGGGTGACGGGCGCCTACTCCCTCACCTTCGGCGGCCTGCTGCTGATCGCCGGCTCGGCCGCCGACCGGTTCGGCCGCCGCCGAGTGCTGCTGAGCGGCCTCGCGGCCTTCGGCCTGATCAGCCTCGCCGTCGTCCTCGTCGCCGACATCGGCCAGCTCATCGCGCTGCGGGCGCTGCTCGGCGGCGCCGCTGCAGCCATGGCCCCGGTCACGATGTCGCTGATCTTCCGCCTCTTCGACGACGCGAGACTGCGCATGCGCTCGATCACGATCGTGATGATCGTCGGCATGTCCGGATTCGTCCTGGGCCCGATCCTGGGCGGCTCGGTCCTCAGCCACCTCAGCTGGCAGTGGCTCCTGATCGTCAACGCGCCGATCGCCCTCCTCGCCTGGATCGGCGTCCGCGTCGGCGTGCAGGCCGACCGGCGCGCGGATCTCACCTCCGAGCGGCTCGACCTCCCCGGCGCCGCCCTCACCGTCACGGCCATCGGACTCGGCTGCTACACCCTCACCAGCGGCGTGCAGGACGGCTGGCTCTCGCTCGCGACCCTCGCCTGCGCCCTCGGCACGGTCGCCGCGATCGTCGGCTTCGTCCTCCGGGAGCGGCGCGCAGCCTCGCCGATGATCGACCTCGCACTCCTGGGCACCGGACCGGTCCGAGGCGCGGCGCTCACGCAGCTCGCGGCCTCGATCGCCTTCGCCAGCGTCCTGTTCGGCCTGATCCTGCACTTCCAGTACGCGTACGGATGGAGCCCGATGCAGGCCGGCATCGCGAACCTGCCGATCATCGTCACCATGATCGCCGCGACGCCGATCGCCGAGCGGCTCGCGTCGCACCTAGGCCACCGCCTCGCCTGCCTCGTCGGCACGGCCCTGCTCGTCGGCTCGCTTCTGGGCATGGCCTGGGCGGTGGACCACGGCTACCTCGCGATCGCCGCGATGATGGTCCTCCTGACGATCGGCCTGCGGACGATCATGACCATCTGCGCGGTCGCCCTCATCGAGGCGATGGACGAGAACCGCACCTCCATCGGCGCCGCGCTCAACGACACCTCCCAGGAGGTCGGCACCAGCATCGGCACGGCCGTCGTCGGCACCCTCATCGCCGCGCTGGTCACGACGACGCTCCCGTCCGGCGCCTGGAGCTCCGACCTCGTCCAGACCTTCTTCGCCGGCGAGCGGATCGCGTACCTGGCCGTCGCCGTCCTCGTCGGCCTGATCGCGACGATCGGCTCGCTCTCCCTCACCGACTCGCGAGTCACGGAGGAGCCCGCGCCGTCCGAGGCCCCCCGCACCGCTGAATGACTCCGGCGGACGGCACCGCGTCCCGATCGGCCGCTGACTTCCGCTGGTCGATTAGCCGCGCCGCGGCGTATCGAGACCCGCGGACACCAGAAGCACGGCGGACGGGGATCTCGATACGGCCGCTCCGCGACCTACTCGATCAGCAGAAAGCGAGCGGACTGCTCGATCAGCAGGGTCTGCTTGCTGGTCGAGCAGCCGCGCAGCGGCATATCGAGACCCGCATCCACCAGAAGCCCGGCGGACGCGGATCTCGATACGGCCGCTCCGCGGCCTACTCGATCAGCAGAGGAGCAGCGCTCAGCAGCGGCGCGCCGCGTAGGGCGCCTCGAGCACCGTGGAGGCGCCTCCGACGGTCACGGTCGCGCTCAGCGACCCGGCCGCCACCGACACCGCACGGGTGGTGAAGGCGTGGGTCGCGGCCGCTCCGGGCGCCGCGGTCAGCACGGGCGACGTGCCCCAGGCCGAGCGCAGCACGACGCTCGCCGGCGACGTGCCCGTGTTCCGCACCACTCCGGTCGCCACGACCTTGCCGCCGATGCAGCGGGTCGACGCGGTGAGCGTCGCGGACACGACGGGCGCCGTCACCACGACCGTCGCCGTGACGCGTACCGCCGTCGAGCTCGACAGCACCTTGCCCGTCGCGTTCCACGCCGTCGATCCGCCGGCGCCCACCCACTGGTTCTCGTTCGCGCCGATCGTGCGCACCACTCCGGTCACCGCGTAGCGGCCGGGAGTGGAGGCGCGGACCGAGGACGTGTCCCAGGTGATCGGCTGCGAGGCCGTGCCGCGCCCGTAGGCGAGGACGACGTCGGTCCGAGCGGGAAGCGCGGCGACGACCGCGTCGGCGGCAGCCCCGGAGGCGACGCTCACGTCGCCCAGGTCGGCGCGCACGGCGGACGCCGCATCCGCCTTCCGCACCTCGTCGTACTGCCCCGCGGTCAGCGACACGATGCCGCCGTGCTTGGTCGACGGCGCCATCGAGAACCCGGGGTCGGTCAGCTGCGTCCAGCCCGCGTCGAGGTCGGTGGTGACCATCGGGCGGTAGCCGGTCGAGGGGATCACGTCGACGTACAGGTACCAGCGGTCCTCGTCGTGGTCCTTGAAGACCGCGGGTCCTTCGACTCCGCCCGCGTTGCCGCCGGCCCAGACCGCTCCGATCCGGTCCTGGATCGGCGTCCACCGTGCCGCCGGCAGCCACCACTGGGCGGCGGTCGTCGACTCCATGTAGATGCCGCGTCCGGTGCCGTTGTCCTTCGAGATGCGGTAGGTGGTGCCGCCGTCCTGGATCAGCGTCGTGTCGATCACATCCGCTCCGGTGTCGACGAAGGTGCCGCCGTAGGAGTAGGTCTCCTGGGTGAAGTCGGTCGTCGAGCCCCAGAGGATCCGCGACGCTCCCGTGCCGGGAGTGTGCGCGGCGGTCGGGTAGACGGTCGAGGACCAGTAGAGGACGAACGAGCCGTTCCCCTGCCCGTCGAAGTCGTCGACCCAGGTCGCCTCGGGCGCCCACATCATTCCGGCCTCGAGGGCCCGCTGCCCGGCGTCGTCGAGTGACACGTCGAACTGGCGCAGGTCGCTCCACGACACGAGGTCGGTGGACTCCCAGACGTTCATCTTCACGCTGCCCTGGGTGGTCCAGTAGCACCAGGTGGTGCAGGAGCCGGTGCCGCTGTCGCCGCCGAAGACCCGGAGGTCGGTGGCGATGATGTAGTACTTCTCGGTCTCGGGGTTGTACGTGAGGTAGGGGTCGCGGACGCCGGTCGTTCCGAGGTCGGAGGCGAGGATCGGCTTGCCGCCGTTCAGCGGGTCCCACTTCTCGGGGTCGTCGCCGCGCGAGACGTCGAGGTAGATCTTCTCGGCGTAGCCCTGCGCGTCCTCGATGAAGTGGACCATCAGGTAGCCGTAGGGGGTGTCGACGCCGACCTGCGGCTCGACGGTGACGGCGATCTGGCGGGTGGCGGCGACTCCGCGGATGCTCGCCGTGGCGGTCAGGGTGCTCGTGCGCGCCTGCTGGCCGGCCGCCGGGCGGTCGGCGCTCAGGGTGCGGCCGTCGGCGCCGATCCGCAGGGCGGGGTCGCTGGAACTCCAGGTCACCGCTCCCCCGTAGTCGGGGAGGTTCGTGGTCGAGTCGTCGACGGTCAGCGGAGCGACTCCGTCGAGCACCGCGGAGGCGAGCGGCGCGAAGGTGCTCGCGTGCAGCTGCGCGTCGGCGGTCGAGACCGAGGCGACCTCGGTGCCGGTGAGCGCCCGGTCGTAGACGCGGAACGTCGACACCTCGCCCTTGTAGAAGGGGTCGGGGTACGGCGCGCGGCCGATGGTGTTCAGCGACTGGTCCGTCACCGAGGACGGACGCAGCGCGGTCGGTGCCGAGGCCACGCGCACGCCGTCGACGAAGAACGAGATCGTGCCGGCCGCGCCGTCGATCACCGAGGTGAGGCTGTACCAGCGGTCGGCGGCGATGCCCGAGGCGCCGCGCGCGTTGTTCTCGGCCCCGCCTCCGTTCGTCGTGATCGCCGTGCGGACGCGGTCGCGGACCGACGCGAACCAGTACTGGCTCGTGCTGTCGCTGCCGATGTTCCAGAGGAAGTGGAAGGTCGAGAGCATCGACGCGTCGGCGCGGGTCTCGACCGTCACGGTGGCCGACGAGCGGCCGGTCAGCAGGTCGTCGGGCAGCTCGACCCACGGCGCGGCGCTCGTCTTGGCGCCGCCGGGGAGACGGAGCGACGTGCCGGTCCACAGGGAGTCGGTCCCGTTCACGACGCGCGCGGGCCCCACGGCCGAGGCCGCCGTGTTGGGCACGCTCGCGCCGGTCGCCTGGGTGAAGCGGTACTCCGCGAGGAGTCCCGACTGCGGGATCTGCGCGGGCTCCGCGGCGGCGACCGGAGGGGCGACGAGGCCCGAGAGCAGCACCGCCCCCAGCCCGAGCGTCGCGAGGGCGGCGCGCAGCGGTGCGCGCCTGGTGCTGGTGGTCATGGTGTGCTCCTTCGCACGAGGGGGTGTCGGGGGTGGATCTCGAGACGGCCGCCGAGCGGCCTACTCGATCAGCGGGGAACCCTTGCTGGTCGAGTAGCCGCGGAGCGGCGTATCGAGACCCGCGACCCCAGAAGACGCGGATCTCGATACGGCCGCCGAGCGGCCTACTCGATCAGCAAGAGGGAAGGCATGCGGTCGCCATCGATCAGCAGAGGAAAGGCCTCCGGCCGCCACCCTTGCTGGTCGAGTAGCCGCGGAGCGGCGTATCGAGACCCGCGACTCCAGAGGACGCGGATCTCGATACGGCCGCTGCGCGGCCTACTCGATCAGCAAGAAGAAGGCACGCGCCGCCATCGATCAGCAGACGGGAGGCCGCGCAGCGGCCTACTCGATCAGCGAGGGTGCGGGCCTAGCCGCAGGTCAGCGCCGCGTACGCGGACTGCACTGTGGCCTTGCGCCCGGCGTCGTCGATCCCGGCCGCGGTGACCGTCGTCGATCCGGCCGGCAGGGCCACCTGGCGCGTCGTGAAGCTCGCCGTCGCGGTCTTCCCGCCGCCCAGCGCCGGGAAGGTCTTCGTCCCGGACACCGAGGCGACCGTCACGTCGGCCGGCAGGTCGTCGGCGTTGCGGACCGTGGTGGTCAGCACCGCCTTGCCCGAGATGCACCGTGCGGTGGTGGTCGCGGTGACCGTGAGCGGCGTCGTCGACTCCGGGGCACCGACCGACACGCGGTAGCGCTGGCAGTCGTTGTTCAGCACGTCCCACTGGCCGATCAGCGTCCCGTCGAGGGCCGAGCAGTTGAACAGGTCGAGCGCCTTGCCGCTGTGCACGGCGCGCAGCTCGACGGTGCCGTCGTTCGCCGGACGGAGGCGCCAGGCGCTCCCGGTGACGCCGCACGCGCCCTGCGTGACGGTCGCGCCGTTCGCGGTGGAGCCTCCGGTGACCGCGAGGCACTTGCCCGCTGCCGTCACCGGGTGCATCTCGACGTCGCCCGCGCCGGTCGGCGTGAACGTGACGCGCTGGCAGGCGGCGCCGGTCCACTCCCGCTGCTGCAGGGCCGTGCCGTCGGCGGTCGAGCAGCCGGGCAGGTCGAACGTCTTGCCGGTGGCGAACGAGCTCACGGCGACCGCTCCGGAGGGTCGGAGCGACCACTCCTGCGCAGCCGCACCCGACACCGTCGCCTGCCGCACCGCGGTGCCCGACGCCTCGAGCAGTCGGCCGCTCGTGCGCGAGGTCAGCGTCGAGTACCCGCCGGTCCCGGGGGTCACGCTCCATTGCTGGCAGCCGGTCGCGAGCCACGAGGACTGCTGGATCCCCGCGCCCGAGGCCGTCGAGCAGCCGACCGACCCGAGGGACTTGCCACTGCTGGCGTTCACGAGGCGGACGAATCCGTCACCCGTGCTGTCGAGCTTCCAGTTCGCGCGGGGCGTCGAGCAGGAGCCCTGCACGACGGCCGCGCCGTCGCCGCTCGCGGTCGGCGAGACGGTGGCGCACTGGCCGGTGCTGCGGCTGACGAGCTGCCACGGAGCGCCTTCGACGCGGGCCGTGATCGGCGCGTTCTCGCCGCTGGGGACGGGGATCTGCGCGCTCGTGCCGAGCGGGGTCCCGAAGTCGGGCTCGCCCTCGGCGGTCCAGTCGACGATGTGCGCACGCGCCGAGCGCTCGCGCGAGCAGCCGCCGTCGGGGCGGGCGTTCGCGTGGTAGAGGTTCCACGTCTCGGTGCCGTCGGGCGAGTCGAAGAAGTCGTTGTGACCCGTGCCGAACTCGCCGTTCGCCTCCGAGAAGACCGGTCCGTCGCTCTTGGTCCAGGAGGAGGCGAGCACGGGGTCGCCGGTGCCGTCGTACTCGAGGGTGGCGAGCTGGTAGTCCTCGGTGCCGCAGAAGCTCGCCGAGTAGACGATCCAGGTGCGGCCGTCCTTCTGCAGCGGGACAGGGCCCTCGTTCACAGGGGCGCCGATGGTCTCCCACGGCTCGACCGGCTGCGAGAGCACGTTCAGCGGTCCGGTGGCGGTCCAGGGGTCCGACATCCGGGCGATGTAGTTGTTCTGCAGGCGGTTCGGCCCGGGCGAGAACGCCGACCAGGTGATGAAGAGCTCGCCGTTCAGCTCGAGGTACGCGCCGTCGATGTTCCAGTCGTCGGTCGGGATCGGGCGGCCCTTGTAGGTGTAGGGGCCCATCGGGTCGTCGCCCGCGCTCTCGATGACCTGCAGGTGCTGGCGGTCGAAGTTGCCGGCGGTGCCCATCGTGTACATCAGGTACCAGCGGGGCCCGTTCGGCCCGTTCAGGCGCTGCAGCTCCGGAGCCCACATGTTGGCGTTCCGGCCGGGGTTGGTGTCGGTGTACACGGTCACCGGAGTCGTCGTGCCCAGCGCCGCGAGGGTCGGGGCCTTCCGCATCACGACGCGGTTGTCCCAGGTCGTGGCGACCATGTAGTAGTTGCCGTCGTGGAACTCGATCGTCGGGTCGGCGGTGTCCGGGTCGATCGGGTTGGTGAAGGTCGGCTCCCCGAGCGCCGCGGCCGGAGCGGCGGCGAGCATCGGGAGGGCGACGACGCTCGCGAGGAGGATCAGGAGCCCGGCCGTGAGGCGGCGGCGCACGGACGTCAGCACGTCGTCACCACCCGGGGACAGACGCTCGTGGGGCAGGGGGCTGCTGTCATGGGTGACTCCATCGTCGAGGGTGCGTCGCGGGGACGCGGTGCGCTGCGGACAGCCGGGAGGCTTTGGTGCGGAGGGGCGCCTGGTCGTCCTCGACCTGCTCGCCCCCGCGGCCCTCCGGCCTTGTTCACGGTAACATCGCGCCTCGCGAGCGGTCAATCCGTCCGTCCGCGGCCCGCGACCCCGGCCGGGCGCGGCGCTCCTCCGTCAGCCCGCGTTCGGCAGCAGCACCTCGACGCGGCCGTCGGACACCCTGGTCTCGAACCTCGGCTGCGGCGACGTGGCCGGGCCGCGGAGCACCTCGCCCGAGTCGAGCGAGAACACGCTCCCGTGCCACGGGCACGAGACGCACGCCTCGCCGGACCGGTCGCCGACGGCACCCTCGTCGAGGGGTCCGGAGAGGTGGCTGCAGACGTTCGACAGCACGCTCACCCGGTCGCCGCGGCGGAAGGCGAGCAGCGGCACACCACCGACCTCCTTCACGACGGTCTCGCGCTCGGGCAGCTCGTCCAGCGGCCCGAGATCCTGCCAGCCCGAGGGGAAGCGGTGCGGCACGTCCTCGGCGTGGTTCGCGCCCGCCGCCTGCCGGTAGCTGAGGTGGCCGCCGAGATAGCCGCCGCCCGAGACGACGGCGAGCCCGAGCATGCCGAGGACCTTGCCGCTCGTCCGGCGCCCCCGCGCCCGCTGCACGAAGGAGGCGGCGTAGAGCGCCGTCGCGACCACGTTGGCGGAGGCGTGCACGAGGCCGACCCGCGTCTGCTGCTCGTGCAGCTCGGACCAGTCCGTCCACCCGGCCGCCGCTGTCGGCAGCACGCTGACGACACCGAGGCCGACGAGGGTGCGCGCCGCGCGGTCGTTGCCGGGCAGCAGGTCCAGGACCGCGGCCGACACCCACGCGCCGGTCGGCACGAGCACGAGCAGCGGATGCACGGGATGCCCCACCGGGACGCCGTGCATCACGTCGCGCACGGGCTGGGGGCGGATCACGGAATTCACGACCGCGCGGGCCCGCTCGACGAGCGGATCCAGAGCGGCGGCGTTCTCGAGGCGGCTGACGAGTCTCACGAACTTCATTTCGCGCATGCTCCAGGACACCGCGGCGCGACCGCGCGCACCAGGGGGTTGTGGCGGAGCGGTCGGAGCCATGGCGGGATCAGCGCGGACGAGGCAGCAGCTGCGCGGCGCCGAGGGTCGCCGCGATCGCGGGCCCACCGCACCCGCATCCACCGCCCCCCTCCACCGCAGAGTCCCACGCCTGACGGCGCACTCGGCGTGCTTACAGCGTTCCCAGCGCGATCCTCGGCAGCAGGCGCTGGATCGCTGTCGCGGCGGCTCCTCTCGCCCATTCGACGAGCCCTCCGTCATCGACGATCAGCGTCAGCGGATCAGCGTCGGGGTCGCGGGTGCCCGCGATCACCGCGTCCACCACCTGGGGCTGCTCCGTGTAGAGGGCGACCCCCTCGCCGGCGAGGATGACGGTGTCCGCCATCGACAGATTCGCGATGGCGGCGATCATCGTCCCCAGCGCGCGCGCGGAGTCTTCGAGGATCCTCGCCGCTCCCGCGTGGCCGTCGCGAGCGGCCGCGAACCCTTCGGCGAGGGACAGCTCCCGCCCCGTTGCGATGAAGAGCTGCCGGGTGAGCGAGGGCAGGCTGAGCATGGCGGTCGAGCAGCCGCGATGGCCCGCCTCGCAGACGGGCCCGCCCGGGTCGAGCGGGTAGTGCCCGCCGAGCCCCAGACCCGCGGACGGCGGTGCGACGACGCGGTCGTGCACGACCAGACCGTAGCCCACACCCGCTCCGACGGTGAGGACGGCGAAATGGGGGATGCCTCGCCCCCTGCCGAACCAGTGCTCAGCGCCGGTCAGCGCGACGACGTCGTTCTCGAGGGCGACCGGGAGGCCGAGTGCGGAGGAGAGCGGGCCGGCGAGGTCGACATCGCGCCATCCCAGGAACGGCGCGCGGCTGACCCTGCCGTCGGCGCCGATGCTGCCACCCAAGGACACGCCCAGACCTGCGAAGACGGTGGCTCCACCGAGCTCGTCGACGACATGTGTGATCGCCGCGATCACCTCCTCGGGACGCCTGCCGGGTAGAGCGCGCACCAACTCGACCTCGGTCCGGGCGCGCAGATCGGTCCGGACAGCGAGGATCTCGCTGCCGGTGACCTTGACGCCGACGAAGCTCAGGGCGTCGGCCCTGATGTCGAGCGGTCGGGCGGGTCGGCCGACGCCCGCGGTCAGTTCAGGGCCCTCGACGAAGAGGCCGCCGTCGATGAAGGGACGAGCGAGACGGGTGAGGCTGGCGGGTGAGAGCCCGAGACGGCGCCCCAGGTCGGAGCGGGCGATGGGGCCGTGGATGAGGACTTCGCGCGCCAGCAGCTCGGCCGAGCTGCCGGAACCGTCATCGGACCCGATGGTGTCGGTCACGGCACCCCTTCTTTTCGTTTCAACAGGAATGTAGCGGCTCGCGGGCGGTCCGGCACAGAAAGAGCACCGCTCGGATCGCCTTGACACCCCTATTACTTCTGCTATAGAAATAACGCATGCACCGCAGCATCGCGTCCACGAACGAGTCCCACGCCCGGATCGGCCTCGAATCCCGCCTGTTCCACCTGGAGAGCGGCGGCACGAGCGTGGTGGTCGACGCCCGGCTCGAGACCTTCCCGACGATCGTCCACTGGGGTGCCGCGCTCGGGAATCTTTCCTCCACTGAACTAACTTCTCTCGTCGACGCCGCTCTTCCGCAGCGCGTGTCCGGCGGACTCGACGCCTTCGCCCCCCTCGGACTCGTCGCCGTCGAAGCCGACGGCTGGCAGCACGCGCCGACGTTCGAAGGCACGCACGACCGCAGCACGGCGTCGGAGCGTTTCGACGTCATGAGCATCGAGTCGATCGGCTCCTCCTTGCGCATCAGCGCGATCGGAGCAGGCGTGCGCGTGACGATCGACCTGGAGGTCGACACCGCCGGTCTGCTCACCCAGAGGGCCCGGGTCGAGAACCTCGACGCCCGACCCTTCCGCCTCGAGCGACTGGAGCTCGGCTTCCCCCTTCCCGCCACCGCGCGGGAGATCCTGGACACCACCGGTCACCATCTGCGGGAACGCCACCCGCAGCGCCACGAACTGACGATCGGCGAGCACGTCCGCACGACGCGGCGCGGACGCCCCGGAGCGGATGCGACCCTCCTGCTCGCCGTCGGCACTCCCGGCTTCGGATGGGAGCGCGGTCTCGTGCACGGCGTCCACTTCGGCTGGAGCGGGAACTCCGCCGTCCGCGCCGAGCGCACGGTCGAGGGCGTCTCGTTCCTCGCGGCCGGGGAGCTGCTGCGCCCGGCCGAGGTCGAGCTGGCGCAGGGCGAGAGCTACGAGACCCCCGTCGCCTACGGCTCCTGGGGTGACGGCCTCACCGCGCTGCAGTCCCGGTTCCACGCATCGGTCCGTTCGCGACCGCAGCACCCCTCGACTCCGCGACCGGTCACACTCAACACCTGGGAGGCGGTCTACTTCGACCACGACCTCGGGCGTCTCACCGCCCTCGCCGCGCGCGCCGCGCGGATCGGCGTCGAGCGGTTCGTCCTCGACGACGGCTGGTTCCTCGGTCGGCGCGACGACACCGCCGGCCTCGGCGACTGGACCGTCGATCCCGACGTCTGGCCCCAGGGTCTCTCGCCGATCATCGACGCCGTCACCGGGCTCGGGATGCAGTTCGGCCTCTGGGTCGAGCCGGAGATGATCAGCCCCGACTCCGAGCTGGCGCGCGCGCACCCGGAGTGGATCCTCGGACCAGCCGGGCATCTGCCGCCCTCGGGACGGCAGCAGCAGGTCCTCGATCTCTCGCAGCAGGGTGCGTTCGACCACATCCTCGACGCTCTCGATGCGCTGCTGGCCGAGTATCCGATCGCCTACCTCAAGTGGGATCACAACCGCGACCTGATCGAGGCGGTGTCCCCGGCCACGGGCCGAGCGGCTGTGCACGAGAACGTGCTCGCGCTCTACCGACTGCTCGATGAGCTTCGCGCACGGCACCCAGGAGTGGAGATCGAGTCCTGCGCGTCCGGAGGCGCCCGTGTCGACCTCGGGATCCTCGCTCGGACCGACCGGATCTGGACCAGCGACTGCATCGACCCACTCGAGCGGCAGACCATCCAGCCCTCCACGCAGCTCGTCGTCCCGCCGGAGCTGATGGGGCAGCACATCGGCGGCCCCCGGTCGCACTCGACCGGCCGCACCCAGTCGCTCGCGTTCCGTGCGGGCACCGCGCTGACCGGGCATCTCGGCATCGAGTGGGACGTCTCGGATCTCGACCCCGCCGTCGAGGACGAACTGGCAGCCTGGGTCGCCTTCCACCGCGAGCACCGCGCACTGCTGCACACCGGCACCGCCGTGCGCGCCGACCTCGCGGATGATGCGGCCGCGCTCTCGGGCGTGGTCGCCGCCGACCACTCGGCCGCCCTGTTCACCTTCGCCCAGCTGCGCACCGGCGAGAGCTACCCGCCGGGACGCATGACCCTCCCCGGACTCGACCCTGACGCCGCCTACTCCGTGCGGCTGGCGCCGGTCACCACGCCCCTCGGCGGTCCCGGGCAGTCGCCGCTCCCCTGGACCGAACGCGAGACCGTCCTCAGCGGACGAGTGCTGGCGTCCGTCGGCCTGCAGGCGCCCGTCCTCGCTCCCGAGCAGCTCGTCGTCGTCCTCGTCACGGCGATCTGATCCGCCTTCATCGTCCACTCCACCGGCGGACCGTTCGCCGAACCCCGCGCCGGCATCACGTCGTGAGCAAGCGCGTTCGATCTCATCCCCCCGCGCAAGGAGGCGCTGCATGACCCCCCGCCACGATCCCCCCGGGTTCTCCCGGAGACTCTTCCTCTCCGTCCCCCTCGCCGCGGCCTCCGCCGCGGCTCTCGCCTCCTGCGCCTCCCCCGGGGCTGCGGACGGCGTGACCACCCTCGACTTCTTCCAGTTCAAGGCCGAGGCGGTCGAGGATTTCGCCCGTATCATCCGCGACTTCGAGGCGGCGAACCCCGACATCCGCGTGATCGCCAACAACGTGCCCGACCCGGACACGGCGATCCGCACGCTCCTGGTCAAGGACAAGGTCCCCGACGTGCTGACCCTGAACGGCAGCGGCTACTACGCGGACCTCGCGAAGGCCGGCGTCTTCCACGACTTCACGGGCGACGAGCTCGTCGACCGGGTGAATCCCGCGGCGCTCGAGATCCTCGCCGATCTCGGCAGCTTCGAGGGCGACGAGATCAACGCCCTCGCGTTCGCGAACAACGCCGACGGCATCCTCTACAACCGCACGATCTTCGCCGAGAACGGCCTCGAGGTGCCGACGACCTGGAGCGAGCTGATTGCGGTCTGCGACGCCCTGGTCGCCGCGGGCGTCACTCCGTTCTACGGCGCCCTGCTCGACAACTGGACCGGCGCCCCCGCCTTCAACGCCATCGGCGGGCAGCTCCAGCCCGAGGGCTTCTTCGAGGCGCTGAGGGAGGAGGGAGCGGACCTCGGCCCCGACTCGCCCGTCTCGTTCTCGAAGGACTACGCGAGCACGATGGAGCGCCTCGGCACCCTCTTCTCGTACACGCAGGAGGGCGCCTTCGGCCGCGGCTACGACGACGGCAACCAGGCCTTCGCCGCAGGCGAGGCCGCGATGTACGCGCAGGGCATCTGGGCGATCAACCCGGTCCGCACGAACAACCCCGACATCGACCTCGGCGTCTTCCCCTACCCGGTGCTCGACGATCCCGCCGAGACCCGCGTCACCTCCGGGGTCGACGTCGCGATCGCGATCGGTCGGGGCACCCCGAAGCTCGACGCGGCCCGCCGCTTCGTCGACTACCTGCTCACCCCCGGCGTCGTCGAGCCGTACGTCGCCAGTCAGGCCGCGTACTCGCCGCTCGTCGACGCCGCGCCCAACGCCGACCCGACCCTCGCCGAGCTGCAGCCGTACTTCGCCGAGGGGCGCCTGATCGGCTTCGTCGACCACCAGATCCCCGCGAGCATCCCGCTCAACCCCACCCTCCAGGCGTTCCTCGCCGACGGGGACGCCGATGCGGCGCTCCGGACCCTCGACAGTGAGTGGCGCAAAGTCGCGGCACGCACGACCAGGAAGTGACCCGGCCCATGACCACGACCACCACGGCGCCCGCGCAGACGCTCGCGACGACTCCGCCCCGCTCGCCGCGCAAGCGCACGATCGGCCGCACCTCGAAGACCTTCTACTGGATGACGATCCCCGCGGTCCTCCTCTTCTTCGTGCTGCACACCGTGCCGGTGCTCACCGGCATCTTCTTCAGCTTCACGAACTACGCCGGCTACGGCGCGTGGGACCTGATCGGCTTCTCCAACTACGTCGCCCTCCTCCAGGACGACCGGGTCTGGAAGGCCTACGGCTTCACCTTCGGCTTCGCGATCGTGGCGACGATCCTCGTCAACGTCATCTCGCTGGCCATCGCCATCGCGCTGAACGCGAAGATCAAGTTCCAGACCGCGTTCCGGGGCATCTACTTCATCCCGTACGTGCTCTCGACGCTGGTCATCGGGTACGTGTTCCAGTACCTCTTCGCGAACTCGCTGCCGCAGATCCTCGGAGGCATCCCCGTCATCGGGGAGAACATCCTCGCGAACCCGGACTGGGCCTGGGTCGCGATCGTGGTCCTGGCGGTCTGGCAGGCCTCGGCCTTCTCGATCATCATCTACCTCGCCGGTCTGCAGACGATCCCGGGGGAGCTGTACGAGGCGACCTCGCTCGACGGAGCGTCGACCTGGCGCCAGTTCACCTCGATCACGTTCCCCCTGATCGCCTCGTTCTTCACCATCAACATGGTCATCTCGATGAAGAACTTCCTGCAGGTCTTCGACCACATCGTGGCGCTGACGAACGGCGGGCCGGGCACCTCGACGGAGTCGATCACGCTGCTCATCTACCGCGGCGGCTTCCAGGGCGGCGAGTACGCCTACCAGACGGCCAACGCCGTCCTGTATTTCCTCATCATCATCGTGGTCTCGCTGATCCAGTTCCGGGTCCTCAGCCGCAGAGAGGCGTCGTTCTGATGACCGCCACCGTCACTCCCACCACCGCCATCGCCCTCGGACAGGACGGCACCGGTAAGCGCCGCCCCTCCCGAGACACCTACCGGATCAACTGGTGGGCGACCGCGCTGATCGCCGTCTGCTCGCTGACGATCCTCCTGCCCCTCTACTTCGCCGTCGTCACAGCGCTGAAGACGCCGGACCAGCTCGGCGGCACCGGCTTCGAGCTGCCGACCTCGATCTCGTGGGGGAACTTCGCCGAGGCGTGGACCGCGACCCGGTTCCCGCAGGCGTTCGTGAACACGGCGCTGATCACGGTCGGCGCCGTCGTCCTGACGCTCTTCTCGAACTCGATGGTCGCGTACGCCGTCGCCCGCAACCTCGACAAGCCGTTCTTCAAGGGCGTCTACTTCTACCTGCTCGCCGCGGTCTTCGTGCCCTTCCCGATCATCATGCTGCCGGTCGTGAAGGAGACGGCCCTGCTGGGCCTCGACAACCAGGTCGGCCTGATCCTGCTCTACGCGGTCTTCGGCCTGTCGATCAACACGTTCATCTACACGGCCTTCATCCGCTCGATCCCCATCGAGCTCGAGGAGGCGGCGCGCACCGACGGGGCGTCGACCTGGCGCACCTACTGGCAGGTGATCTTCCCGCTGCTCGGACCGATGAACGCCACCGTCGGCATCCTGACCTGCGTCTGGGCGTGGAACGACTTCATCCTGCCGCTCGTCGTGCTCTCGGACCCCGCCGCCCGCACGCTCCCGCTCGCCGAGTACGTCTTCCAGGGGCAGTTCAACACGAACTACACGGTCGCCTTCGCGTCCTACCTCATGGCGATGGCCCCGCTGCTGATCGTCTACCTGTTCGCCCAGCGCTGGGTGGTCAGCGGAGTGATGCGCGGCTCGATCAAGTAGCAGGACGAGACGTCGAGTCGGTCAAGGACGAACGAGGAGTCCGGTCACAGGCTCCTCGTTCGTCTTCGCCTTGCGCCCCGAGCCTCGCGATCTTCTCGAAGAGGCGCGGGAGCATACTCCCCCGCCCGAGGGGACTGTCAACGGGCCTTCGCTCCGCGGCCATTGTGCCTACCGTCGGCATCGAGGACGGCGTCGACTCGGGCCGTCCTTCCTCCGCCCCACCGGAACTCGAGAAGCAAGGAAGTCCCATGATCGACACCACCGCTATCGACAGCATCTACGGCTCGACCGTCTACGGATCGGACGGCGACAAGATCGGCTCGGTCGAGCAGGTCTATCTCGCCGACGACACCGGGAACCCCGTCTGGGCGACCGTGCGCACCGGCCTCTTCGGCACCAAGGAGACCTTCGTCCCCCTCGAGGGCGCCTCCTTCGACGGCGACCGCCTCACCGTCCCGTACGACAAGTCCTTCGTGAAGGACGCCCCGAACGTCGACGCCGACGGCTCCCTCACCGAGGACGAGGAGGCCGAGCTGTACCGCTACTACAACCTCTCCGGCGCCGCCTCCGTCTCGGACGGCGTGGACGGCTCGGCGGGCTACGCCGACACGACGACCGGCACCGGCACGAACGGGCTCGGCACCACCGACGCGACCGGCACCGGCACCACCGGAGTCGACACGAACGTCGGCCGCGACACCTCCGGCCCGACCACCGACGACGCCATGACCCGCTCCGAGGAGCAGCTGCACGTCGGCACCGAGCAGGTCACGACCGGCCGCGCCCGCCTGCGCAAGCACATCGTGACCGAGCAGGAGAGCGTCACCGTCCCCGTCTCGCACGACGAGGTCCGCGTGGTCCGCGAGCCCATCACCGACGCGAACGTCGGCGCCGCCACCTCCGGCCCCGAGCTCAGCGAGGAGGAGCACGAGGTCGTGCTGACCGAGGACCGCGTCGTCGCCGCGAAGGAGACGGTCCCCGTCGAGCGCGTCTCGCTCGGCACGGAGACGGTCACCGAGCAGCAGCAGGTCACCGAGGACGTCCGCCACGAGGAGATCGAGGTCGACGACGACGGAGTCACCCCGCGCCGCGACCGCGACGGACTCTGATCCCCGTCGCCGGCGGCGGGACCCCACCCGCCGCCGGCACCCCTCCCACTCCGCAGCCCGTGAGGAACCCCGTGCCCGACAGCCGACCCCCGGCCGACCACCCGTCCGACGACGCCGTCACGGTGATCCGCTCGGAGGAGCGCCTCTCGGCGACGACCGTGCGCACCGCCACCGAGAGGGTGCGGATCCGCCGCGTCGTCGTGACGGAGGAGCGCACCGTCACCGTGCCGCTGCGCCGCGAGGAGCTGGTCATCGAGCGCGAGCCGATCGACGGCGCCGGGCCCGCGATCGATGCCGAGCCTCCCGCCCCGATCACCTTCGTGCTGCACGCCGAGGAGCTCGTGCCGACGACCCGCGTCGTGCCCGTCGAGCGGGTCAGCGTGCTCGTCGACCGGATCATCGAGATGCGCACCGTCTCGGACTCGGTGCGGAAGGAGCGCGTCGACGTGCAGACCTCGGTCCGCGACCGGCTCGACGGCGACGCGGAGTAGCGCTCGCCCCCATCGGACCCTCTGCGGGTGGGCGCATGCACGATCTGCAGGGGATCCGGCGCCCCTCCGCCCTCGTGCCGCGGCGGGAACCGCATTCCTGTGCGAAGTACCTGCAGATCGCACACTTCCCCTACCGCTTCGGAGCCGCGCTCGCGCCCGTCGGCTCGCTACGGTGACGGAGTGACCCGCCCCGCACCCGTCTCCCGATGACCGCCGACGGCTGGTGGGCGCTCGCCCTCGCCGTGCTCGGCGGCGCCGTGCTCGTCTGGTGCGCGCTCGTCCTCGTGCTCTGGCGCGAGCAGCGGCGGAGGGGCCGCGCCATCGACTGGCGGGAGGCGCTGCGCCTGATCCCGGACGTCGTCCGGCTCCTCCGCGCCCTCCTCGCCGACCGGACGGTGCCGCGCACCGTCCGCTGGTCGCTGGTCGGCCTGCTCGGCTACCTCCTGCTCCCGATCGACCTGATCCCGGACGTGATCCCCGTGCTCGGAGTCGCGGACGACGTCCTCGTCGTCGCCCTCGTCCTGCGCTTCGCGATCCGCCGCGCAGGGCCGGAGGCGATCCGACGGCACTGGCCGGGCAGCCAGGAGGGGCTGAGCAGTCTGCTCGCGCTGACCGGCTCGCGCTAGTCCCGCTCCCCCGCGCCGTGCGCCAGCAGCACCACGATCCGGCGCAGGTGCAGCGCGACGAGCACTCCCGGCCCGAGTGCGCTGCCCGCCGCCACCGCCCGCTCGTCCACCGCCTGCACCAGCAGGCGCACCGAGCGGGTCGCCTCGGCGAGCAGCCGGTGCGCCTCGGCCGTCCCCGCGCCGTGGCGGTCGACAGCGGCGGCCACCGTCCGCAGCGCGTCGCCGAGCGGGCGGCGCAGCTCCTCGTCGAAGCGCAGCGCCCCCGGCCGGTCCCACAGGGTGTCGGCGAGGGCGCTCGTCGCGTCGCGCACGTGGAAGAGGACCGTGTCGAGCACGGCCAGCCGGTCGTGATCGGAGCGGGAGTCGCGGCGGTGGAGCAGCGCCCGCGGGTTGCCCTTGCGGCTCTCGTCGGCCTCGACCAGCGTGCGCCGCACGTCCTCCGAGGTCGCCGCGAGCTCCTCTCCGGTGCTCGCCCACGAGTCGTGCTCGGGCGGCCACGGCTCGTCGAGCGCGGCGGCCGTGTCGCGCAGCACGCCCGCCAGACGCTCCTGGAACTCGTCGACCCGGGCCGCCGCCGCCTCGCTGGTCAGCCCCGGCACCACGATCAGATTCACGAGGAGTCCCACGACCACTCCGACCGCCATCTGCACGAGGTAGCCGAGCGAGTAGTCCTCGGCGTCCGCTCCTCCGATGATCAGCACGAACAGCGCCGCCATCGGCACGTACTCCTTGCCCGCCCCGAACCATCCGGTGCCCGAGACGAGCACGCCGAGCCCGACGATGATCGGGATCGTCCACCACGTCGGCCCGACCGTCACGACGACGAGAGTCGCGAGCGCGATCCCCGCTGCGAGCCCGGCGAGCGTCTGGAGGCCCGTGCGCGCCGAGCCCATCAGGGTCGGGTACATGCTCACCAGCGCGCCGAGCGGCGCGTAGTAGGGGTACTCCTCCGCGACGCCGGGCACGTGCGGCGCGAGGGTCCAGGCGATCCCGACCGCGAGCGCGGTCTTCGCGGCGAGGAGGAGGCGCGGCGCGGCCGTCGCCGCTCGCCAGGCTCGGGCTGCTCGGGTGCTGGTCACCAGGGGACCCTACGCGAGGGCCGCGGCGAGCTGGGGGTGAGCATCCGGATGTCCGCGCGACCGGATCCGGGGCGCGCGGTCAGGCGGACGGCGGAGTGCCGCCGCCCCCGCCGCCCATCCCGGTCGCCGCCTGCTGCTCGACGCTGCCCGCGTAGTCGTCCGTCGGGTCGCGGTAGATCGTGTGCACGTGGCCCCAGCCCGAGGTGCTCACCCCGTCGACGTCCGCGCCGGCGGAGCCGTTCTGCGCCTGGAACCCGACGTAGACGTTCGGGCCGGAGATCGAGAAGCTGATGCCGTCGCCCGTGCTCATGTCGTACGTCGTCTCTCCGGACCAGGCGATCACAGTGGTGTCGAGGGTCGCCTCGATCTCGGCGCGGGTGGCCGCGGCGCTCTGCTCGTCGGCCATGCCCGACCAGTTCGCGATCAGGTCGAGCAGCAGCTCGCGCTGCTCGTCGGTGAGGTCGGCGCCGGTGAGGCCCGATCCGGTCGTGAACTCGCAGGTGTCGCCGGGGGCGCACATGGTGACGTCGCCGGCGGTGAGTGTCGCCTGCTGCTCGGCGGTCAGCGAGTCGACGAACGCGAAGGCGTCGGTGTAGATCCCGTCGAAGGCCTGCACCTCGGTGCCGTCGGCGGCGATCCAGTCGGCGGGCTGCACGCCGAGGTGCGTCGGGGCGAAGGTGATCGCGTCGGCCGCGCCGTCGAGGGTGGCGTTGATGCCGAGGTGGTGGCCGCCGAACTGCACCTCGTAGGCGCTCGTGTCGGAGGCGTCGCCGAAGAGCGCGAGGTAGTACTGCCCGAGCGAGTCCTCCGTGGTGCTGCTGTTCTCGACGAGGTACTGATCGCCCGCGATGATGCTCGCGACCGTCGCGAACGCCTCGTCGCTGAGCAGCGCCTCCATCACCTGGAGGGCGGCGACCTGCTGCTCCGGAGTGAGGTCGGCGAGGTTCAGACCCGCTCGCTCGACGAACGTGACGGGGAAGTTCGACCACGACGTGGTCTTCGTCTCGTCGTCGTAGTCGTACGTGACCGCTTCACGCTGCTCGTCCGAGAGCGTCGCGAGGAACGCCTCGACCGCGGCGGTCGTGTCCGCGATCGTCTCGGCGGTGGTCGTGGCGGTCGAGCTCGTGACCTGCGTCGCCGAGTCGGCCACGGTGGTAGCGGCCGCGGTGGAAGCAGAGGAAGAAGAGGAGGAGGAGGAGGAGGAGTCGCTCGCGCTCTGCGTCGCGCAGCCGGCCAGGAGGAGCCCGCTCACGAGGAGCATGCTCGTCCCCAGCAGGAGTCTCGATCGTCGCGGGCGCGGGGTGGGGTCCGTGGTCATCATGGGACGACCGTAGGCAGCCCGCTTCTCCCGACCCTTTCGGAATCCTCTGAGCCCCCGATGAGCGTCCCGCCCTCGCGAGTTGCCCGAGAAGGCTCGTTCTCGCCCAGAAGAACGGACCTTTGCGGGCAACTCGACGCGCACTCGTCCGGGCGGATCAGCTCTCGACGACGGGCAGCTCCGCGCTGGCCACGACGTCGCCGCCGGCCGCGACGATCTCGACGGCGGCGACCGACTCGCGCGGCACCGCCGCGTTCATCTCGCAGTCGATCTCGACCGCACTGCCCAGGAACGAGCCCGACGGCAGCCGCTCCCCCGACTCCGTGACCAGCACCAGGTCGTAGCTCTCGCCCACCGCGAAGCCGCTCGCGCGCAGCACCGTCTCGGTCCCCCAGGTGTGCGCGATCACGGAGCCCTGGACGTCGACCGCCGTCGACTCCTCGAAGGCGATCGTCTCGACGGCGCCGAGGGTCCCCGGTGGTCCGGCGACGGGCCGCTCGCCCGCGCCCTGGAGCAGCGTCGCGCCGAGCGCGCCGACGGCGACCGACGCCGCGACGGCTCCGACAGCGAGCGCGAGGCGACCGCGCCGGGGCCGCGCGGGGGCCTCCTCCTCCTCGATGCGCAGCACACGCGAGCGGAGCGCGGCCGACCCCTCGCCCTCCTCCCACCCGCCGAGAGCCCCGAGGCGGTCGACGACGACGCCGAACGCCGCCAGCTCGCGGTCGACGGTCGGATCCTCGGAGCGCAGACGGTCGAACTCGACCGCCTCCTCGGCCGAGAGCTCGCCGGCCAGGGCCGCGGCGATCAGCTCCTCGCGGCGTCCGCCGGGGTGCTCGGTGCCTGTCATGGTCGCTCCTGGTCGGTGGGGTCGGCCTCCGCGAGGTGGGTGCGGAGTGCTCGGAGAGCGTAGAAAGCGCGGGTGCGCAGCGTCGCGATCGGCACGCCGGTGGCCTGCGAGAGATCGGAGTAGCTCTCGCCGCGGAGATGGATCGCGACCACGACGGCGCGGTGCTGCTCCGTGAGCCGCGCGAGCGCCTCCGCCATCGCGAGCGGTTCGAGGGGGTCGCGCTCGTCGCCCGGGACCTCCTCGAGGACCTCCGCCTCGACGAGGCGGGGCAGGCGCTGCAGCGATCGGTGCACGTCGATCACGACGTTGCGGGCGATCGCGAACAGCCACGTGCGCAGGCTCGCCCGCTCGGCGGAGTAGCCTGCGCGCGACCGCCACGCGCGGAGGAACGTCTCCTGCACGCAGTCCTCCGCGAGCTGGCGGTCGCGCAGCGCGTTCACCGCGAAGCCGAGCAGGGCACCGCCGTGCTCGTCGTACGCGGCTGCGAGGTCGAAGCCGGCCCCGGGATGCAGCGGAGCGACCGGGGCGGGGTCGCGAGGGAGCCTCGTCACCGCGGGCTCCTCCCGTCGTCGCATCGCCGTCGCCGTCATCGGCACCTCCCCGATCGTGGGCCGATCGGCCCGTCGAGAGGAGTACGTCCGCGCGGGACGCTCCGTTCATCCGGAGGCGGATCCCGAGTCTATGAAGAACTTCTCAGAACCGGATGAACGCGGAGCACGCCGCGTCCGTACACCCCTGCATCGGGCCCACCCGGTCGCCCGCGAACGAAAGGCTCCACCATGACGAAGACGTCCGCCACCCGGAACCGCCTGCTCGCCCTGGGCGGCATCACCGCCGTCACCGCCGCCTCGCTCCTCGCCGCCGCGCCCGCCCACGCCGAGACGGAGGTGGCCGCGCCGTCGAGCTTCACCAGCGCGTTCACCGTCATGGCCACGCCCGACCAGGTCGTCAACGCCGACTCCGTGGCGACCCCCGGCGAGGCGGGAGCCGCCGGCGAGATGACCTTCCGGGTCAACAGCGACCTCGAGATCATCTGCTACGACATCACCCTGACCGGCGTCACCGGCGAATACCAGAGCCCGGCCAAGACCGCGACGCACATCCACCAGGCCGCGCTCGGGAAGTCCGGCCCCCCGCGGATCGCGTTCCCGAACCCCTCGCCGGTGGGCGACGGACCGCGCACCAGCTCGGGCTGCCTGCAGGGCCCGTTCACGACGGGCGTGCAGGCGAACGGCGCCGACACCGGCGCCGGCTTCTCGCTGAAGGCGCTCGAGGCCGACCCCGCCGGCTTCGCCGGTGACGCGCACACCGCGTCCTTCGCCGCAGGCGTCGTGCGCGGCCAGCTCTCGCAGGTGCCGGTCGGCGGTCTGCAGACCGGTGGCGGCGCGACGGCAGCCGCGTCCGGCCCCGACGCCGGGACGATCGGAGTCGCGGGCATCGGCGCGCTCGCCGCGCTCGGCGCTCTCGGAGTCGTCGTCGCCCGCCGCCGCACCGCGTCCTGACCGTGGGCACTCGGCTGAGGAGCGGTGCGGTCCTCTGCGCGGCGCTGCTCCTCAGCGGGTGCGCCGCGTCCGCGCCTCCCGCGTCCGAGGCGGCGGGAGCGGCGCCTCCCGCGGTCGCGTCCCCGCGCGCGACGACAGAGCCGGCGGCGGCCGCTCCGACGGCGACCACCCCGACCCCGTCTTCCCCGGCGACACCGCCCCCGACGGACTCGGCGCCGGTGGCGCCCGCTCCGGTCACGGCCGCGCCGACCCCCGTCCTGGGCGTCGGCGTCGAGCCCGCGCGCCTCTCCGTGCCCGCGATGGGCCTCGACGAGGCGCTCATCCCGCTGGGGATCGCGGCGGACGGGACGATGGAGGTGCCCGTCGACTACGACGACGTCGGCTGGTTCTCGGGCGGTGGCCGTCCGGGCGGCACCGGCCGCACGGTGATCGCCGCGCACGTCGACTCCCGCTCGGGCCCGGCCGTCTTCTTCCGCCTGGGCGAGCTCGGCGTCGACGACGAGATCGAGCTCACCGGAGTCGACGGCTCGCTGCACCGCTACCGGGTGACCGCGACCGAGGCGCACCCGAAGGCCGCCTTCCCCACCACCGCCGTCTTCGGGGGCACCCTCGAGGACGAGGTCGTGCTCGTCACCTGCGCCGGCGACTACGACACGGGCATCGGCCGCTACGAGGACAACCTCGTCGTCTTCGCCTCCCGCCTCTGACGCTTCCCGACGGCCCTCCTCGACGGATCGATGACGAGCGCGACTCATGCGGCGAGAACGGCCGCCCCTCGCGCGGCCGTGCGGCCGTTCGCGGCGGATCGGACACGACCCGCCGCCGAGCCGGTTGGACACCGGAACCGTCGTGCGCCACACTCGTCGGAGTCACGAGACCCGGACCCGTCTCGATCCGGAACCCGGCGACCGCGGAACACCGCGTCGCAGGGAGCGGGACGGCCTCCGGGTCGAGCAGGCGTTTCGGGTACGCCGCTCCTCCCCCGCCGTCCTCACGGGTGGGGTCGTCCAGGGTCGGCCCCACCCCTCTTCCCTCCGAGCAGCGGAGCAACCGAGCAGCGGAGCAGCGAGCCCGCCGAGCACCGCCTCACCCGCGCCGCGCGAACGCCCCGAGGCTGTACCCGAGCAGCAGCGCCGCCATCACGACTCCGGACGCCACCGCCATCGCCTCCGCCGCACCCGTCAGCAGCCCGATCCCGCCGAGCACGACCAGCAGCCCGCCCAGCAGCGCGAACATCCGCTCGTGGAACGCCCACGAGAAGGGCAGGAAGTGCAGACCCACGACCAGCGCGATGAGGGCGGGCCGCAGCGAGCCGGCACCGGCGCCCTCCAGCAGGCGCGTGCCGACCGCGATGAGCGCCAGCTCGCCGACGACGCAGGCGAGGTAGACGGCGATGCCCGTCCGGGTCGGAGGCGCGAAGCGACCGAGGCCGCGCGGCCGGACGAACAGGAACCAGAGCGTCACCGCGATCAGCGCGACGACCCCCGCCCTGACCACCAGCGCCGCGGCGCCGGAGGACGTGTACGAGAAGACGAACACCGCGGCTCCGGCCAGCCCGATCAGCGCACCGGTCCGGCGGGGATCGGCGAACCGGGGCGGGGCGGGAGCATCGGCGGTCATCGGGCGAGCCTCTCAGACGGGCACCGCGAGCGGTAGGCCGCGCTCCGCCGGCGACGCGACTCCCCTCGCCGACGACCGGGTCCCCGCTCCACTCCTGCCTGCGCGAGGATCGACCCCGTGACCGCCTCGATCGAGTGCACGACCCGCTCCTCCCGCTCCCCCGCCGAGATGTTCGACCGCGCGCGGGACATCGGCCTGCACACCGCCTCGCAGTCCGCGGCCGACGAGCGCGCGGTGGCCGGAGTCGTCACCGGCCTGATCGGTCTCGGCGAGGAGGTGACGTGGCGGGCCCGCCACTTCGGCGTGCCGCTCCTCCTCACCAGCCGGATCACCGCGTTCGACGCTCCGCACCGCTTCGTCGACGAGCAGGTCCGCGGCCCGTTCGCCCGATTCCGGCACGAGCACCTCTTCGAGGCCGACGGCACCGGCTCCGTCATGATCGATCGTCTCGAGTACGCGGCTCCGCTCGGCCCGCTCGGCGGCATCGCGGAGCGCCTCGTCGTGACCCGGCACCTCCGCCGGCTGCTGCAGGCGCGCGGCGCCTTCCTCGCCGACCCCTGAAGCCGGGCCCGGTCCCATGAGAGCGCGCCCTGAAAGGGGGTCCGCCCCTCCGGTCCCCTTCACAGCGGCTGACTATGCTTGTGCCACCCACGACCGGCGAGTCCGTGCCGATCCGCGGGTTCGCGACCTCGACGCCCGGGGACCGGAGGGGGTGCACATGGCCGACCGGCCCAATCTGCGGCACGTCGCCGCCGTCGCCGGCGTCTCGCACATGACGGTGTCCCGCGTGCTGAGCGGTCATCCCAACATCAAGGAGTCGACCCGGCAGCGGGTCCTCGAGGCGGTCGACGAGCTCAACTACCGGCCCAACATCGCGGCCCGCTCCCTGGTCACGCAGCGCACCGACCGCATCGGCGTCATGGTCGAGAGCGGTGCCGAGTTCGGGCCCTCGAGCACGCTGCGGGCGATCGAGCGCGCGGCCCGCGAGAAGGGCTACTCGATCACGTCGGTCGCCCTGCGCGACGACCACGACATGACTCCGGTCGACGCGATCAACCACCTCACGGGCCTCGGGATCGACGCGCTCTGCGTCATCGCCCCGCGCTCCTCCTCGGTCGCGACGCTGCGCACCGTCGAGATCGGAGTGCCGACCCTCGTCGTCAAGTCCGACAAGGACCCCACCTTCCTCACCGTCTCAGTCGACCAGCAGGCGGGCATGGCGCAGGCCGTCGACCACCTCGCGGCGCTCGGCCACCGCGACGTGCTCCACATGTCCGGCCCGCTCGACTGGCTCGACGCCCGGGCCCGCGAGCGCGCCTTCCACGCGCGGGCGAAGGCGTGGGGCATGCACGAGCGGCCCATCGTGGTCGGCGACTGGACCCCCGACTCCGGCTACGACTTCGCGACCAGCCTGCGCTCGGTGCCCGACTTCACCGCGATGGTGGTCGCCAACGACGAGATGGCGCTCGGAGTGATCCACGGACTCGTCGAGCGCGGCATCCGCGTGCCCGAGGACGTGAGCATCATCGGCTTCGACGACCTGCCCACCGCGCGGCACTTCCTGCCGCCGCTCACCACGGTGAAGCAGGACTTCGACAAGCTCGGCTCGACCGTCGCCGAGGTGATCCACGCACGGATCCGCGGCCAGGAGATCCCGCAGCGCACGCGGATCCCCACGGAGCTGATCGTGAGGGAGTCGACGGCCGCTCCCCGGTCGTGATCCTTCCGGGACCTTCCCGGCCCCCGCGCTCGCGTATCATCGGCGGCACCCATTTGCGTGAGACATCTGCTCGCGCGCGACACGAACCGAGGGCGGCACGTGGCAGTTCAGTCGAGGACGACGGAGCGCTCCGCCGTCCCCGTCGTCGAGATGACGGGCATCACGGTCTCGTTCGCCTCGGGCCGCGCCCTCGAGGACGTCGGCTTCCGCCTGTTCCCCGGTGAGATCCACGGCCTGATGGGCGAGAACGGCGCGGGCAAGTCGACGCTGATCAAGACGCTCACCGGCATCCACCGCCCCGACGCCGGAGTGATCACCGTGGACGGCGTGGAGCGCAGCTTCTCGGGGCCCGCCGACGCCAAGTCCGCCGGCATCTCGGCCGTGTTCCAGGACGAGCGGCTGACCGACAACCTCAGCATCGGCGAGAACATGATGCTCGGGCAGGAGGTCCGCGGACGCTTCGGCATCTCGTGGTCGCGCACCCATCAGCGCGCCGCTGAGATGCTCGGCGAGCTCGGTCTGGGCGACCTCGATCCGCGCCTGCCGCTGCGCTCGCTGTCCCCGGCGATCCGCCAGCTGGTCGCGATCAGCCGCGCGATGGTCGATCATCCGCGCGTGCTCGTGCTGGACGAGCCGACCTCGAGCCTCGACCTCGGCGACGTCGCCCGGCTCTTCGCCGTGCTGCGGCGCCTGCGCGACTCCGGCGTCGCGATCCTCTTCGTCTCGCACTTCCTCGAGCAGGTCCTGACCCTCAGCGACCGCCTCACGGTGCTGCGCGACGGCGGCACCGTCGGCGAGTACCCCGCCCGGAGCATGGACCGCGCGGAGCTGATCGCGAAGATGATCGGCAAGGACATCGACGCGCTGCGGCAGATCGGCTCCGACCGCCGCGAGCACCGCCGCCAGCCCACCGGGCCCCCGATCTACCGGGCGTTCGGCCTCGGCCGGCGCGGAGCCGTCGCCCCGACCGACCTGGAGCTGCACCGCGGCGAGATCGTGGGCTTCGCGGGTCTGCGCGGCTCCGGGCGCACCGAGCTGGCCTCCCTCCTGAGCGGCGTGGATCGCGCCGACTCGGGCCGCGTGCTGATCGACGGCGAGCCCGCGCAGATCACCGACCCGGGCTCGGGCCTGCGGAACCGGATCGCGCACTCGAGCGAGAACCGCCGCGAGGACGGGATCATCGGCGACCTCTCCCTCCGCGACAACCTCGTGCTGGGCCTCCAGGCGCTGCGCGGCTGGGCGCACCCGCTCTCGGCGGCCGAGGCCGACGACCTGGTCTCCACGTACATCGAGGCGCTGAACATCACTCCGGCCGACCCGGACATGCCCGTGAAGTACCTCTCGGGCGGCAACCAGCAGAAGGTCGTGCTCGCGCGCTGGCTCGCGACCCGCCCCCGGCTGCTCGTGCTGGACGAGCCGGCGCGCGGGATCGACGTGGCCGCGAAGGTCGAGATCCAGGCGCACGTCTCGCAGCTCGCCAAGGAGGGCGTCTCGGTGGTCTACATCTCCTCGGAGCTCGAGGAGGTGGTGCGCCTCAGCGACCGCATCGTCGTGTTCAAGGACCGCGAGAAGATCGGCGAGGTCAGCAACGGCCCGTGGCTGACGGTCGACACGATCGTCGAGATGATCGCCGCGGACGCGGATCCGGACGCCGACGAGGACGACACCGACCCGTTATAAACCGGTCATTGCACCGCCAAGATTGTTCACGGTAACATTCGGAACAGGACGCGCTCCCGTCGTGTCCACGAGCACTGCAATCACCGCATCTCAGGGCCCCTGGGCCCCATTCCCCGGGTCTTCGGACCCACCCCATCCCGGGCGCTCCTCAGCGCGCCCGCGGTCTCAAGGAGGAGACACATGTCCACGAAGAGGCGTATCGGCCAGTTCCTGGGTTTCGCAGCGGTCGGAGCGATGGCCTTCGGCCTCGCAGGCTGCTCCGGAGGCGACTCGGAAGCAGGCGCCGGCGGCGAGGGCGACCTGACCACCATCGGATTCGTGGCCGTCGGCCCCGAGGGCGCGTGGCGCCAGGCGAACGAGACCAACATCGAGGACACGTTCACCGAGGAGGCCGGCTACGAGCTCAAGTACGCCCCCGCCACGAACGGCGACCAGAAGTCGCAGATCGACTCCTTCACCTCGTTCGTCGACGAGGGCGTCGACATCATCCTGCTCTCGGCCACCGAGGGCTCCGGCTGGGAGGACTCGCTCGAGCGCGCCCAGGAGGCCGAGATCCCGGTCATCCTGATCGACCGCGGCATCGAGCCGGACAACACCGACCTCTACGTCACCCGCATCGCGCCCGACAACATCGCGGTCAGCACCTCGGTCGCCGACTGGGCGCTGTCGACCTTCCCCGACGGAGCGAACTACTTCACGCTCGAGGGCCCCGCGGGCGTCTCGGTCGTCAACGAGCGCAACGAGGGCTGGGACGAGGTCATCGGAGCCGACTCCAAGTTCACGAAGCTCGGCGCGCAGACCGCCAACTGGTCGACCGAAGAGGCGAAGAGCGTCTTCGAGACCGTGCTGAAGTCGAACAACAACGACGTCCAGCTCGTCTTCGCCCAGAACGACGAGATGGGCCTCGGAGCCGTCCAGGCCGTTCAGGAGGCCGGCCTCACCCCCGGCACCGACGTCAAGATCGCCACGATCGACGGCACCAAGAACGCTCTGCAGGCCCTCGCCGACGGTGAGCTCAGCTTCGTCGCCGAGTACAACCCGCTGTTCGGCGAGACCGCCCTCGACGCCGTCGAGAAGACGCTCGCCGGCGAGACCGTCGAGTCCTCGATCGTCGTCCCGAGCGAGACCTTCGACTCGCCCGAGGTGGCCGCCGAGGTCCTCCCCGACCGCAAGTTCTAGTCGGAACGGTCCAGTCGGAACCGTCTGATCGGACCCACCGGGAGGCGTCGCAGGTCGGCGCCTCCCGGGAGGCAGCACCACCAGGGCTCACGCCCACCCCTGCGGACGACGCGGGGCCCGGACGATCTCCGGGCCCCGCGTCTCCGTCCCACGGCGTCACCGCTCCGGTCCGCCCCGCTCGAGAACGGAAGGACGCGACATGACAGCTTCGCCTCCGATCGTCGAGATGAAGAACATCTCGATCAGCTTCCCCGGTGTCAAAGCGCTCGACGGCGTCGACTTCCGCCTCTTCCCGGGCGAGGTCCACACGCTCATGGGCGAGAACGGCGCCGGCAAGTCCACGCTCATCAAGGCCCTGACCGGCGTCTACCGCATCGACAGCGGAGAGATCCTCGTCGCGGGCTCACCCAAGCGCCTCTCCGGCACCGCCGATGCACAGGCGGCCGGCATCTCCACCGTGTACCAGGAGGTGAACCTGGTCACGAACCTCTCCATCGGCGAGAACGTGATGCTCGGCTACGAGGTCCGCGGCCCCTTCGGCATCAACTGGAAGGCCACCCACGCGGCGGCCAAGGTCGCCCTGGCCAAGCTCGGGCTCGACCACCTCAACACCCGCCAGTCGCTCTCGTCGCTCTCGATCGCGATGCAGCAGCTGGTCGCGATCAGCCGCTCGACGGTGAGCGACTCGAAGGTCCTGATCCTGGACGAGCCGACCTCGAGCCTGGACGCGAACGAGGTCGAGAACCTCTTCGTCGTCATCCGGCGGCTGCGCGCGGAGGGCGTCGCGATCCTCTTCGTCTCGCACTTCCTCGACCAGGTCTACGCGATCAGCGACCGGCTCACGGTGCTGCGCAACGGCACGTACATCGGCGAGTACCTCACTCCCGACCTGGACCGCACCTCGCTCATCTCGAAGATGATCGGCAAGGACATCGCGGCGCTGCGCTCCCTCGACTCCGAGCGCGAGAACAGCGACCACCTCTACCGCGATGCGCCGCTCTACTCGGCCAAGGGCCTCGGCCGGAAGGGCTCGATCGAGCCCACCGACATCACGCTGCACCGCGGTGAGGTCGTCGGCTTCGCCGGTCTCCTGGGCTCCGGCCGCACGGAGCTGGCCCGCCTGATCTACGGCGTCGACAAGCCCGAGACGGGCGAGATCACGCTGCACGGCAAGAAGGTCGACGTGCCCACGCCCACCGCCGGGCTCGCGCACAAGATCGCCTTCGCGAGCGAGAACCGCCGCGACGAGGGCATCATCCGCGACCTCTCCATCCGCGAGAACCTGATCCTCGCGGTGCAGGCCAAGCGCGGCTGGGCCCGCCCCCTCTCCAAGAAGGAGAAGGACGAGATCGTCGACAAGTACCTCGTCGAGCTCAACGTGCGCCCCGCCGATCCGGACCGCCCGATCAGCAAGCTCTCCGGAGGCAACCAGCAGAAGGTCCTCCTGGGCCGCTGGCTCGCCACGCACCCCGAGATCCTGATCCTCGACGAGCCCACCCGCGGCATCGACGTCGGCGCGAAGGCCGAGATCCAGGAGAAGGTCGTCGCCCTCGCCGGCGAAGGCGTCGCCGTGATCTTCATCTCGTCCGAGCTCGACGAGGTGGTCCGCCTCAGCGATCGCATCATCGTGCTCAAGGACCACCGCGTCATCGCCGAGATCCTCAACGGACCCGCGGTGACAGCGGAGTCCATCGTCACTACCATCGCCGCAGAGGGAGTCGTCGACGAGGACGTCGTCGTCCTCGAAGGCGCCACGCAGGAGGCCGCATCATGAGCAGCGACACCCGAACCGGGAGGACCTCGCTCCTCACCGGCCTGATCCGGCGGCAGTGGTTCTGGGGAGCGGTCGCGATCGTCCTCCTCCTGCTGATCAACGTGGTCAAGGACCCCGGATACCTCTCGGTCTCCATGAGCCCGACGACCGGCTACCTCGTCGGCAACGTGATCGACATCGCGCGCGCCGCGGCTCCGATCCTGATGATCGCCGTCGGCATGTGCCTCGTCGTGGCGACCGGAGGAATCGACCTCTCGGTCGGCTCGATCATGGTCGTCGCCGGCGCCGTCTCGATGGAGTTCCTGAACGCCCAGGGCGCTCCCGACTCCCTCGGCGCCGCCGCGGCCGCCTTCGGCCTCGCCCTGCTGGTCAGCGCGGTGCTCGGAGCGGTCAACGGCGTGCTCGTGTCGGTGGTGGGCCTGCAGCCCTTCATCAGCACCCTCGTCGTCATGCTCGCCGGCCGCGGACTCGCGAAGGTGATCACCGGCGGCCAGAACACGGCCGCCACCAACGAGCCGTTCCGCTGGCTCGCCAACGGCTACGTCTTCGGCCTCCCGGTCGTCTTCCTCCTCGCCATCGCCATCGTCGTCGCGGTCGGCCTCCTGGTCCGCCGCAGCGCGCTGGGTCTGATGATCGAGGCCATCGGCATGGACGCCAAGGCCGCCCGCCTCGCGGGCATCAACCGCCGCGGCCTCCTCCTCACCGCCTACATCAGCAGCGGCGTGCTGGCCGGAGTCGCGGGCGTCTTCGCCACCGCGAGCGTCATGACCGTCGACACCTCCCGCACCGGGTACCAGCTCGAGCTCGACGCGATCCTCGCGGTCGTCATCGGCGGCACCTCGCTCGCGGGCGGCAAGTTCAACATCGCCGGCGCGGCGGTCGGAGCGATCCTGATCGCGACCCTCGACAAGACCGTGGTCTTCCTCGGCGTCTCCTCCTCCGCGACGCCCGCCTTCAAGGCGATCGTGATCGTCGCGCTCTGCCTCCTGCAGTCCGAGCGCGTCCGCTCCGCCTTCTCCCACCGTCGCGAAGCGCGTCGTCGCGCCCCGCAGAAAGAGGCGATCCCCGCATGAGCGCCCTGCTGACCCGCTCCGCCCCTCCAGCGAGCTCCGAGCGCACGAGCGCCCGGTCCTTCTTCAGCCAGCACCTCGACAAGCTGCCCACCGTGGCGGCCCTGGTGATCTTCGTCGGCATGCTCGTCTACGGCGAGGCGGCCTACGGCCGGATCCTTCAGGCCAGCACGCTGTCGAACCTCCTGGTCAACAACGCGCACCTGATCATCCTCGCCGTCGGGCTCACCTTCGTGATCCTGACCGGCGGCATCGACCTCTCGGTCGGCGCGGTGATCGCCTTCAGCAGCGTCAGCGGCGTGCTGCTGATCAACGCGGGCTGGAACCCCTGGCTCGTCATGGTCCTGATGGTCGTCATCGGATCGGCCTTCGGCCTGATCTCGGGCATCCTCATCCAGTACTTCGACGTGCAGCCCTTCATCGCGACGCTGGCCATGATGTTCCTCGCCCGGGGCCTCGCCTCGATGCTGAGCACGGTGCCCGAGCGCCTCCCCGAGGACTCGGCGGTCACCTCGCTCGCGACGCCGATCAAGCTGATCGACGGCCCGAAGGTCAACGACTTCGTGATCAGCCCCGGCGTGATCATCGCCCTGCTCGTGGTCGCCGGAGCGTTCTTCGTCCTCCACCGCACCCGCATCGGCCGCACGGTCTACGCGATGGGCGGCTCCGAGCAGTCGGCGGCCCTGATGGGCCTCCCGGTGCTCCGGACCAAGCTCTTCATCTACGTGATCAGCGGCACGCTCGCCGGTCTGGCCGGCGTGGTCTACACGGCCCGCCTCGGCAGCGCGCAGAACATCACGGGCACCGGATGGGAGCTCGACGCGATCGCGGCGACCGTCATCGGCGGCACGCTCCTCACGGGCGGGGTGGGCTTCGTGCTCGGCTCGGTCGTCGGCGCCCTGGTCCTGGGCCTGATGAACGTGCTGATCACCCGCGACGGCGGTATCCCCCCGGAGGCCACCACGATCATCACCGGCGGCATCCTGCTCGTCTTCGTCCTCCTGCAGCGCGCGGTCATGTCGCGCAGCAGGACCTAGCGGGCGCCCCTCCGACGCTCGCTGCCACGGCACCTCCGCGCCCCTGCCCGGGCGCGGGGGTGCCGTTCGAGCATCCGGTGATCAAGTGCGATCGATACCGCCGGAGCCCTTCACGTTGACGTGAACATCGTGTTACCGTGAACACGCCGAGAGTCTCGGCCCCCCCCTCCCTCAGCAATGGTGCCGATCCAGGAGCAAGCGCGATGAAGCCCTACCTACGACCCCTCGTCCTGGCGACAGCCGCGGCGTTGGCCCTCCCCCTCCTCTCCGCGATGCCGGCCCAGGCCGCCGCGAACCCCGAGAACCTCGTGCTGCGCTACCAGCTGAACGAGACCAGCGGCACTGTCGCTGTCGACAGCTCGGGGAAGAACCGCAACGGCACGCTCGTCGGAGGTGCGAAGACCGGCGGCGACGCGGGCGTCGTCCTCGACGGCACCGACGACGCCGTGAAGCTGCCCGACAACATCCTCGCCGGGCTGAACTCGATCACCGTGAGCACCGAGGTGCTGGTGCGGCCCGAGCAGTCCGGCAACTACTTCGTCTACGGACTCGGCACGGCCGCGACCAGCAACTCCGGCGCCGGCTACCTCGCCACTCTCGCCGACAACCGCTACCGCACGACGATCACGCCGAGCAACTGGCAGGGCGAGCAGAACGCCGAGACCACCTCGCCGCTCCCCCGCGGCGTCTGGAAGACCCTGACCTACACGCTCGACGACGCGTCGAACACCGCCCGCCTCTACCTCGATGGCGCGCAGGTCGCGGTGAACACGAACGTCACCGTGACCCCCGCCTCGATCGGCGGCGGCGTCACCACCTCCAACTTCATCGGCCGCTCCAACTACGCCGCCGACAAGACGCTCGCCGGCAGCGTGCGCGACTTCCGCATCTACGACAACGCGCTCACGGCCGCCGAGGTGACCGCCCTGCAGCCGACCGCGGCGACGAAGGCCACCCGCGACGCGTCCGCGCTGTCGCTCGGCGACCTCTCGGCCGTCCAGGCGAATCTCGCGCTGCCCGCGACCGGCGCCAACGGCTCCGCGATCACGTGGGCCTCGAGCGCTCCGCAGACGATCTCGACCAGCGGAGTCGTCACGCGGCCCGCCGCCTCGGCCGGCAACGCGACCGTCACGCTCACCGCCACGATCACGAGCGGCTCCGAGACCCGCACCAAGGCCTTCACCGCCACAGTCCTCTCGATGGCTAGCGACCAGCAGATCGTCGACGCGGCCGCCGCCGGCCTCTCGATCCCGGACCTCACCGACGTCCGCGGCAACATCACGATCCCCGCGGCTCCCGCCGGCACCTCGATCAGCTGGACCTCCAGCGACCCCGCGGTCGTCTCGACCGCCGGAGTCGTCACGCGCCAGTCCGCCGACCGCACCGTGACGCTCCGTGCCACGGTGACCAAGAACTCCGCCACCGCCACCCGCGAGCTCGTCGCCACGGTGCGCGCCGCGAAGCAGCTCGCTCCGCTCGAGGGCTACGCGTTCGCCTACTTCACCGGCAACAGCATCGAGGGCGAGAACATCTTCCTCGCCGCGAGCAAGGGCAACAACGCCCTCGCCTGGGACGAGCTCAACGGCGGTCAGCCCGTGCTGACCTCGACCTTCGGCGAGAAGGGCCTGCGCGACCCGTTCCTCATCCGCTCCCCCGAGGGCGACACGTTCTACCTGATCGCCACCGACCTCTCCATCGGACGCGACGGGAACTGGGACCGCTCGCAGCGCCAGGGCAGCCGCTACCTCGAGGTCTGGGAGTCGCACGACCTCGTGAACTGGTCCGAGCAGCGCCACGTGCTGGTCTCGCCCGAGACCGCCGGCAACACCTGGGCGCCCGAGGCGCACTGGGACGCCGGCATCGGCGCCTACGTCGTCTACTGGGCCTCGAAGCTCTACGCCGAGAACGACCCGAACCACACCGGCAACGTGAACAACGTGATGATGTACGCCACCACCCGCGACTTCACGACGTTCTCCACTCCGCAGGTCTGGCAGGACACCTCTCGCATCGACTCCACCGTGATCGAGCAGAACGGCACCTTCCACCGCTTCACGAAGGACGAGGGCGCGAGCGGCACCGGCTGCTCCGACATCATCCAGGAGAAGTCGACGCAGCTCCGCGCGCCGCTGACCGGCTGGACCACCGTCGACAGCTGCATCGGCCGCGACGCCGGAACCGGCGCCGTCGAGGGCCCCACCGCCTTCGCCGCGAACCCGGGCGATGTCAACGGCCAGACGAACTACCTCTTCGTCGACGAGTACGGCGGACGCGGCTACATCCCGCTGAAGACCGCCGACCTCAACGCGCCGAACTGGCAGGTCGCCTCGAACTACGACCTCCCCGCGAGCCCGCGCCACGGCACGGTCCTCCCGGTGACCGCCACCGAGCTCGCCGCCCTGCGCGCCGCCGAGCCGGCCGGCCCGACTCCGGTGACCGCGAACGCCGCCGGTGAGATCCTGCGCTACTCCTTCGACAACGGCTCGGGCACGACGCTCGAGGACGTGTCGGGCAACGACCGCGACGCGACGATCGTCGGCGGCGCCACCTGGCAGTCCGGCGCCCTCGCGTTCGACGGCACCGACGACCACGTCGACCTGCCGGACGACGTGCTGACCGGAGTCGAGGACGTCACCGTCGAGGCCGAGGTCAAGATCGACCCGACCCAGGGCACGCCGTACTTCCTCTACGGACTCGGCAACTCGTCGAACAACGCCGGCAACGGCTACCTGTTCACCACTGGCGACTCGTACCGCACGAGCATCGCCTCCGGGAACTGGCAGACCGAGCAGACCGCCGGGACCGGATCGAACCTCCCCCGCGGCCAGTGGGCGAAGCTCACCTACACGCTCTCGGGCGGCACGGCGACGATCTACCTGAACGGCGCGAAAGTCGCCACGAAGACCGGAGTCACCACGACGCCGGCCGACCTGGGCGGCGGACGCACCGCGGCCAACTACCTCGGCCGCTCGCTGTACGGCGGCGACAAGCTGTTCAAGGGCGAGTACCGCGAGTTCGCGCTCTGGAACCGCGCTCTGAGCGAGAGCGAGGTGCTCACCCGCTCCGGGTCGGCCGACCAGATCGCCGGAGTCTCGCTCACCACGCCCGACGTGCTGAAGGTCGCTCCGCTCGTCGACTCGACCGCCCGGACCGTCACCTTCGCGGTGAAGCCCGGCACCGACCGCTCGAAGCTGGCCCCCGTGTTCGCCACGGCGACCGGCACGACCTCCTCCCCCGCCTCCGGCACCGTCCGGGACCTGCGCACGCCGGTCACGTACACGCTCACGGCAGCGGGTGGAGCCACCGCCACCTGGACGATGAAGGCCGTCGAGATGAAGAGCCCGGTGATCCCCGGTCTCTACGCCGACCCGAACATCGTCGCGTTCGGTGACACCTTCTACATCTACGCGACGTCCGACGGGTTCCCGGGCTGGGGCGGCAAGACGTTCTACGTCTGGTCCTCCAAGAACCTCGTCGACTGGACGCGCTCGGCGCAGCCGATCCTCACCCTCGACGGCCAGAACGGGAACGTCCCCTGGGCGACCGGCAACGCGTGGGCGCCGACGATCATCGAGAAGGGCGGGAAGTACTACTTCTACTTCTCGGGCCACAACGCCTCGCTGGACCGCAAGACGATCGGAGTGGCCGTCGCCGACAGCCCCGCCGGTCCGTTCACGGCGCAGCCGACCGCGATGATCACCAACGGCGAGTCCGTCACCTCGGGTCAGGCCATCGACCCGGCCGCGTTCACCGACCCCGCCACCGGCAAGAGCTACCTCTTCTGGGGCAACGGGGCGCCCGTCTACGGCGAGCTGTCCGACGACATGCTCTCGATCAAGGCCGGCACCATCAAGCGGATGAGCGGACTGACCGACTACCGCGAGGGCAGCTTCGTCAACTACCGCCAGGGGCTGTACCACCTGACGTACTCGATCGACGACACCGGCTCCGAGAACTACAAAGTCGGCTACGCCACCTCGACGAGCGTCGACGGCCCGTGGACCTACCGCGGCGTCCTCCTCGAGAAGAACCCGTCGCTGGGGATCCTCGCGACCGGCCACAACTCGATCGTCAACGTCCCCGGCACCGATGACTGGTACATCGCGTACCACCGGTTCGCGATGCCCGGTGGAGACGGCCAGCACCGCGAGACCACGATCGACCGCGTCACCTTCGACCCGGCGACCGGGCTCATGCAGAAGGTCGTTCCGACCCTCGAGAGCGTCGCCGGCCAGACCATCACCGACCCCGCCCCGCTGCGCGCCGCCATCACCGGCACCGCCACGGTCGGGACCCGGCTCACCGCGACCGCCTCCGCCCCCTGGACCGCCACGGCGTACCAGTGGAAGCGCGGCGGAGTGGACATCGCCGGCGCGACCGCGTCGACGTACGTCCTCACCGCGGCCGACCGCGGCACGGTGGTCTCGGTGACGGTGTCGGCGACGAAGCCCGGATGGTCTCCCGCCACGGCGACGGCGCAGACCGCCGCGGTGGCCGGGACGACCGGTATCGTCGGCGCGACCGTCACGACCAGCACCCGCTGCGTCGCGGGCAAGCCGGTGATCACGGTCACCGCGACGAACCCGAACTCCTTCCCGGTCAAGACGACGGTCACCTCGGCCGCCGGGTCGAAGACCTTCGCAGAGGTCGGCGCCGGCAAGACGGTGACCGCGGCCTTCACCGCCCGCACGGCGAGCATCGCCGCCGGCGAGGTCACCACGACCTCGACCGCCTTCGTGGCGAACCGTCCCGCGACGGCGACCACCACCACCCCCACCTCCGCGATCAGCTGCGGCTGACCTCGGTTACCATCCGACACACAGAACCGCGGCGGCGACGGCGCCGCCGCGGAGAACGGAGAACACCCGCAATGAACACCCGAACGATCGTCTCCCGCGGAGTGGCCGGCCTCGCCGGCGGCTTCCTCCTCCTCGGCGTCGCCGGCACCGCGATGGCCGCCGAGCTCGACTCCAACGACGTCGACGTCAACGTCGAGATCACCGAGCTGCCCGGAGGCGGCACGCTGTCGATGACCGTCGCCGGCGACTCCACCGAGCTGACCGAGGAGGGCTCCACGTCCGTCATCCGCCAGTTCACGGGCACCCTGCCCACCGTGACCGTCGCCGACACCCGCGACCCCGAGGACATCCCCGCTGAGGCCGGCTGGTACGTCGTCGGATCCGCGTCCGACTTCACCAACGCCGCCGGAGACGTCATCCCCGCCGGCAACCTCGGCTGGCAGCCTCGCGTGATCGAGGGCGGCGACACCGGTCTGGTGGCCGAGGGCGACCGCGTCGAGACGATCATCGACGAGGGTGACGACGCCGTCGGCCTCGTCGACCAGGAGCTCCTGGCCCTCACCAACCAGTCGGCCGAGGTCGCTCCCACCGGCCCCTTCACCGCGAACGCGGACCTCTTCCTGAGGACCGCCCCCACGGTCGAGGCCGGCGACTACTCGTCGACCCTCACCCTGTCGCTCTTCGAGTGACGCCGGGGGGCTCCGGCCTCCCGCACCCTTCGACGCGGTCGAGCAGCCACTGCTCGGCCGCGTCGCCCTTTCCCCGACCGTGGCATCCTGGACACCTCATGACCGATCAGCGACGATCCTCCCGCCGGCCGAGAGCCGCCGTCCGCACCCTCCTCGCCCTCGCGGTCGCCGCGGTGGCCGCGTCCGCGGCACCTCCCGCGCTCGCCGACGACACGGCCGGGCAGATCTCGTGGGCGATGCGCCCCGCCGCAGACGGCGCTCCCGACAAGCGCTCGTGGATCGAGCTCGATCTCGATCCCGGCGCCGAGGCGCAGGAGGAGGCCGCGGTCAGCAACCTCAGCACGCAGCCCGTGACCTTCCGCATCACCGCGGCCGACGGCTACTTCACCGACACCGGCCGCTTCAACATGCTCTCCTCCTCCGAGGAGTCGGTCGAGGCCGGCACCTGGATCGACGCTCCCGAGAGCGTCACCGTCGACCCCGGTGCCACGGCGATCGTGCCCTTCACGGTGACGGTCCCGGAGGACGCGGAGCCGGGCGACCACGCGGCCGGCATCGCCGCGTCCGTCCTCTCGGTCGGCTCCGAGGCGGGCGGTGCCGCCGTGGGCGTCGAGAGCCGCATCGGCTTCCGCGTGATGACCCGCGTGTCCGGCGACGTCTCTCCGGGGGTCGCGGTCGAGAACGTGCAGAGCGAGTACCGCCTCTCGTGGAACCCGCTGCGTCCCGGCTCCGTGACGGTGGACGCCGAGGTGGTCAACACCGGCAACGTGCGCCTGCTGCTGGACGGCACGGTCAGCGCGCAGGGCGCCTCCGCGGCGCTCATCCCCGAGGACGCCGCCGCGCAGGAGCTGCTGCCCGGCGACCGCCGCGCGGTGTCGGTGGTCCTCGACGACGTCTGGCCCCTGTTCTCGGTGCCGGTGGAGTTCACCGTGTCGCCGACCGTCGTCACCCCGTCGGAGGAGCAGATCGAGGTCGCTCCGGTCTCGGAGTCGTCCTCCGTGACCGCGATCCCGCTGCCGCAGCTGCTGGCCCTGCTCGGCATCGCGCTGATCCTCTTCGCCCTCTTCGCCGGGCGCATCCGCTCGCGCCGCCGCATCGAGCGGCTCGTGCGCGAGGCCAAGGAGGAAGGACTGCGCGAGGGCGCCCGCACGGGCGTCTGATCCGCAGGAGGCACGGCATGAGCACCGAGGACGACGCCCGCCGGATCGCCCTGGCGCTGCCCGAGGTGCACGAGCGGACCTCGTACGGGACGCCCGCCTGGGCCGTCGGGCGGACCGTCTTCGCCCGGCTGCTCGAGCGGCCGGGCGAGCTGCTGTGCTGGTGCGCCGACCTCGCCGAGCGCGAGGCGCTGCTGCACCGCGACCCGGAGGCGTTCACGACGACTCCGCACTACGACGGGCACGCGAGCGTGATCGTGCGGCTGGAGCAGGTGTCGGCGGAGGAGCTCGAGCAGGTGCTGCACGAGGCCTGGCGGGCGCGCGCTCCGAAGCGGTTGCTCGGCGACGACTGACGCGGCGCATCCCTCCCAGTCGCGTGGTTGACCCCCGTGAAAGGGGTCGCCTAGGCTGGCGGGCGTGCCGGGAAAACGCATTCCTGCTTTCCGGACTCCATCGATGCCGAGGGATTCAATGCCGAATTCGTTCCTACGTCCACGCCGTCCGGTTCCGACCGGGCCCGCCTCCTCCCGCCGGGCCCTGCGCTCCGGCCTCTGCCTCGCCCTGGTCGCCGGCGTCTCGTTCGCCGCCGCCGCCCCCTCCTCCGCCGCCCCGCTGACCGCGCCCGCCGCGAATCCGCTGCTCACCCAGCAGCTCGAGGACCTCGACCGCGGAGTCGTCGCCCTCGCCTCGCCGGACGGCGGGGTGTTCGTCAGCTGGCGACTGCTCGCGACCGAGGTCACCGGCTCCTCCGCGACCGGCATGGTCGGCGCCGACTTCGCCGTGCTCCGCGGCGCCGAGCGGATCGGCGTCGTCACCGACAGCACCAACCTGCACGACCCCGACGGCGCCCCGGGCGACGAGTACCGGGTCGTGCCGATCGTCGACGGCGAGCCGGGCGAGCCCAGCGCTCCCGCGACCGCCTCGGCCGACGCGTTCGAGACCCTGCCGCTGCAGAAGCCGGCCGACGGAGTCACTCCGGCCGGCGAGGCGTACACCTACAGCGCCAACGACATGAGCGTCGGCGACATGGACGGCGACGGCGACTACGAGTACGTCGTGAAGTGGTACCCGTCGAACGCGAAGGACGTCTCGCAGAAGGGGTACACCGGGAACACCTACCTCGACACCTACGAGGCCGACGGCACACTGCTGCACCGCATCGACCTGGGCGTCAACATCCGCTCGGGCGCGCACTACACGCAGTTCATGGTCTCGGACTTCGACGGCGACGGCCGCTCCGAGATCATGACCAAGACCGCGCCCGGCACCCGCGTGCTGCCCGGCGGCGACGCCTCCGGGGCGGAGTCGATCACCCTGCTGCCCGAGGACGTCGCGGCCGGCGTCACCGCCGACGACGACTACCGGATGTCCGCGGCCGACTACCGCGAGCACCTCGTCGGGGTCTTCCAGGGCTGGGGCGAGCGCGAGGAGGTGACGAGCGGGCAGTGGCCCGCGACCCTCGGGGAGGCGTTCGGCACCACTCCGACGCACGAGTACCCGCTCGACCGCGCCGGCGCCGAGGAGCTCGTCGACTACTTCATCGACGTCTACGCGCCCAGCCGCAGCGACCGCAACGACCTCACCACCTTCGAGGGCTTCGTCCTCACCGGCCCCGAGTACCTCACCGTGTTCGACGGCGAGACCGGAGCCGAGCTCGAGACCGCCGCCTACGAGCCGGGCCGCGGCGACGACGGACTGCTCTGGGGCGACTACGCGATGTCGCGCATCGAGCCCGGCAACCGCGTCGACCGCTTCCTCGCCGGAGTCGCGTCGTTCGACGGAGAGACCCACTCGGCCGTCTTCGCCCGCGGCTACTACACGCGCGCCGTCGTCGTCGCCTACGACTGGGACGGCTCCGACCTGACGCGTCGGTGGATCGCCGACAGCGGCCACGTGCCGATGACGAACCCGTTCAACGACGGCCCGCACGGCCGCGAGGGCACCAGCGAGGAGTGGGGCCGCCTCACCACGCAGGGCTTCCACTCGCTCAGCGCCGCCGACGTCGACGGCGACGGCCGCCAGGAGATCGTCTACGGCTCCGCGACCCTCGACGACGACGGGAGCCTGCTGTACACGTCGTTCGACACGCTGCCCGAGGGCAGCGCGGCTCCCGGCACCGAAGCGGGACTCGGCCACGGCGACGCGATGCACGTCACCGACATCGATCCCGCCCGCCCCGGGCTCGAGGTCTTCACGGTGCACGAGGGCGGCGCGTACGCCCCGTACGGCTACGCGCTGCGCGACGCGGCCACCGGAGAGGTGCTCTTCGGCGCATACACCGGCAAGGACACCGGTCGCGGCATGATCGGCGACATCGACCCCGCCCTGCCCGGCCAGGAGGTCTGGGCCGTCGGCACGCTCAGCGCGAGCGGCGAGCCGCTCTCGGACACGCAGCCGGGCACCAATCAGAGCATCCGCTGGGCGGCCGACATGACCACCCAGATCGTCGCGAGCACGACGATGCAGGACGCGACTCCCGTCACTCCGACGATCGTCACCGGCGCGGGCGAGGTGCTGCTCTCGGCCGAGGGGACCGTCACGAACAACGGCACGAAAGGCAACCCTTCTCTGGTCGCCGACGTGCTGGGCGACTGGCGCGAGGAGCTGCTGCTGCCGACCGCCGACTCGAGCGCGATCCGGATCTACTCGAGCACCGAGGTCACCGATCGCAAGCTGACGACGCTGATGCACGACCCGCAGTACCGGGTCGAGGTCGCGCGCCAGAACACCGCGTACAACCAGCCGTCGTACACCTCGTACGGCCTGGCGAGCGACATCGACTGGTCGACGGTGCCGGTGCTCGCGCAGGAGGGGACGCCGGGGCCGACGCCTACGCCGGGGCCGACCGTCGAGCCGACTCCGGGGCCGACCGCGGAGCCGACTCCCGAGCCGACCGCGACCGCTCCGGCGCCCGTCGCGCCGGGTCCCGAGCCGACCCGCACCGCGGCGCCCGGCGCCTCGGGCGGCTCGCACGGAGGGCTCGCATCGACCGGAGCCGACCTGTCGCTGCTCCCGGCCGGAGTCCTCGCGCTCCTGCTCGGCGGCGCCGCCCTGCTGATCGGCTCCCGCCGCCGCTCCTCGAGCACGGACTGATCCCGTGCCCCAGGTCGGCATCCGCGACGTCGCCGCCCGCGCCGGCGTCTCGGTGACCACCGCCTCGTACGCGCTGAACCGCCCCGAGCGGGTGTCCAGCGCGGCGATGGCGGCGGTCGCCGACGCGGTCGCCGCCCTGGGGTACATCCCGAACGTGGCCGCCCGGCAGCTGCGCGCGGGCAAGAGCATGGCGGTCGGCATGGCCGTCGTGAACCTGGGCAACCCGTTCTACGCCGAGCTCGCGCTCGGAGCGGAGCACGGCGCCGAGGAGGCGGGCTACTCCCTCGTCCTCGGCGCCACGCAGGACTCCGCGGCCCGCGAGCTGCGCTACCTCGACCTGTTCGCCCGCCAGCGCGTCGACGGAGTGCTGCTGGCGCCGATCGCGTCCTCGCTCGACCACCTCGACGTCTTCGAGCAGCGCGGCGTGCCGGTCGTGCTGGTCGACCAGGTCGATCCGCGCGGCCGACTGCTGTCGGTCGCCCTCGACGACGTCCTCGGCGGTCGGATGGCGGCCGAGCACCTCCTCGCGAACGGGTGCCGCCGCCTCCTGTTCCTCGGCGGCACCCTCGGGATACCGCAGGTGCGCGACCGTTTCGACGGATGCTCGGCGGCCGTCCGCGCGTCGGGCGCCGCCTTCTCCTCGATCGAGACCGTCGGCATGGGTCCGGGCCTCGGCCGGGAGCTGGGCGAGCGGATCCTGGCGATGCCGGCGGACGAGCGGCCCGACGGGATCTTCGCCGCGAACGACGAGCTGGCGCTGGGCGTCATGCAGAGCCTGGTCCGCGGCGGCGTCTCGATCCCCGGCGACATCGCCCTCGTCGGCTACGACGACATCCCCTTCGCCGACGCGGCCGTCGTGCCGCTGACCTCCGTCCGGCAGCCCACCCACCGCATGGGCGAGCGCGCCGCCGAGCTGCTGATCGCGGCGATCCGCGGCGACGCCGACGTCCGCTCCGCCGGCTTCGACCCCGAGCTGATCGTCCGCGCGTCGACCGGCGGCGTGCGCTGACGCTCGTCGCCGACTCGTGAGCACCGCCTGCCATCATGGGCGGGTGAAGGAGTCGATCGAGCGCTGGTCGACTCTGGCCGGCTGCACCGCGGTGATCGCGGGCGCCGCCGTCCTGATGTCCGTCGGACAGTCCCGATGGGCCGCGGCCCTGTGCGGGCTGCTGCTGGCCGCGATGCTCTGGTACCTCTCCCGCCGCGGAGCGCTGCTGACGGAGCGCGTACTCCGGCGCCTCCTCCCCGACGCCGTGCTCTTCCCTGCGCGGGGCCACGACGCGGGCGACGATCTGGGCGTGAAGGACCTGACCGACCGGCTCGCCGAGAGGGCGCATGCGTGGACCGTCTCGATGCATTACGTGCTGAGCATCGACGACGAGCGGATCGCGGTGTGGCGGGCGGATCCCCCGCGAGAGCTCGTCGCGCTCCCGCTCGCGGACGTCCTGTCCGCCGAGGCGGTCCACGTGAACGGGGTGGATCCGGTCCCCGCGCTCCGGATCCTCTGGCGGCACGGTGCCGAGGAGGTCGAGTCGGACTTCCTGCTCGTGTCGAGGTCGCTCCCCTTCGTTCGCGGCTACTCGTACGAGCTGGCGGCCGAGGCTGCGGCGCAGATCAGCGCACGGCTCGGCCGGGTGGCCGACGCCTGACCGTGGCCGAGGTGGCAGGATGCGACGATGCGCATCCTCGTCCCCGTCGACCGGCCCTGGGAGATCGTCGGCAGTGGGCCGGACGACGTGTCCGTCGCGTCGGACGGAGTCGTGCTGCGGACGCTGCTGAGAACGGGCACGCGGATGGTCCGGGACGCGGTGCTCGCCACCCCGACCGACCGCCGGGCCGTGGCGGCGCTGGCGGCCAGGAGCCTGCTGCTCGAGACGACCGTGTTCGCCGGCTCGCGGGCCGAGAACCGTGCAGCCATGGAGGCGGTCTCGGTGCAGGCCGACGTGCTCGCCGCGACCGGAGGGGACTGGGAGCCGCTCGACGTCGACGGTACGACGTTCGCGCTCTGGACCACGCGGTTCGACGCCGGAGTCGCGGCCGCCGCTGATCTCGGACCGTGCGTCCTCGCGGCGTGGAGCGCCGACGCCTCGGTGAGGTTGCCTGCGCTGACGCTGGTCGACGCTCCGGAGTAGCGCGGCGAGTGGTCGCGGAACGGGCCGACGGGCGCCTCCGGAGCCCGACTCGTGCCGACTCGCGGCGATGACGGACTCCGAGTGGGCGCGAATCGGGCTCTCGGAGCGGCGCAGGCCCCGTTTCGGGGCCGCTCGGCCACCGTGCATGCGGTGGGGGATCTCGATACGCCCGCTGCGCGGGCTACTCGATCAGCGGAGTCCCCCGCTGGTCGAGTAGCGCGCAGCGCGTATCGAGACCCGCCACAGCTGCGCTCGGCGGCCGCCCGCCGCCTACTGGTACGTGACCAGGTCCGGCAGCGGCGACACCTCCGCCATCGTCTCTGCGGGGGTGAGCATCGGCAGGTCCTCGTCGTAGAAGTTCTTCCAGCCCCAGGCGAGGTCCTCGGGGGCGTCGCGGTGCAGCGCGTTCCAGGTGGCCTGCTTGTCGGGCTGCGCGCCCTGGCCGTCGACGTGCACCAGGAACTCGAGCTCGGGGCGGTCGCGGCGGATGCTCGAGCGGTCCTGCAGCATCGACGACCGGAACTGGTGCAGCACGAACATCTTCGGCGGCAGTCCGGCGTCGCGCACGAGGTCGGCGAGCCAGCTCGACACGCTGTCGACCTCCGCGGCCGACACCCGGCCGATCTGCGCGAGCGGCACCTCGTCGGGGGCGAGCCGCCACTCCGGGTCCAGGGCGAGGCCCACGTTCGGCAGTCGCAGCAGCTCCTCGTAGGCGCGAGCCTGGGTGAGGAAGTCGGACCGGCCCGGCTGCAGGTCGAGCACGACGTACATGCCGGCGGCCGCCGCCGCGTCGATGTAGGGGCGGATGCCCTCGGCGGGCAGCTCGTTGGAGTAGTCGCCGTCGCCTCCCGCACTGCCGGCCGCGACGGTCGTGATGATCTCGAGGCTGGGCACGACCTGCAGCGGGGTGAGCTCGCGGTACGGCTCGGCGACGGTCGCGGCGCGCTCGATGGTCGCCTCCAGGCCCTGCTCGCCGAGGACCCCGAGCACGGGGGCGCCGGGGGTGCCGTAGATCGCGACGAACAGGTGCCCGCCGAACAGGCGCTGCCCGCCTCCCGGAAGCTGCCAGCCGGTCGCGGCGGCGCGGAGGGACCACTCCGGAGCGGTCTGCGCGGCGAGCTGCGCACCGAGCAGGAGGGTCGCGGTGGGAGCGGAGTCGGCGACCGCGGTGACGGCGGCGCCGGACGCCAGCAGATCGGCGGTGTCGACGAGCGCCACCGGGACCCCGGCGGCGCGGGCCGTCGCGAGCGCGGCAACGTCGGCGTCGACCGGCTGCGCGAGCGCGAGGATCCCGGCGAGCGGCTCCGCCCGGTCGGGCACCGCACCGAACGGCGGCTCGGGCGCGGAGCCGGGCGCGAAGGTCGCGAGCTCGGCGGCGGTGAGCGCCGACACCGTGACTCCGGTGGCCTCGGCGATCGTCTCGGGCGTCGCACCCGCCTGCACGGTCTCGATGCCCGCGAGCTCCTCGACAGCACCGACCACCACGACGCGCGCGGCGCCCAGCCGGGCCAGCTCCGAGACGAGCGGACTCTGCGCGGACTGCGCCTCCGGCGTCCCGGGCGGTGTCGCTCCGGTGGACGGGGCGATCGGCTGCACCAGCAGCGGCACACCCCACGTGATCGCGAGCTGCGCGGCGAGCAGGACGGACGCAGGCGCCTCCTCGACGACGACCACCAGCGGTGCCTGCCTGAACAGCGCCGCGCTGGTCGCGAGGGCGTCGGCCGCGAGCACGACCGGACCGGCGGGCGCCGCGGTCGTGGTGCGCGGACGCTCGGGCGAGTCGGACTGCCGGTCGCCGTCGTCGGTCCCGGGAGTGCAGGCGCTGAGCAACGGGAGGACCGGCAGGGCGGTGAGCCCCAGGACCACCCCGCGCCGCGAGAGCGCGCCTCTCGTGCGGGTACGACGGGCGTCGGACGACATGGCGGTCCCCTCCGGTGCGAGCCGGTCGGCTCGTCTGCACACCCCTCTACTCTTGCAGGCGGCTGCGACACCCGGCCGCAGCACTCGCACCGGGGAGACACGTCCGCCGCGCCCCGTCCGTCACGAACGGCGGCAGCTCGGGCGAACGCGCCGCCGACTGCGACGGGTGAGCCCCGCGGGCCCGTCACGCATGCGCAGGGTCGGCCTCAGCGCGAGAGGAGGGCCAGCGCCCTCCTCCGTCACGAAAGGCCGTCGCCTTGGCGTGCGCGCGGCCGTCTGCGACCGATGAACCGCGCACACTCGTCGCGACTCCATCCGTCATCGACGGCCGACCAGCACTCCGGGAGACGCCGTCTGCGACGGACGACATCCACCGTCCCGTCATCCGTCACGGACGGCCGGCGAGTCGACGGAGGGACGACCATCCGTGACGGATGAGTTCCGCGGTCCCGTCATCCGTCACGAACGGCCGCCGAAACGGCCAATGCGCGACCGTCGGCGACGGGTGGCGCAAGGACGGTCGGTCAGACCGTGCGCGGCGCCTTCGCGAGGTTCGCCTCGAGCTCCGCGCTCGACTGCCGCACGCCGTAGGCGGGGCGGTCGCGCTCCACGCGCCACGACTCCGACAGCGGAGTGACGGTCACGGTGTCGAAGCCGAGCCGGTCGTAGAGGTCGGTCACGAAGTGCAGCGCCTCGGGGTAGTCGCTGGACGCGACGAGAGCGCGGCGCTGCGGGTCACCGGCGGGGAAGCCGTCGGTGGTGATGTCGGCGGCCATGATGTGGTTGAAGGCCTTCACGATCTTCGACTCGGGCAGGTGCGCCTGCGCCATCTCGGCCGTGGTGGTCTCTCCCGCGTCGAGCGCGGAGATGTGCCCGTCGCGCTCGAAGTAGTAGTTGTTCGTGTCGAGCACGATCTTGCCCGCGAGCGGAGCCACCGGCACCTGGTCGAGGTTCTTGAGCGGCACCGTCACCACGGCGACGTCCGCGGCCTCGGCCGCCTCCTGCGCCGTCGCGGCCCGCGCCCGCGGGCCGAGCTCCGCGATCAGGTCCGCGAGCGTCTCGGGTCCGCGGGAGTTCGCGATCACCACGTCGTCGCCCTGGCCGATGACCGCGCGAGCGATCTGGCTGCCGATGTTGCCTGCTCCGATGATTCCGTAAGTCGTCATACGGGCTTCAACGCACTCCGCGCGCGCGTGTTCCCGTTCCCGAGCTTCTCGCACTGCGCGCTCAGGCCCCGGTCAGACCGCGACGTCCGCCTCACAGGAAGCGGAGCGGAGTCAGCGCGCCTCCCCCGACAACCGCACCGCCAGCGCCGCGAAGACCAGGCATCCGAGCGCCGGCACGACGAGCGGCGCCAGCTGCCACGCCGACACCACGGTCAGCAGCAGCCCCCCGGCCAGCAGAGCGGATCCGCGCATGTCGCGCACCGAGCGCCTGGCGGCGGAACGCACGAGCGCCCCCCACCGCGACCCCGGCTCCCAGTCGGTCGCCGCGACGAGCACGACCACCGCGATCGCTGCGAGCAGCGCCGTGCAGACCACCGCCACCGCGACTCCCCCGGGCAGCACCCCCGACGAGATCAGCACGAGGTCGGCGCCCAGCACGAGACCGGCGAGCGCGACGCCGGCCCCCACCGGCAGCACCCGCACGAACCCGGCACGGACGTCACCCCACACCAGCGCGAGCCCCGTCGCCTCGGCCAGCACGAAGCGGCGGAGGTGGCGGATGCCGACGGCCAGCGCGAGCGGGATCGTCACGATCCCGAGCGACACGATCGCGACGATCAGTCCCGTGAACAGGACCTCCGCGAGGAGGGCGAAGCGGTCGGCGGCACCGGGCCAGCGCAGCCCGCTCCCGTCGGCGGCCGCGCGCCGGGCCGAGGCCGTCGCGCGCGAGCGCCGCTTCGACTCCCCTCGCTGGAGCGTCATGTCAGCCCTTCAGACCCTGCGTCGCGACCCCGTCGACGAGGAAGCGCTGGAAGATGATGAAGAAGATCAGCACCGGGAGCAGCGCGAGCACCGAGACGGCGATGGTCGCTCCGTAGTCGGACGCCGAGGTCTGGTCGTTGTAGACGCGCAGCGCCAGCGGCAGCGGCTGCTTGTCGGGGGTGTTCAGGTAGAGCAGCGGGCCGAGGAAGTCGTTCCAGCTCCAGATGAACGCGAAGATCGACGACGTGATCAGCGCGGGGCGGATCAGCGGGATCGTGATCGAGCCGAAGACCCGGATGTGGCCGGCCCCGTCGATCCGCGCGGCCTCGTCGAGCTCGCGGGGCAGGTTGCGGATGAACTGCACCATCAGGAAGACGAAGAACGCCTCGGTCGCGAGGAACTTGCCGATCAGCAGCGGCCAGTAGGTGTCCATCATGCCGAGCGTGCGGAAGATCGTGTACTGCGGGATGAGCAGCACGTGCATCGGCAGCAGCAGCGTGCCGATCATCAGCGCGAAGTAGAGCGGACGGCCGCGGAAGTCGAGCCGCGCGAAGGCGTAGGCCGCCATCGACGACGAGATCACGACTCCGATGACCGACCCGATCGCGAGGACCGTGGAGTTCAGGAAGAACTGCCACAGCGGCACTCCTCCCACCCCCGCGAAGACCTTCACGAAGTTGTCGATCGTGGGGTTCTGCGGCAGGAGCGACGTCTGGCCGCCGAACTCGCTGTTGGGCTTGAACGCCGCGGCGCCCATCCAGATCAGCGGGTAGAGCACGACCGCCGTCAGGGCGATCATCGCGACGATCCAGACGATCGTCGTCGCCTTGGGGCGCTTGCGGGCGGGACGCTTCTTCGGCGCCGGCTCGGTCAGCACCTGGGTGTCGGCCGAGGGAAGAGTGGTGTCGAAGGTGGTCATCGCGTGTCTCCCGAGTAGTGCACCCAGCTCTTCTGGGTCTTGAAGAGGACGAAGGCGAGGATGCCGACGAACAGCAGGAGGACCCAGGCCATCGCGGAGGCGTAGCCCATCTGGTTGTTCGTGAACGCACGGGTGTAGAGGTACACCGTGTAGAAGTTGGTCGCTCCGGCGGGGCCGCCGGTGCCGTTGCCGATGATGTACGCCGAGGCGAAGACCTGGAACGCGTTGATCATCTCGAGCAGCAGGTTGAAGAAGATGACCGGCGAGAGCATCGGCAGCGTGACGCTGCGGAACTTGCGCCAGAATCCGGCGCCGTCCATCATCGCGGCCTCGTAGAGCTCGGCCGGGACCTGCTTGAGGCCGGCCAGGAAGATGACCATCGGGGCGCCGAACTGCCACACCGCGAGGATGATCATCATCGGCAGGATGAGGGCAGGCACGCCGACCCAGCCGCCGAAGTCCATCCCGAAGACCTGCAGACCGGAGTCGACGGGGCCGTCGGTCGAGAACATCGCACGCCAGACGATGGCGATGCTGACGCTCGCTCCGATCAGCGACGGTGCGTAGAAGGCCGAGCGGAAGAATCCGGTGCCCTTGGCGGAGTAGTTGAGCAGCATCGCGACGACCAGCGCCGCGGCGAGCTTGACCGGCGTCCCGATGAACACGTACGCGAGGGTCAGCTGCACCGACTGGAGGAACTTCGGGTCGCCGATCAGGCGCTCGAAGTTCGCCAGACCGACCCACTCGGGTGCCGTGAAGAGGTTGTAGTCCGTGAAGGCGAAGTAGAGGGACATCAGCATCGGGCCGAGCGTGAGCCCGACGAAGCCGATGAGCCAGGGGGACAGGAAGGCGTATCCGGCCAGGGTGTCGCGCTTAGGGCGGCGCCGCGGCCCGTCACCGGCCGGACGAGGAGTGCTCGTCCGGCCGGCGGTGGGCGCGACGCGACCGGTTGCGGCGGTGCCGCTCGGGGTCGACGTCGTCGTCATGGGTGATGCCTTTCCTGGCCGTCGGGATCGATCAGTTGCCGAGGGTGATGGCGGTCTCGTCGAAGAACTGCTGGACCGCCTCGTCGACGCTCACCGCACCCAGGCCCAGGCTCGTGCCCAGGTCGAGGAAGTTCGCCTCGATGGCGCCGTAGCCGGCGACCGGAGCGGCCGGGGCCTCTCCGATGCGGTCCGAGACCGACTCGAGGTAGTCCGAGACCTGCTTGTCCGGGCCCTCGAGGTTCGCGCCCTCGAGCTGGGCCGAGGAGGCGGGGATGCCGAGCGTGGCGCCGAAGATCTCGCCGACCTCGGGGCTGTTGATGAGGAAGTCGAGGAACGTGGCCGCGGCCTCGGGGTGCTCGGTGGCCGAGGAGATCGCCTGCATCAGGCCGACCTTCTGGTAGAGGTCCTGGGTGCCCTCGTCCGCGGTGGGCGGCGCGGTCATGACGATCTCGGAGGCTCCGGAGTCGCCGATGTAGCCGCCGAGGAAGTTGCTCCAGCTCATCTCGCTCGAGGCGATACCGGCGCCGAAGCCGGACTTGGGCAGCAGCTCCTGGAGGCGCGCGGCCGGCACGCCGGTCGTGGTGCGCATCTCGTCGCCCTGCTCCCAGAACGCCGCGAGGTCGTCCTCGGTGAAGCCGAGCTCGCCGTCCTCGGTGAACAGCTCCTTGCCGTCGGCGCGCAGCTGCAGCTCGAAGTTCTGGATGCGGCCGGTGTAGTCGGTGCCGCCGTAGACGGCGCCGCCGGTCTTCTCGGTGACGTCCGCGACGTAGGCCGCGTAGTCCTCCCAGCTGCCGCCGCCCGGGTAGGGCTCGAGGCCGTTCGCGGTGAGGAGGTCCTGGTTCTGGAAGATCGCCCAGGCGCTGTAGCCGGTGGGGATCGCGTAGGTCGCGCCGTCCAGCTCGCCGGTCGCGAGGAGGTCCTCCGAGATGGTGCTCTCGTCGACGACGCCGCCGAAGTACTCGCTGAGGTCGCCCAGCAGGCCGTTGTCGCCGTACTGGCGGAGGTAGGTGTAGTCGAACTGCATCACGTCGGGCAGCCCGCCGCCGGCGGCCTCGGTCTGGCGCTTCTCCCAGTAGCCGGGGTAGTCCGTGAAGGTGGAGTTGATCGTGATGTTCGGGTGCTCCTCCTCGAACAGCGCGATGGCCTGGTCGTATCGGGCGGCCCGGTCGTCGTTGCCCCAGAAGGTGTAGTCGAGCGTGATCTCCTCGTCGGGGTCGACGGTGGCGGAGCCGGAGGCACCCCCTCCGGAGCAGGCCGTCAGGCTGATCGCTGCGACGGCGGCGATCGCCGCGGCGGCGAGTCGTGTGCGCTTGGTGCTGAACATCATCGTCCTCTCGTGAACTTCCTCGTTCCAGTCCCGGAGCATTCGACCCGAACCTACTCGACATCTGTCGGGGGTTCGCGTCGGCATGTGAAACGTTCCGGGAAAGCGTTTGCCCTACGATAGGTTCGATATCGGATGGACGTCAAGTAGCGGATCCGCGGCACCGTCGCCGCACCGCGGAAGGAGACCCCGATGCCCCAGTTCGACCTGCCCCTCGAGCTCCTCGAGGAGTACGCGCCCGAACTCGCCGAGCCCGAGGGCTTCGCCGACTTCTGGCGGAGCACCGTCGCCGAGGCCCGCGCACTGGCCGACGAGCCCGTGTTCGAGCAGGTCGACGCCGGATTCACGCTGCTGGACACCTTCGACGTCACGTTCTCGGGCTGGGGCGGCCACCCGATCCGCGCCTGGCTGATCCTCCCCCGCGGCGTCGAGGGCCCCCTCCCCGCCCTCGTGAGCTACATCGGCTACGGCGGCGGGCGCGGGCACCTCACCGAGTGGACCACCATGAGCGCCGCGGGCTACGCCCACCTCGTGATGGACACCCGAGGCCAGGGCACCGGCCACCGCACCGGCGACACCCCGGACCCCGTCGGCAGCGGCCCGCACGCCAACGGATTCATGACCCAGGGCATCGCCTCGCCCGAGGAGTACTACTACCGCCGCGTCTTCACCGACGCGGTGCGCGCCCTCGACGTGCTGCGCGCGCACCCGGCCGTCGATCCGTCGCGCGTCGCGATCTCGGGCGGCAGCCAGGGCGGCGGGATCTGCCTCGCGGTCGCGGGCATCCTGGGGATGTTGGACGAGTCCTCGTCGGCGCAGGCCGCGATCATCGACGTGCCGTTCCTCAGCCACATGCGCCACGCCACGCGGATCATCGACACGATGCCGTACGGCGAGATCGTGAAGTACCTGCGGATCCACCGCGGCTCCGAGGAGCGCGTCTTCACGACCCTCGCCTACTTCGACGGCACGTCCTTCGCGCCGCACGCGCGGATCCCCGCGATGTTCTCGGTGGGCCTCCTCGACGACATCTGCCCGCCGTCGACCGTGTACGCCTCCTACAACCGCTACACGGGCCCGCGCGAGATGCGGATCTACCCGTACAACGGCCACGAGCAGGGCGAGGCGTTCCAGATCGCCGAGCACCTCGCGTTCCTGGCGCGGCAGCTGGGCTGAGGGGTCAGGGGGACGCCCGGAGCCGCATCGCCGCGCCGATCCGCTCCTCCAGATCGGAGAGCTCGAGGAGGACGTCGGTGGCGACCCACGCCTGATCGCGAGTCCTCTCGGTGAGCGGGAGGAGGACTCCCGCGTCGACGAGCTGCTTCACGGCGGAGCCGACGCTGGACGCCGCCCGACCGGTGATCGCCCGAGCGCGCGCAGTCGTCAGGACGGGATCGTCGAGGAGCGCGTCGAGCAGGAGCGCCGCGGAGCTCCCTGCGCGCGGAGCGACCTCCCGAGCCCAGAGACCGGGGAGCCGCTCGATCTGCTCGGCGGTGCGGCCCGCCTCCTCCGCCGCGACGAGACCCGCGGTCGCGAGCTCCCGGACGAACGGGGCGAGGGACCCCTGGCGGTACTCGTTCACCAGCGAGAAGTACCGCGAGCGCCGAGCCGCGAGCGCGGACGCGATCGGCACGACGACCACGGTCGTCAGACCCCGTCTGCGCAGGATCGCGGTGATCAGCGCCCGACCGATCCTCCCGTTCCCGTCGGTGAAGGGATGCACCGACTCGAACTGCGCGTGGGCGATCGCCGCCTGGACGATCGGGTCGACGTCGTCCCTGTTGGCGAAGGCGAGCAGATCCGTCATGTACTCGGGCACGGTCCCCGGAGGCGGAGGGACGTGGATCGCGTCCCGGGGCGAGTAGTCGCTCCCGCCGATCCAGTTCTGCATCGTCCGATAGGCGCCCGCGTACCGTCCGTCCATCGGGTCGTCCGCGAGGAGCGTCCTGTGCGCCGCGAGCAGGGCCTCCTCCTCGATCGTGCCGGAGAGGCCCGCGCGGTCGACCATGGTCGTGAGCGCCTCCGTCGCGGCCACCATCGACAGCGCGCCCGCGTTCGCACGACTCCCGACCGTCGCCCGCGCGTAGTCCTCCAGGGTCGCATCGACCCGCTCGATCCTCGACGACGAGACGGCCTCCGTGCGCAGCAGGAGCCGGCCGAGTGCTCCGAGCCGGTTCCCGTGCCGGGCGTCGAGACCGATGATCGCCCGACGCGCCGCGTCGAGCTCCTGCTGCAGGTCGACTCCGGCGTCCCAGGTCAGCCCGGCGAGGAGCGGCGGGAGCGAGACGACGACCTCGGACAGCGTCCTGTCCGCGCGCGATCCGGCACGAGCGGCCTGCCGCCACGGCCGCGTCTCGGATCGGTGCGGCGGCCACTCGGTCGTCGATGCCATGGACCTGCCCTCTCGCAACCCGAATCATCGCAGGAGATGATTCGGGTTGACTCTACAACCCGAATCATCTCTGGCGATGATTCGGGTTGCGGACGCGACACCGACGCCCGACACTCGTCGTTGTATGACGCCCCGCGTCGGGCACCCGCCGAGTCCTCCGGAGCGTCGGGCACTATCGTGCCCATGACCCGCCAGATCCGCTTCAACGCCTTCGACATGAACTGCGTCGCCCACCAGTCCTCCGGCATGTGGCGCCACCCCCAGGACCAGTCCTGGCGCTACAAGGACCTCTCGTACTGGACCGAGCTCGCGAAGCTCCTCGAGCGCGGCACCTTCGACGGCATCTTCATCGCCGACGTCCTCGGCACCTACGACGTGTACGGAGGCTCCAACGAGGCCGCCATCCGCCACGGCGCGCAGGTCCCCGTCAACGACCCGATCCTGCTCGTGTCGGCGATGGCCGCCGCGACCGAGCACCTCGGCTTCGGCATCACCGCCGGCACCGCCTACGAGCACCCGTACCCGTTCGCGCGCCGCATGTCGACGCTCGACCACCTGACCAAGGGCCGCGTCGGCTGGAACGTCGTCACCGGCTACCTGCCCAGCGCCGCGCGCAACATGGGCCACGAGGACCAGCTCGAGCACGACGACCGCTACGACGTGGCCGACGAGTACCTCGAGGTCCTCTACAAGCTGTGGGAGGGCTCGTGGGAGGACGACGCCGTCGTCCGCGACCGCGACTCCGGGGTCTTCACCGACCCGTCGAAGGTGCACGAGATCGGGCACCGCGGCAAGAACTTCACCGTGCCCGGCATCCACCTCTCGGAGCCGTCGCTGCAGCGCACCCCGGTGATCTACCAGGCCGGAGCGTCGCCGCGCGGGGTCCGCTTCGCGGCGGGCAACGCGGAGGCGATCTTCGTCGCGTCCTCGACGAAGGCCGGCCTGAAGGCCACCGTCTCGCGGATCCGCGACGCGCTGGAGGCCGCGGGCCGCGACCGCTACTCCGCCAAGATCTACACGCTGCTGACGATCATCACGGCCGAGACCAGCGAGGCCGCGCACGAGAAGCACCGCGACTTCCTCTCGTACACGAGCGAGGAGGGCGCGCTGGTGTTCATGTCGGGCTGGATGGGCATCGACCTCTCGCAGTACGACCTCGACGAGCCAATCGGCAATGTGAAGAGCAACGCGATCCAGTCGGCCGTCGCCAACTTCCAGGAGGCGAACGAGGACGGCAGCGAGTGGAAGGTCCGCGACATCGCCAAGCTCAGCGTCATCGGCGGCCTCGGCCCGTTCGTCGTCGGCTCGCCGACCGAGGTGGCCGACCACCTGCAGGAGTGGGTCGAGGAGACCGACGTCGACGGGTTCAACCTCGCCTACGCGATCACGCCGGGCACCTTCGAGGACGTGGTCGAGTTCATCGTCCCGGAGCTGCGGCGCCGCGGCGCGTACCCCGACGAGTACGTCGAGGGGAGCCTCCGCAACAAACTGCACGGGCGCGGCGACCGCCTGCCGTCCGAGCACCTGGGCGCGGGCTTCCGGTACCGGGCGGCGACCCCGGCCTGACCTCCGGGATCACCTCCGGCTCGCGAGAACCCGTTCGGCTCGCAGGATCACTCGATTCCTGCGAGCCGAACGGGTTCCTGCGAGCCGAACGTCCTCCCGAGCCCGGGACACCTCAGTCCGCGTCGCAGCGCAGCACTCCCGCGTCGACCCGCACAACCGCCGCACGCACGTGGCTGCGCCGCCGCGCCCGGTCGGCCGGCGCGTCGGCCAGCTCCGCGCCGTCCCACCCCGGATGGGTGAAGTACACGATCAGTGCCGACTCCGCGTCGAGCCCCACCACGTCCGCATGGCGCCCCACGACCGGCCGCTCCCCGAGCCGCTCCGGCGCCGTCAGGATCAGCCCCTGCCGCTCCCAGCCGCCGACCCCGTCGGGCGAGGAGTGCACGGCCAGCCCGCGCCACTCGTCGGTGATCATCCAGTACCGCCCGCCGAGCACGAACACTTTCGGCCCCTCGTGCGCCCGTCCGCCGATCGCGAGCCCCTCGACCCGCCACGACGCCGGATCGAACGGGTCGTCCGACACGGCCGCCCACGTCGTCGAATGCTGCTCCTCGTCCTTGTACCAGAGCCGCCAGCGGCCGTCGCCGCACCGGGCGATCGCCGCGTCGATGACCCGGTCCGAGCCGACGTCGATCGTGCCCAGGCGCGTCCACGAGACGAGGTCGTCGCTCGCGAACTGCACGAGGGACGCGCGCCCGGTCCAGTCCGAGCGCACGCCCTCGATCCAGCTGAGCGTCATCAGGTAGCGGCCGTCGATCCGCACGATGTCGGGCGCCCACTGCGTCGACGGGTCCGGGGCGCCGGCGGGATCGAGGCCGTCGACCGTGCCGAGGTACCGCCACGACGCGCCGTCCTTCGACTCCGCGACTCCGATGCGCGTGCCGTGCACCCACTCGACGCCGGGCAGGCCCAGGGCGGCCCGGCGCTGCGTGTAGAAGAGGCGCCACGAGCCGTCGGGCGCCTGCACGACGACGGGGTCGGTCGGGCCGTCGAGCAGCGGATCCTCGTAGGGCGAGCTGAGGGTGTCGCGGCGCAGCGCCGTCACCAGGCGGCCCCGATCGCCTCCGCCTCGAGCTCGCCGTCGGCGACGAGGACCTGCCAGCGCCAGCGCGCCGACTCGGCGGGCGGCAGGGTCCAGACCTCGTGGAAGAACGGCGCCGCGCACAGCATCGGCGTGCCCTCGCTCCGCACGAACCACGGAGTGGGCGCCACCGGGTTCTCGGGATCGGCGCGCATCGCGACGGTGACGCCCGCGCCGACCAGGGCGAGCCACTCCTCCGATCGGCCCATCGCCTCGGCGCTCTCGCCGCGCGGGGCGAGCACGCGGGCGCCCTCGAGGCGCGGCGCCGCGCGGAGGAACAGCCCGCCGTAGCCCGCTCCCGGGCGCCCGGCCGTGGTCGGCGAGCCGAAGCCGAGCGGACGGTCGGTCTGCGACGTCCACTCGCTCACGACCTCGAGCACCGTCGCGGTGGGCCCCTCGTGCACGGTCAGCCGGCGCTCCTCCTCGAGGAACCGGCGGCCCCCGGCGTCGTACCAGCCCACCCGCAGCCGCACGCCGTCGTGCTCCTCCGTCACCGACTCGACGAGCTGGGAGCCGTTGTTGTCGAGCTGGCGGTAGCCGTCGCCGGCGACCCAGGTGACGCCGCCCCAGAGGTTGATCTCGTCGGGCTCGTCGCCGATGCGGATGTTCGACACGGCGAGCGAGAGGCCGTGGTGCCAGTCGTGGTCGGCGGGGCGCAGATCCGAGACGACGACTCCGGAGGGGGTGCGCAGCGGATGGACGAACGGGCGCGGCGACTCGACGTGGCGCGGTGCGTCCTCGGCGAGCACGAGGACGCCGAGGCCCGCCGGCAGCTCCACGGCGCTCATCGGCGCTGGTCCCGCACGTCGGCGCGCATCGGACCGCGCAGTTCGGGATCCGCGAGCTCGTCGATCCGCACGGGGCCGCCGCGGGTGCTCGAGAGGTAGAGGGCGGCGACGATCTCGAGCGAGCGGGCCGGTCCGGAGGCGACGTCGGGCAGCGGGCCGCCCGTCGCGATCGCGTCGTACACGGCGTCGAGGTAGGGCGCGTGGCCGCTGGGCACGTCCTCGTCGTCGGGGAACACCCAGGCCTCCGCCTCCTCCGGCGCGACCTCGCGCGACGGGGTGATGCGCCAGTGGGTGCGACCGTGGCCGTAGAGGTGCTCGACCTCGATCGTGGCGCGCTCGGTATCGAGGCGGATCGCGCTGACCTCGCGCGGCGAGACGGCCGACGTGAGCACCGACGCGACAGCTCCCGAGGCGAAGCGGAGCACGCCGGTCGAGACGTCCTCGGTCTCGATGTCGCGCGCCTCGCGCCAGGCCTGACCGGTCACCTCGACGACGTCGCCGACGAGGTGCGCGAGCAGGTCGATCTGGTGGATGCCGTGGCCGAGGGTGGTGCCGCCGCCCTCCGACTCCCAGGTGCCGCGCCAGGGCACGGCGAAGTAGGCGGGGTCGCGGTACCAGAGGGTGTCGCAGCGGGCGACGAGCACGCGGCCGAGCGCTCCGGAGTCGAGCAGCCGCTTCACGTGCGCGGCGGCGGTGCCCGTGCGCTGCTGGAAGACCACGGCGAGGAGGCGACCGGCGGCGTCGGCCGCGGCGGTCATCCGATCGACCTCGGCGAGCGAGAGGGCCGGCGGCTTCTCGACGACGACGTGCGCGCCCCGGGCGAAGGCGGCCTCGGCCTGGGCGGCGTGCACAGCGGGCGGGGTGCAGAGGTGCACGACGTCGACCTCGGGCAGGTCGTCGATGCTCGTGCCGTGCGCGGGGATGCCGTAGCGCTCGGCGAACTCGGCGGCGCGGACCGGGTCGGTGTCGACGGCGGCGACGAGGCGCACGTCGGCGCGGGTGGCGAGGGCCTGCGCGTGGAGGTGGGCGACCGCGCCCGTCCCGACGAGGGCGGCGCGGAGGAGGGGGGCGGCGGTCATGGCGTCCTTGCGGCGATCGACGGTGATGCGGAGTCCTGATGCTACCCGGGTCGGGTCCCTTCTGGAAAGCGCTTGCCCGTCTCCTGGCGCTGCCTCTGTGTTCCCAATCGAGGGCAGGAGCGGCCGGAACGGCGGTTCGGGCCGCTCCTCGCCGATCCGACCTCGGTTGCTGACGGACTCAGCCTCCGAACGCCTCCGTATACAGCGCCTCGAGCTCGGGCGAGTCCTCGCCGCTCAGCCCGCAGGTCGAGATCACGCCGTCGCGGGTGGCGAGCAGGTAGGTCTCGCCCTCGGCGAACTGCAGAGGCTCGCCATCGATCGCCGTGCCGCCGCCCTGGGGGGCGGTGACCGTATCGCCGACCTCGCCGTGCAGCACGTCGAGAACAGACAGGGTCACGACGTCCCCGTCGATGCCGGTCACCTCGGCGCGGAAGGCGGTGTCGGAGTCGGCGATCGCCTCGGCGGTCACCACCGCGCACATCGCGCTGAGGCCGCTGCCGGCCGGCGGCTGGTCGAGGCGGGTCGGCGCGGAGCCGGGCCCGAGCGCCAGGGTCAGCGCGACGGCTGCAGCGGCGAGTCCGCCGGCGAGGGCGCCGAGTCCGGCGAAGAGGGGCGCCCGGCGGCGGGCGGTCGTGCGGGCGGGATTCTGGGTCATGGCGTCCTCCACGAGTCGGGCGAGCTGGTCGTCGCGCAGGGGCGCGAGCGACGAGGCGGGGTCGGCGGCGCGGATCAGCCGGCGCAGCTCGTGCGCATCAGGATCGGTCATCGTCCGCTCCCCTCCTCTTCTCCTGCATGTCCGGCGGCGCCGCCGGTCTTACTCCAGAGAGCCGCGAATCTCGCGCGGGCCCGGTGCAGCCGCACCGAGACGGCACCCGGAGTCGCCCCGAGCACGTCCGCGATCTCGCGGGGTGCGAGCTCCTCCCAGACTGAGAGCCGCAGCAGCTCGGCGTCGGCGGGCTTCATCTGCGCGAGCACCCGCGAGACGGCGTCGGCGACGTCGTCGTCGATACCGGACCCGGTCTCGCGCGGCGGATCGACGACCAGGATGCGGTGCGCCAGCCTGTCCTGCCGTCGGCGGCCGCGCTCGGCGTTGGCGAGCTGCAGGCGGGCGACTCCGATCGCCCAGGCGATCTCCTCCTCCGGCACGGCGTCGATCCTGCGCCAGAGCACGATCATCGTCTCGGACAGGACGTCGTCGGCCGTGGCGGCGTCGGTCCGCCGCAGGAGGTAGCGGCGCACCGGATCCGCGGTCCGGGCGACCAGCGCCTCGAACCGCTCTCGTCGCTCGTCGGCGGGAGGCATCTGCACAGTCTTCCCTGTCCGGCTCGGCCGCGATCCTTACCGGAGTCGCGAACGCCTCCCCTCTCCGCTGGTCGAGTAGCCCCGCAGGGGCGTATCGAGACCCAGCCGGCCCAGAAGAAGCCCCCGTCGGCGGCGGATCTCGATACGCCCGCTCCGCGCGCTACTCGATCAGCAAGCAGGAGAAGGAAGCGCCCCTCTTCCGCTGGTCGAGTAGCCCCGCAGGGGCGTATCGAGACCCACATCCCCCAGAAGCCCCCGTCGGCGGCGGATCTCGATACGCCCACGGAGCGGGCTGCTCGATCAGCAAGAAAGGGGGGGCGGACGCACGAGCACCCCGCCGCAGTGCGCGACGGGGTGCTCGGAGTGCGTGGAGACGGGGCTCAGCTCTCGAAGGTGGCGTCGAGGGTGATCTCGACTCCGGTCAGCGCCTTCGAGACCGGGCAGGTGGCCTTGGCCTCGTCGGCGGCCTTCAGGAACGCGGCCTCGTCGATACCGGAGACCTCTCCGCTGACGACGAGGTGGATGCCGGTCAGCTTGAAGCCGCCCGCGGAGTCCGGGCCGAGCGAGACGTCGGCGCGGACGTCGAGCGCCTCGACGGTGCCGCCGGCCTGGCCGAGCACGGCCGAGAACTGCATGGCGTAGCAGGCCGAGTGGGCGGCGCCGAGGAGCTCCTCGGGGCTGGTCGCGCCGTTGGCGTCGTCGGCGGCGCGCTTCGGGAACGAGACGTCGTAGGTGCCGAGCTTCGAGCTCGAGAGCTCGACCTGGCCCTCGCCGGTCTCGAGCGAGCCGTTCCAGGCGGTGCGTGCAGAACGAGTGGGCATGGTTCCTCCTCAAGCAGACGGGGAGAGCAGTAGAACGATCGTTCTCCCCTGAGACTCCGAGCCTACGGGGAACGCACGTTCTCCTGCAACCACCCCTCGGGATGCACAGCGAGATGCCGGTTCGGGACGCCCACCCCGGCGTGTGGCGGACCTGAGCGGCGTCTCGCGGATCAGTGCAGGACCTTCAGCCCGATCACGCACGCGACGATGCCGAACACCAGCAGCGTGCGCATGAGCGAGAAGCCCTCGCCGCCGAAGAACATGCCGTACAGCACGGTCAGCGAGGCGCCGATCCCGACCCAGATCGCGTAGGCGGTGCCGGTGGGCAGCTCGCGCATCGCGTACGCGAGCCCGGCCATGCTGGCCACGACCGCGACGCCGAACACGACGGTCGGCCCGACGCGGGTGAATCCCTCCGACTTGCCGAGCGCGGTGGCCCACACGGCTTCGAGGACTCCCGAGACGACGAGGACGATCCAGGACATGACGACTCCTACCGAGTCAGTCCTGTCGCTGTCCGGGTACTGCTCCCTCGTCCGGTCGCCGTCATCGGCTGTCCCCCATTCTGGCAAGCCTCGCTGAGCGGACCGTGTGCAGTCAGCGCGGCTGCGCGGGGTTCGTCGGCACCCCGTGCGACGGCGGATTGATCGGCGGCCCGGACGTCGCGGGCGACACCGGCGACCCGGTGGATCCCTGCGACGTCTCGGGCAGCGACTCCGGAACGCGGCCGGCGGGCTCGGCGCCCTCGCGCAGCTGAGCGAGTCGCGAGCGGAGGATCGTGGTGATCGGCGCGCGGTCCCCGTGCGCCTCCTCGTAGCTCACCAGGGCGACGACGCCCTCCTCGTCCAGGGGGCGGATGCGCTCGGCGATCGTGCCGAGCGGGATGTCGTTCCAGTCGGGCAGCGGCAGGTCCTCGCGGGAGGGTTCGGTCGACATGGTGCTCCTTCCGTTCGCCTCCATCCCAGCGGTTCCGGCCACCGGGCCCCAGGGGCTTGACCGCTGCTCAGGAACCGAGCCGTCCCGTCAGCCGCCGGTGGAAGCCGGTGCTGCGCTCGTCGAGCCCTTCGATCGACACGGTCGCGCCGTGGTCGCGGTACTTCGTCTCGATCGAGTCGAGCGCCGCGACGGTCGAGGCGTCCCAGATCTGCGCGTGCCGGAGGTCGACCACCACGTGCGCGGGGTCGTCGGCGTAGGCGAAGCGGTCGACCAGGTCGTTGCTGCTGCCGAAGAAGAGGGGCCCGGTGACGTCGTACCGCACCGACTCCCCATCCTCGGCGAGGATCCGCTCGACCGCGATCACGTGGGCGACCCGGCGCGCGAACAGGACCATCGCCAGCACCACCCCCACCAGCACGCCGAGCGCGAGGTTGCCGGTCGCGACCACGACGACCACGGTGACGACCATCACCAGCGTCTCGGGCAGCGGCATCCGCCGCAGCGTCGACGGACGGAGGCTGTGCCAGTCGACCGTCGTGATCGCCACGATCATCATCACCGCGGCGAGCGCCACCATCGGGATCCGCCCCATCAGCGAGCTCAGCCCGGTCACGAGCGCCAGGAGGAACACGCCGGCGACGACGGTGGAGAGGCGGGTGCGCGCGCGTCCGGTCTTCACGTTCAGCACGGTCTGCCCGATCATCGCGCAGCCCGCGATGCCGCCGTAGAAGCCCGCGAGGATGTTCGAGACGCCCAGCGCCCACGACTCGCGGCCCTTGTGCGACGGGGTGTCCGTCATCTCGTCGACGAGCTTCGCCGTCAGCAGCGTCTCCATCAGCCCGACGAACGCCACGCTCAGCGCGGTCGGCAGGATCAGCTGCAGCGTCTCGAGCGTCAGCGGCACGAGGAACGGGGTGATCCCGGGCAGCTGCCCGGTCAGCGGACCCTCGTCGGCGACGTCCGGCACGACGAGTCCGGCGACGATCACGGCGGTGGTCACGACGACGATCGCGACGAGCGGAGCCGGCACCGCCTTCGTGAAGCGCGGCAGCACCAGGATGATCGCGAGCGTCACGGCGAAGAGCACGTACGCGACCCACGGCACACCGATCACGTGCGGCACCTGCGCGACGAAGATCAGGATCCCGAGCGCGTTGACGAAGCCGATCATCACCGAGCGCGGGATGAACCGCATCAGCCGGGCCAGGCCTGCGAGGCCGAACACGATCTGGATCACTCCGGCCAGGATCACCGTCGGCAGCACGTACTGCACCCCGTGCTCGCTCACGAGCGGGGCGATGACGAGCGCGACGGATCCGGCGGCCGCCGTGATCACTCCGGGCCGGCCGCCGAGGATCGACATGGTGAGCGCGAGCACGATCGACGAGACCAGGCTGACCATCGGATCCACACCCGCGACGACCGAGAACGAGATCACCTCGGGCACGAGGGCGAGTGTGGTCACCATGCCGGCGAGGACCTCGCGCGACAGCTGCCGCGGCGAGCGCAGCGCGTCGAGCACGGTGATGACCCGGTGCACGGGCTGGGGGCGGGCGGGAACGGCCATGGGGTGGCTCCGGGGCGGGTCGGCTCTGTCGAGCGGCTGTCGAGGGAGGAGCGCCACATTGCGCCGGGACCGCTCCGGCCGTGCCGGAGAATGGGGGCGGGGAGCGGATCGACAGCAAACCTACCGCAACGTGAGGTTTGCGGACACCCCGAGCGAGCGGAGCAGTGCGTGACGGACGAGCGGACGGCCGAGGAGGTCGAGGCGACCCTGCGCATCGGCGAGCTCGCCGACCGCTCCTCGATGTCGCTGCGCACCCTCCGCCACTACGACGAGGTCGGGCTGCTGAAGCCGAGCGGACGCACGGTCGGCGGGTTCCGCCTCTACACCGAGCGCGACGTCGACCGGCTGCTCCTCATCCGCCGGATGAAGCCGCTCGGCTTCTCGCTCGACGCGATGGCCGAGCTGCTGAGCGTCGTCGACAGCCCCGAGAGCGCCGGCACCGCGGAGGAGGCGGCCGCGATCCGCACGCGCCTGGACGCGTTCGTCGCCGATGCCGCCGCGCGCCGCGCGAAGCTCGAGGAGCAGCTCGCGATGGCGGACGAGTTCCTGGCACTGCTGCGCGCGCGGTAGGTCGACGCCATCACCGGGAGGGTGGATCTCGACACGCCCGCTGCGCGGGCTACTCGATCAGCAAGCTCCCCCGCTGGTCGAGTAGCCGCGCAGCGGCGTATCGAGACCCGCCACCGCCCGGAGACCGGGATCTCGATACGCCCTCTCCGAGGGCTACTCGATCAGCAAGCTCCCCCGCTGGTCGAGTAGCCGCGCAGCGGCGTATCGAGACCGACGTCATCAGGAGGGGGTGGATCTCGATACGCCCGCTGCGCGGGCTGCTCGATCAGCAGAGACGGGCCGCCGCGCGGGCTGCTCGATCAGCAGAAGCGCCGACCCGTCAGCGGGACGCGCGCGGGGGCGCCGAGCTCTCGCGGACGATCAGCTCGGGGCGCTCCGACGAGAAGGTGGCGCCCCCGCCGTCCTCCATCGCGCGCAGCAGCAGGCCGAAACCGCGGCGGCCGAGGCCTGCGAAGTCCTGGCGCACCGTCGTCAGCGCGGGGGTCCACATCCGCGCGAGGGGATGGTCGTCGAAGCCGACCACGCTCACGTCCTCCGGGACGCGCAGCCCCGCCTCCGTGAGCCCCTTGATGACCCCCATCGCGATCTCGTCGTTGCCGCAGAACACCGCCGTGACCTCGGGATCCTCCGCGAGCCGGTGCGCCAGTGCGCGCCCCGACTCCGGCTCCCAGGTCGCCTCGAGCGGAGTCGGCGCCACGGCGACGCCCGCCTCCTTCAGCGCCCGGCGCCATCCCGTGGTCCGGCCGTCCTCGCGGCGCGACGGCGGCACGCGCACGTGGTGCACGGTCCGGTGGCCGAGCTCGAGCAGGTGCTCGGTCAGCGCCTGGGCCGCGTGCAGCTCGTCGAGCACGGCCTGCGGGATCCCCCGCCCGCGCACGCCCGACAGCGCGACGACCGGCACTCCGGGCGGCAGCGCCGCGACCATGGCGACGCCGGGCGGGTCGAACTTCAGCACCGCGATGCCGTCGGGGCTCTGGCTCAGCACGAGCGAGAGCGCCTTCTCGATGTCGTCCGGGTCGGCCGACTCGATGACCGTGATGGTGACGGTCCAGCCGCCGGCGCGCGCCTCCTCCTCGATGCCGCGGATCGCCTCGGCGTAGCCGTACTGCGAGGTGTTGCCGGCGACGACCGCGATCGTGCGGGAGCGGCGGGTGACGAGGGTGCGCGCGGCGGCGCTGGGGCGGTAGTTCAGCTCGGCGATCGCGGCGAGCACGCGCTCGCGCTTGTCGGGAGCCACCTTCGCGGCACCCGTGAGCACCCGCGAGACCGTGGGCACCGAGACTCCCGCGAGCGCCGCGACGTCGGCGATGACCGGGGCTTTCGCCGCCCTGTCCCGCTTCATGTCGTCTCGCTTCCGTCCTCGGCCGTCGCGCTGGTGCAGGGCGAGCCACGAGGGGGCGGAGGCGATCGGCGCCGCGTCGGTCTCGGAGGCGCTCACTTCACCGCGCCGCTCGTGATGCCCGAGATGATCTTGCGCTGGGCGAAGACGAACACCAGGAGGAGGGGCAGGCTCATCAGGATGATATAGGAGAAGATCAGGTGCCAGTTCTGGAGGTAGAGCCCCGCGCTGGCCACCTGGTAGAGGTTCAGCGGCAGGGTGTCGAGCCGGCCGCCGACCACGAACAGCGCGTAGAAGACGTCGTTCCAGATGTACAGGCAGATGAGGATCGTCGCCGTCGCGAGCACGGGCATCAGCAGCGGCAGGATGATCGTGAAGAACACCCGGAACGGTCGCGCCCCGTCGACCCGGGCCGCCTCCTCGAGTTCCGCCGGGATCGTCCGGACGAAGCCGGTGACGAAGAAGATCACCGTCGAGAGGTACATCCCCATGTACACGCCGACCATGCCGACGGCGGTGCCGGCGAGTCCGAGCTGGCGCAGCAGGAGCACCACGGTCACGACGGCCGGCGGCAGGACGATGCCGCTGATCGCGAGGGCGTAGACGAGGGCCATCCCCCGCCCTGTGCGGCGGCCCAGGATCCACGCGGCCATCGAACCGAGCACGAGCACTCCCAGCACCGACGGCACCATGACGAGCACGCTGCCGAGGAACGCCTGCACCATCCGCCCGTCGGTGAAGACGGTGGCGAAGTTCTCGAACAGCTGCCACTGCGACGGAGCCGCGAGGTTCGGGTTCAGCGCCTCGGCCTGGGTCTTGCCCGCGGTGCTGACGATGAGCCAGAACGGGACGCCCAGGAGCAGGACGACGGCCGCGAGCGCGGCGGTGGGCTGCGCGAGGCGGGCGAGCGTCCGCGAGGCGGACGGGCGGTTCCGGACGGGGGTGGGAGCAGGTGCGGGGTTCCGCGCCGGAGCGAGCTTCTCGACCATGGTGCTCACAGCACGTCCTCTCGACGGCGCAGGATGCGGATGACGGGGAAGGCCAGGAGGGCGACGGTGACGAAGAGGATGAGGCTCATCGTGGTCGCCTGGGCGAACAGGCCCTGGCCGAAGGTGCGGAAGATGAAGATGTTGAGCAGCTCGGTCGTGCCGCCCGGGCCGCCCTCGGTGGTCGCCTGCACGATGTCGAAGCCGTTCATCGATCCGAGCAGCGACGTCGCCACGTTGAAGGTCAGCGCCGGCGCGATCAGCGGGAAGCGGATGTCGCGGAACGTCTGCCACCACGAGGATCCGTCGAGGCGCGCGGCCTCGAGCACGTCGCCGCTGATCGTCTTGAGGCCCGCCAGGTAGATCAGCATCGAGAGGCCCATCCACTTCCACGAGTGGATGAGGGCGACGACGACGATCGTCCACGTGGTGTCGCCGAGCCACGCGGTCGACACCGTCTGTCCGGTCACGAACGAGAGGATCCCGTTGAGCGCGCCGTCGGGCTTCAGCAGCGCCTGGAACACGTAGCCGACGGCGAGCGCCGACATGATCACCGGGATGAAGAACATCACCCGGGCGAAGCGGTTGACCCGCGTGTCCTTCTCGAAGAGCAGCGCCAGGATCAGCCCGAACAGGTTCTGGAACACCGCGACGAGCACCGCGTAGACCAGTGTCACCCGCAGCGCCTGGATCAGCGTGCCGCTCTGGAACAGGTCGACGAAGTTCGAGATCCCGACGAAGCCGATGGCCGACTTGAAGCTCGACCAGTCGGTGAACGCGTAGACGAAGTTGAAGAGCGTCGGCACGAAGAAGAACACGACCAGCACGACGAGGGCCGGCACGAGGAAGACCAGCGGATGATCGGACCGGCGACCGCGGGGCGACCCGTCGGACTTCAGGGCGCGGGCGAGGACGCGGGGAGGCGCGGCTGCTCGGGTGGTGGACACGCGGTCACTGCCTTTCGATGGGGAGGAGTGCCGGGGCCCGTCGTGCGGACGGGCCCCGGCGTCGAGTGGCTAGAAGCCGGTGGCTCCCTGAGCCTTCGCGAGCTGCGCGAACTGGTCCTGCGTCGCCTGCGCGACCTCCTCCGGGGTCTTGGTGCCCTGGATCATGTCGGCGAGGTAGATGTACAGGTCCGGGTTGGCGATCGCCAGGGCCTGCATCGAGCCGACGGAGGTGCCGACCGACTCGCTGACCGAGACGAGCGCGGTGGGGACGGTGTCGGGCGTGGTGACCGAGGGCTCGAGCGAGATGGTGTTCTGCGCCTCGACGAAGTCGGCGTAGCCGTCGCCGAGCCAGTAGGAGAGGAGCTGGCGCGAGGCCGCCTCCTTCTTCTCGTCACCGGTCTTGAAGGCCACGAGAGCGTTCGACTGGTCGGGGATGAAGGTGCCGACGTTGCCCGAGGGCGAGATCGGGAAGAAGCCGATCGTGTCGTTCAGCGTCTCGGTGTCGGACAGCGACTGCAGCTGGCCGAAGAAGGAGTTGACCTGCACGACCATCGCCGCGTCGCCGGCGAGGAGGGCGGCGCCCTGGTCCTCGAAGGTGGCGGTCTTGATGTCCTCGTTGAAGAGACCCTCGTCGATCAGGCCCTTGTAGGAGTCGATCGCCCCCTGGATGGTCGGGTCGGTGAACTTCTCCTCGCCGGAGTTGACGCGGTCCCAGAGGCCGTCGGCCGCGGCGTCGGCGAGCTGCACCTGCACCCACCACTGGGTGGCCCAGCGGTCGGCGCCCATCTCGAAGAACGGGGTCTCGCCCGCGGTCTTGAGCTGGCGGGCGGTCTCGAGGAACGAGGCCCAATCGGTGGGGAGCTCGGTGATGCCGTTCTCCTCGAAGACCTTCTTGTTGTAGTACACGCCCTCGACCGCGGGGGTCGAGATCAGCGCCGCGTAGCGGGTGTCGTCGAGGGTTCCGGTGATGTCGGCGAGCGCGGGATCGAAGTCCTCGAGCCAGGGGGCGCCGTCGAGGCTCTGCAGGTTGGTGGTCGCGTTGAGGGCGGTGAGCTGCGAGGCGGTGGGCTGCCAGAACGCCAGGTCGGGCTTGTCGCCGGTGGCGACCTTGGTCTGCACGCCCTGCTCGTAGGGGTCCGGGATCGTCTCGATCTCGACGGACGCGCCGGTGAGCTCCTCGAAGCCCTCGACGACCGACTCCGGGACGGTGTTCGAGTTCTGCGCGGCCCAGATGGTGAGCTCGGTGCCCTCGAGGTCGGCGTCCTGGGCGGGCCAGGAGGCGGGAGCGGCCGCGCCGCCGTCGGTGCCGCCGCCGGCCCCCGGGTCGCTGCAGCCGGCGAGGAGCAGGGCGGAGGCGGCCGTGAGGACGGCCGCACTGAGGAGTGACTTCTTCATCGAAATACTCGAGCTTTCTGTGTGTGGAGAGGGTATGCCGGGACGGGTGGACCCGGCAGGGGGGTCAGGTGGTGCGGAGGGACAGTCGGAAGGTTCGGGCGGAGGGACCGGAGCCGGTGGGCCGGACGGTGAGGCGGGCCGTGGACGCGTCCCAGTCGGCACCCCAGGCCGGGAGCGCCACGGGGAAGACGACCGACACGTCGACGTCCTGCCCGAGCAGCTCCGGGAAGTGCAGCGCGACGTCGTCCGTGCCGCTGCGGCGCCAGAGGGAGACGAGGTGCTCGTCCTCGGTGCGCAGCGCCAGGGCGACTGCGTCGTCGGTCCAGCCGGGCAGGCCGAGCGGCCAGCGGGGCGCGGAGGAGGCGATCGCGCCGCGGAGCGACTTGGCCGCGGTGACGGCCTCGTGCACCAGCGCGAGCTGCGGGTCGGACATCCGGTTGAGGTAGCCCGAGAGGTAGAACCGGCCGAGGAGGCCCGTGACCAGGCAGAACGCGATCTCCTCGTCGTCCATGTCGGCCTGCGGGTACGCCCAGCTGGCCGCCTGCTCCGGGAGGAGCATCATCGGCGCCGCGGCCGCGATCGGCGGGTAGAGGCGGAAGTCCTGCTGGTCGGAGGTCGACTGCATCTGCAGCCGCGACATCACGGCCCAGTCCTGCCGCATCGCTCCCGAGGAGCAGCTCTCGATCACCAGGGTCGGGTGCCGGTCGAGCAGGGCGTCGAGCCAGGCCAGGTAGGCGCGGTTGTGGCCGAGCAGTCCGTCGCCGACGGAGTCGGAGGCCGCGTCGGTGCCCGGGCCCGCGTCGATGTTGTAGTCGAACTTGAAGAAGCCGATGCCGAAGTCGGCGACCAGGCGGTCCACCGTCTCGTCGAGGTGGGCGACGGCGGCCGGGTGGCGGAGGTCGAGGTGGAAGCGCTCGTGCTCCTCGATGCGGATGCCGCAGCGCTGCAGGAACGCATCGTCGGGGAGGCGGTCGGCCACCGGGCTGTCGACGCCGATCACCTCCGGCTCGAGCCAGAGGCCCGGGACCAGGCCGTGCCCGTGGATCCGATCGACGACCTCGCCGAGACCGCCGGGGAAGCGCTTCGCGGACGGCTGCCAGGCCCCGACACTGCTCCACCAGCCGCCGGGCACGCCGCTCTCGTCGTACCAGCCGGCGTCGATGCAGAAGATCTCGGCACCCGCGGCGGCCGCGGCGTCGATCAGCGGCAGCAGCTTCTCGGTGGTCGGGTCGCCGTTGAGGGTGTTCATGTAGTCGTTGAAGACGACGGGCAGGGCGGTGTCGTCGGGGTGGGACCGGCGGGTCGCGCGGCGGTGGTGCGTCAGCGCGGAGACCGCGGCGTCGGCCGTGGCTCCGAGCGCCACGGTCACCGGGACCGAGGTGAAGACGTCCCCCGCTTCGAGGGCGCGGATCCAGCCGTGATCGAGGTCGGTCGGACCCGAGAGGGCGAGCGTTCCGCCGTCGATGTCCTCGCCCACCTCCCAGCGCCACGCTCCGTTGTGCTCGATCTGCCAGAGCAGGGCGGCGTCGGGGGCGAGGAGGCCGCCGACCGGGAGGTGCGAGCCGGTGGACCAGCTGCCGGTGGACACGGCGCCGACCGCGCCGCGCGGGTCGTGGCCGGTGATGTCCTCGCGGAGCGTCACGAATCCGGAGTCGCGGACGGGCGCGGTGCGCCAGCGCCCCTCCCCCAGCCAGTCGTTCTCTCCGCGCAGCAGCGACCAGCGGGTGAACGCGTCCTTGCCGTCGGCGCCGGACGGGGCCCCGAGGTCGGCGCTCCAGGACGCGACCGAGCGCAGGACCTGGCGCGACAGCGCTCCGACCGCGACCTCGGACGTGACGGCCGCGACTCCGACGACCTGCCGCAGGACCGCCCGGGCGACGACGCCGAACGACGGAGCCTCGGCCTCGATCTCGAGGACGGCGACTCCGTCGACGAGGCTCTCGCGGTGCGAGACGTAGCGCATCGCCGCACCGATGCGGGTGTGGGTGAGGCGGGAGCTCGCGGGGTCGTGGCCGGCGGCGGCGGTGGTGATCTCGAAGAACGGGGCGACGTGCGTCGCCTCGAGCCGGACGCCGGGAGCGGCGACGGCGGACAGCGCGAGCGGAGCACCGGGCGGGCAGTCGAAGGTCAGTCGGAGCCCGTCGCGGGGCCCCCAGGTCAGCTGCTCGGGCACAGGGGCTCCTCGTCGTCGCGGAGTGGGAAGGGCGTGGTCCCGGATTCGGGACTGGACAGATACTGATACCGATTTCACGAAAGTGCAAGCCTGTGATGAAAGCGTTATCTGCACGCTCGGCCGGCCGGGCGATGGAGTCTGGTAGCGATTTCAGAAATGTCTGGAGATCAGCGCGTGATATCGATATCGTGCTGGCACCGACCCGTCTCGACCTCGCCTCGACAGCGAGTCCAGATCCCTTCTCAGCGTTGAGGAACCGATGCACACTCCCCACCCCTTCTCGAGGCGGATCACCGCCTCGATCGCCGCCCTGGTCGCACTGCCCGTGCTGGCCGCCTCGACACTCGTCGGCGGCGGTCCCGCGGCAGCGGTCGACACTCCTCCCACCCCCGCCGTCCTCTACACGTTCGACCAGAACCCCTCGGCGGCCACCATCGCCAACCAGGGATCCCTCGGCTCCGCCTTCGACGCCCGCGTCCGCAACGCGACGTCGCTGCCGCGCGGAACGGGTCCCGTCGCCGGGTCCGGCGCCTCCGGCCTCTTCCCCGGAGGGGCGCAGGGCTCGTCGACGACCGCCGCGCCCTACCTCGACATCCCCGCGGGACTCTTCGCGGACACGTCGGCGATGACCGTCTCGACCTGGATCAAGTGGGACGGCGCCAACGCCGGCCAGCTCCCGTGGTCGTACATCATCGGCAGCGATGCGCTCCCCCGCGACAACTGGGGGCTCTACCACGTGCCGAACGAGGGCGGGCAGTCGAAGGCCGCGGCCAACACGGGCACCGAGGTCAAGGCGGTGTCCTCCACGCCGCTGCCCACGAACACCTGGGCGCAGATCACCACGGTCGCCACGACCGACTCCGTCTCGTACTACATCAACGGCTCGCTCGTGCGGACGGAGGCGGTCTCGCTCGACTTCGCGAAGCTCGCCTCGCCGTCCAGCACCCGCTCGGGCCTCATCGGCCGCGTGCCGTGGGCGGGGCCCTACGCCGCGTTCTTCGGCGGCCAGTTCGACGACTTCGCGGTCTACCGCACCGCCCTCACGGCCGAGCAGGTCTCGAACGCCTACCTCGAGGACGCGGGCGCGATCGTGTCGGTCGAGCGTCAGAGCTTCAGCGTCTCCACCGCCGCGAAGGTCGCGCCGGCCCTCCCCGCGAGCGTGAACGTCACGCGCGAGTCCGGGCCCGCCACCGCGGCGATCACCTGGGACGCCGTCCCCGCCTCGGCCTACGCCACCGCCGGTGCGACGTTCACCGTGAACGGCACCGTCGCCGGATGGTCGACCCCGTTCACCACGACCGTCACCGTCACGGCGCGGCCGACCGAGCCGATCGCCGTCGACTTCGGTCAGGACACGGGCGAGTTCCGCGGAGGAGCCTCCGGCACCCTCTACGGCCTCGGCGACGAGGGCTCGCCCACGCAGGCGCTCGTCAACGGCGCGGCGATGACCAACGTGTCGCAGAAGCCCCCGTTCGGCACGCAGCACCCGGGCGGCGACGCCTTCACCGTCGAGAAGACCTTCTTCGACAAGTACGGCGAGGGCCTCTACCTCTACACCCAGGATTACTACCCCGACTGGCCCTACAACGGCGGGAAGCGCCCCGGTGACGACCGCAGCTACGTCCGCGACGCGAGCGGACGCCTGACCGACGACTTCACTTCTGCTCCGAACGGCGTCTGGGACTACCTCGAGGTGCTCGAGATCGTCGTCGACGAGGTCGCCCGCGAGGCCGAGAACCCCGAGAAGTACGTCTTCATCCCGTTCAACGAGGTCGACCTGCAGTGGCTGAACTCGGACGACCTCTACAACCGCTACATGCACGTCGGCAACCAGCCCAACAGCTTCACCCCCGGTGGGGCGACCGACTGGAAGGCGGCGTGGGACGTCATCACCGCCACCTACGCGAAGCACGGTCTCGCACGTCCGCAGATCGCGGGCCCCGGAGACGCCGCCTGGCGTGGTGAGGGCAACATCAAGACGTTCCTGAACATGGCCCGCGCGACGAACACGGTGCCCGACATCTACGTCTGGCACGAGCTCCGCGGCTACCAGTGGCTCCCCGACCGCGCGTCGGACTTCCGCCGCTACGCCGCCGAGGTGGGCATCGCCGCCGCCGACATCCCCTCGATCAACATCACCGAGTGGGGCGCCAGCACCGACATGAGCTCGCCCGCCAACCTCCTGCGCTGGTTCGCCGGCTTCGAGGCGGCCAAGATCGACGCCCAGACGGCCTACTGGACCGCCTCCGGCACGCTCTCGGACAACCAGGCGAAGGTCAACGCCGCGAACGGCGGCTGGTGGCTCTTCAAGTGGTACGGCGACATGACCGGATCGCGCACGGCCGCGGTCACCACGAACCGCGAGAAGGCGATCGCCGCGATCGACCGGGACGCCGACCGCGCCCAGGTCATCGTCGCGGGCATCCCCGACGGCCGTGACGGCGCGCTGACGCTGAACGGCCTCGACAGCGCGACGTTCGGCTCCTCCGTGGACGTCGAGGTCCGCGAGGCCGTCGTCAGCGGCACCGACGGCATCGCGGGGACTCCCCGGGTCGTCCTCGCCGACGACGCCGTGTCCGTCGTGAACGGCCGCGTCGAGCTCCGGATCCCCTCCGCGAACTCGTCGAGCGCCTACCAGGTCGTCGTCACTCCCGCCGCGACCCGCGACGTGGAGGCGGCCGCCGCCGCCCAGGGCGAGCGCCACGTGATCGAGGCCGAGGCCACGCGCCTCACCGCCGCGGCCACCCGCACGCCCGACGGCTACCGCGCCTCCGGCGACCGCGACGTCTCCGGCTTCGCCGCCGTGGGCTCGCGCGCCGACTGGACCGTGTCGGTGGCGCAGGCCGGCCTCTACCGCCTGCAGATCCTCGGGGCCACGCCCGGCCGGGCCGCGCAGCACGCGGTCTTCGTCGACGGCGCGTTCTCGACGCTCGCCCAGTACGGAGCGAACGCGATCAAGCCGAGCAACGTCCGCACCGTCGCCCGCGGCAGTGCCGAGGTGTACGTCGCCCTCAGCGCCGGCACCCACACCGTCGGAGTGCGCACCAGCAAGGACGGGGCGACCCTCCTGCCCGGCGCCGGTGCCGACGGCGGAGTGACGCTCGACCGCTTCGAGCTCGTCCGGGTCGGCGACACGGCGAACACCGAGTCCGTCGAGTACCCGGCGACCGGGTTCCGCCTGATCGACGGTGCGACGCTCTCGGGCGGACGCCTCTCGCTCGAGACCGGCGAGCGCGCCGACCTCTACCCGTCGACGTTCGAGTCCGGCTACTACGACCTCGCCGTGGCGTGGGAGGGTGCCGCCGGCACCTCGCTGACCGTCGACGTCAACGGCCGCCGCGCGGGGACCTTCGCGCCGGGCACGACGACGGTCCGCGTCCACCTGCCCGAGGGCATCAGCGAGGTCGAGCTGGCGAGCACCGGCAGCGTCCGCGTCGGGTCGGTCACGACCACGCGCGCGGTCGCGGGTGACGCCTCCATCGTCCGCGTGCAGGCCGAGGACCTCGCCACCGTCGACCTCGGCGGCACGGCCGCGGTCGCCGGCTTCGGCGGAGCCCTCACCAACGGATCCGGGACCGGATACGTGACGGGGCTCGGCATCACCGACGCGAACCCGGCGAACGAGGGCACGCTCACGGTGCCCCGTCTCCCGGGCTTCGACAAGGCCGGCGCCTACGACGCCGTCGTGCACTACTCGAACGACGACATCGAGGGGACGCACGACTACAACCCTCAGGTCGTCGACCTCGGGCTGCAGGCCGAGGAGGCCGGCACCACGGGCCTCGTGGGCCGCACCACCTTCCGCTACACCTACTCCTCGAGCAACTTCTGGGAGGCGGTCCTGCCGCTGGACCTCGCGACCGACTCCGGTCCGGTGACCTTCGGCAACACCCGCTCGACGCTGTTCATCGACGAGGGCCCGACGACCAGCACGAGCGACGACCGGGTCCTGCCCGGCTACGCCGTCGCGCCGGACGTCGACTGGATCGACTTCGCTCCGTTCGTCCTGCCGGCGCAGGAGACGAAGCTGAACGTCGTCAGCACGGCCGCCGTGCGCTGCATCTCGGGCAAGGCGGTCGTGACGGTCACCTCGGTCAACCGCGACGCGGTGCCGGTCGACGTGACGATGACGCGGGGGACGACCGTGAAGTCGTTCGCCTCGGTCGTGCCCGGCAAGGCGGCGACCCACGCCTTCAGCACGCGCCTGGCGGTGCTGCCGGCCGGCGACGTGTCGGTGGCGGTGAGCCGGTCCGGTGGCGGAGCGGGAGCGCACACGCAGACGGTGGCGCACCCCGCGCTGACCTGCCGGTGAGGCGCGGGCGGTGAGCGGCGGACCTGGTCCGACGTGATCCGGCCCTGACGACGAGGACCTCCCGGGTCGAGCAGCAGCTCGGCCCGGGAGGTCCTCGTCCGTCGTGGGGCGTCGAAGGCGGGGATCTCTGGTGGTCGAGGAGCGCGGCAGGGGCGTAGCGAGCGCCGCCGTCGCCAGGAGATCGGTGGCTGACCGGGACTTCTGGCGCTGGTGGATCTCGATACGCCCGCTGCGCGGGCTACTCGATCAGCGAGGGCAGCGGCAGGCGCGTGTCGTGACTTCTCCTCGGAGACCCACCGACTCCGGGCCCGCGGATCTCGATACGCCGCTCTGCGGCTACTCGATCAGCAGAGGGGGACGCGAACGCCGCGAAACGGCCCCTGCGCTCCTGCCGGGGCCCGACTCGCGCCCACTCGCGGCAACCACGCGCACCGACTCGACCCGGAACGGGGCCTGCACGCACACTGTGGCCCGCAGACCGACCACTCGCCCACCCTTGCTGGTCGAGTAGCGCCGCAGGCGCGTATCGAGACCCACCGGCGCCGGACGCGCGGATCTCGATACGCCGCTCCGCGGCTACTCGATCAGCAGAGGGCAGCGAAGCGCCGCGGCGCCGCTCAACCTTCGTTGTGCAGGCCGGCCGCGCGCGAGCGGGGTCAGTCGCGGTCGCGGGCCCGCTCGCCGCGCTCGCTCCGGCGCTTCGTCGCCAGGTGCAGCAGGGCGCCGATGCCCAGCAAGGCGGCGCCGTAGGCCCAGACGATCGGGTCCTGCTGCGTGAGCAGGAGGACGCAGGACGCGACTCCGAGGACCGGGATCGCCGTCCAGACGCGGAAGTGGTCGTGCTCGACGCGGTCACGGCGCAGCACCAGGACCGCGACGTTGGTGCTGATGAAGACGAGCAGGAGGAGGAGCACGACGGTCTCGGCCAGCGTCGCCAGATCCCCGACGAGCGTCAGGAGGCACGCCGCCACGGTGGTGACGACGATCGCGACCCAGGGCGTGCGGCGCTTCGGCAGGACCTTGCTCAGCACGGCGGGCAGCAGCCGCTCCTCGGCCATGCCGTAGGTGACGCGGCTGGCCATGATCATGGTCAGCAGGGCACCGTTGGCGACCGCGATCAGCGCGATGAGGCTGAAGAGCCAGGCCGGGACGCCGACTCCGGAGGCGGTGACGACGTCGAGCAGCGGAGCGGAGGACTCGCCCAGCTCGTCGGCGGGCAGCGCGATCGAGCTGGCGAGGCCGACGAGGACGTAGACGGCACCGGCGGCGAGCAGCGATCCGAAAAGGGCGCGCGGGTAGACGCGACTGGGGTCGCGGACCTCCTCGGCGACGTTCGCCGAGGTCTCGAAGCCGACGAAGGAGTAGTAGGCGATGATCGCGCCGCCGAGCACCGCGAGGGCCGGCCCCTGCTCGCCGCCGATCTCGACCGTGCGCGAGAGGTCGCCGCCCCCGCCTGCGACGAGCAGCGCGACGCAGGCGATCACGATGAGGAGGCCGCTGACCTCGATCACGGTCATCACCGTGTTGCTGAGGAGCGACTCCGCCACGCCTCGCGCGTTCAGGCACGCCACCAGGATCAGGAACACGATCGCGGTGGGCACCGTCGGCACGTCGACAAAGGTGCCGAGGTAGTCGCCGGCGAACGCGAGCGACAGACCGGCCGCGCTCGTCACTCCGGCCGCGAGCATCGCGAACCCGACGAGGAACGAGACGATCGGACGGCGGAACGCGCGCTGGGCGAAGACAGCGGCGCCGCCCGCCTTCGGGTACTTCGTGACCAGCTCGGCGTAGGAGCCGGCCGTCAGCAGCGAGAGGCCGAGCGCGAGCAGCAGCGGCATCCAGACGGCGCCGCCGACCTCGTTCGCGAGCGTGCCCATGAGGGCGTAGATGCCCGCGCCGAGCACGTCGCCGAGGATGAAGAAGAAGAGGAGCGGGCCGGTGATGCGGCGCTTCAGCTTCTGCCCGTCGGTGGTCGTCGCGGTGGGCTCACTCGTGGTCGCCATGTCGTCCTCCCGTTACGTGCGCTCCGGGATCGGGCGGCACGACGGGCCAGGCTAGGCCGGGCGCGGCGGGGGCGGACAGAGACTTGACCCCGCGGGACGCGGCACGATAAGGGACGGATGTCGGGTTCGGCGCGCTCTGGCGTCAGTCGTGCACGACGTGGCCGCCGCCGCGCTGGCGGGCCATCGCGGCGCCCTCGCGCTCGGCCTCGTCCCGGTCGGAGTGGTGGGTCAGCGGGACGCGGGCGTCGGCGATGCGGTTGTGCCAGCCGTCGTCGTCGGCGTAGGTCTCGATGGGGGCGATGCGGGTGGTGCTGGACTGCACGGGGCTCCTGTCGTGTCGGGTCCTCCAGACAATCGCGCGGGCCGGAGGGGCGGGAGGGGCTTGACCGGTGGGGCGGGTGCGGCGACCCTGGCGGCCCGCGAGTCCGCGAAAGTTGTCGTACTCGGCGCTCGAGTACGACAACTTCTGGAGAGTCGAGCGGGCGGTCGCAGGGTGGGGGAGAGCGCGGCCGGCGACTCCGCAGAAGTTGTCGTAGTCGGCGCCCGAGTACGCCAACTCTTGGACACTCGAGCGGGCGCGGGCTTCAGGGTGAGCGAAGCCGGCGACTCCGCAGAAGTTGTCGTACTCGGCGCTCGAGTACGACGACTTCTGGAGAGTCGAGCGCCACTGAGGCGGAGCTCGGCTCGCAGGAACGCATTCGGCTCGCAGGATCGGAGGAGTCCTGCGAGCCGAACGCGATGTGACGAGCCGGAGGTGCGGGAGCCGGCCCCGCCCCGGGCTAGGAGATCTTCGCGCGGAGCGCCGCGGCGGCCTCGCCGACGTCCGGCGCACTGTAGATGGCGCCGCCCGCGACGGCGACCACGGCGCCCGCGGACTGCACCGACTCGATCGTGGCGGTGCTCACTCCGCCCGCCACCGAGAACGGCACGCCCGAGGATTCGCCGTCGCGCAGCAGCGTGTCGAAGGTGAAGCCGTCCTCGGCCTGCTCGTCCAGGCCCGCGTGCATCTCGACGAACTCGGCGCCGAGCGCGACGACCTCGCGGGCGCGGGCGGCCTTGTCCGGCACGCCGATGAGGTCGACGACCACGCCCTTGCCGTGCTTCTTCCCGGCGGCGATCGCGCCCGCGATCGTGCTGTCGCCGGCGACTCCGAGGACCGTCACGAGGTCGGCGCCCGCTGTGAACGCCATGTCGGCCTCGAGCTCGCCGGCGTCCATGGTCTTGAGGTCGGCGAAGACGATCTTGTCGGGGTGGGCGTCCTTGATCGCGGTGATGGCCGAGAGGCCCGCGCTCTTGATGAGCGGGGTGCCGAGCTCGAGGATGTCGACGTGCGGAGCCGCGGCGGCGGCGAGCTCGAGGGCGGCCTCGGTGCTGAGGGTGTCCATGGCGAACTGGAGCTTCATGAGGTTCTGCTTCCTGTAGAGAGTGCGGGGAGTGCGGGGGTCATTCGAGGTTCGCGTGGCGCGGCCAGAGCTCGTCGGCGCTCTCGCCGCGTCGCTTCCACAGCGCGTGGAACAGGGCGTCGCCGGTGAGCACGACCACCTGCTCGAAGAGCCCGCCCGAGTACTGCGCGGAGGCGGCTCCGGAGCGGTCGAGCTTCTCGGCCGCCGGCACGATCACGACCGCGGAGGCGAGCTCGGCCAGCGGCGATCCGGAGGCCGTCGTGATCGCGGCGACTCGAGCACCGGCGTCCACGGCCGACTGCGCCGCGCGGACGATGCCGCCCGTGGTGCCGGAGCCGCTCGCCGTGAGCAGCACGTCGCCCTCGCGGATCGCGGGAGTGGTGACGTCGCCGACCACGTGCACGACGAGACCGAGGTGCATGAGGCGCATGGCGGTCATCCGCAGGGCGAGACCGGAGCGGCCGGCGCCGTGCACGAAGACGCGGTCGGCGTCGGCGAGCAGCGCGGCGACGGGCTCGAGCCGGTCGTCCTCGGTGAGGGACGTGGCCGCCGCGGTCACTTCGGCCACGATCACGGCCAGCGCCGTCGCGGGGTCTGCGGTGGGGTCCTCGATGTCGGGCATGACTCCAGCCTGCGCTCGCCGGTCGCCGGAGTCGGCCCCCTGATGGAGCAGGCTCGCCTACCCGATCAGGTAGGCGGGCATCGGGGGAGGTAGGACGGGTAGGTTCGACGGATGGACTCCTCCCCCGCCTCCCGCGCGCTGCTGCTCGAGCACGCCCGCACCGTCGCCGAGCAGGCCGACCGGCACGCGGTCGCACTGGAGTCGGTGCTCGCCGCCCTGCGCGCCGAGCGCCTGGACGATCGTGCGGCCCGCGCCGTCGCGATCGACATCGCCGCGAACGCCCTGGTCGAGCTGCGCACCGCGACCGACGAGCAGCGCAGCGCCATGCTCGAGCCCGTCGTGGGCGCTTTCGCGCGCCTCCGGAGCGACCTGCGCCCGCTCGTGCGCTTCGGCGACCTGGACGTGCAGTTCGTGGAGCCGCCGGCGACCGGCCGCGCTCTGCCCGGCGAGGTCGCCCACGCGGCCCGCGCGATCGTCCGGAGCGCCGTGCTGGCCTTCGTCGAGTCGGAGCAGACGCGGCGCGTGCGGATCCAGTGGGACTGCGACGGCCTCAACCTGCTGATCGAGATCCGCGACGACGGCCGCGGCGAGCTGACCGCCCGCGACGAGGCCCTGCGCCCGATCGCCGAGCGCGTCCGCGGCCTCGACGGCGACCTCGCGATCACGTCGACCGCCGGCTGGGGATCGACCCTGTCGATCCGCCTGCCCCTGGACCCGCCCGCTCAGCTCGACGGCCTCGACCTCGCCGAGCTGAGCGCCCGCGAGCGCGAGGTGCTGCACCTGATCACGCTCGGCGCCTCGAACCAGCGCATCGCCGACGACCTCGGCATCAGCGGCAACACGGCCAAGTTCCACGTCTCGAACCTGCTGCGCAAGGCGGGGGCGCGGAACCGGGCGGAGCTTGCGGCGCTGGCGCGGTGACTCCGGGCGACTCCGCTCGACTCCGCTCTTCCGCCGGTGGCAGCGTGAACATAGGCTGGGGACCGGTCCTCGTGCGACCTCGCTCCGACGAAGCCGTCGGGCACAGGCGGGTCACAGGAACGACCCAGGGCCCTCATCGACTCCGACCGTAGTCTCGCCCGCACGACGCCTTCGAACCCGGAGTGCGACGGACACCACGACGCCAAGGACGACGCCGATGAACCGCACGAAGATGATCACCGCCCTCGCGGCCGGACTCCTGCTCACCACGGGTGTGGCCGCCCAGCCCGCCGCCGCGTCGGAGTCGTCGAACACCTCCGAGGACCGGGGCGTCGACAACCCCGACACCCTGCTCATCAACGGACGCGCGTACACGCTCGACTGAACTCGAGTCGGCTGCAGAACGTCAGCTGAGCGAGGGGCGTCTCGCCTGTCAGGCGTTAGACCCCCTCCGCAACTGAGGTTGCGTCGGCGCATCCGGCGTCGAACACCTTCACATCTCCAGCCCCGCCCGCCGCGGGCTGCTCGATCAGCGAGGCGGCGGGGCACCCGCCCGTCAGCCCACCCGGCGCCCGTCGACCAGTCGCACCACCGCACTCCCCACCCCGAGATCCGACGCGTCGTGCGTCGCCTCCACCACCGTCGCCCCGCGGGCGAGCTCGAGCGACACCGCCCGGCGGATGAGCCGTTGCGCCCCCGCATCCACCCCTGACGTCGGCTCGTCGAGCAGCAGCAGATCCGCGCGTCGCGCGAGCCCCTGCGCGACCAGCGCACGCTGGCGCTGACCGCCCGAGAGGCGTGACAGCGGCCGTCGAGCGAGATCGCCGATGTCGAGCGCCTCGAGGCACTCGTCCACGATCGCGCGGTCGGCGCGCCTCAGCGGCAGCCCGAGGGGCCGGCCCGCCCAGCGCCCCATCGACACCACGTCGCGCACCGTCACGGGCAGTCGGTCCGGCACGGCACTCCGCTGCACGACGACGCCGATCGACACTCCGGGCGCCCGTTCGACAGTGCCCGCGACGAGCGGATGCACGCCCGCGAGCACCGAGAGCAGCGTCGACTTCCCCGATCCGTTCGGCCCGACCAGCAGGGTGTGCGAGCCCCGGTCGAGCGTCACGTCGACGCCCCGCAGCGCGGGGACTCCGTCGTGCGCGGCGTCGATCGAGCGCAGGCGGACGACGGGGGCGAGGAGCGCGGCGGAGGAGGTCACTGCTTGATCATAACGATAATCGTTTTCATGTAGGGTCGTGCCCCGTGCCCTTCCTCCTCGATCCGTTCGCCTCCGGCTTCCTGCTGCGCGCCCTGCTGGGCGGCGTGCTCGTCGCCGTGCTGTGCGGCGTCGTCGGGACCTGGGTCGTGCTGCGCGGCATGGCGTTCCTCGGCGAGGCGATGGCGCACGGACTGCTCCCCGGGGTCGCCATCGCGGCCCTCCTCGGCCTGCCGCCGGTGCTCGGCGCGGCCGTCAGCGCCGGCGTGATGACCGCGGGAGTCGGCCTCGTCGCCCGCCGCCCCCGCTCCTCCCCCGACGTCACGATCGGCCTCTTCTACGTCGGGATGCTCGCGCTGGGCGTGATCATCGTGTCGCGCTCGCGCTCCTTCGCCACCGACCTCACCGCGATCCTGTTCGGCGACGTCCTCGCGATCGGCGAGGCGGACCTGGTGCTGCTGGCGATCGCGCTGGCCGTCGTCCTGGTGCTCGTCGTCGTGTTCCACCGCCCGTTCGTGGCTCTCGCGTTCGATGAGCGCGTCGCCGCGACGCTGGGCCTGCGCCCCCGACTGGCGCACGTCGTGCTGGTCGGGCTGGTCACCCTCGTGGTCGTCGCGTCGTACCAGGCCGTGGGGAGCCTCCTCGTGGTCGGGCTGCTGCTCGCGCCCGCCGCGGCCGCCGGGCACTGGACCCGCGGGATCCCCGCGACCATGGCGCTGGCCGCCGTCCTCGGCGCGGTCGCCGTCGTGATCGGGCTGCTCGTGTCCTGGTACGGCGCGACGGCAGCCGGAGCGAGCATCGCCGCGGCGTCGGTCGGGCTCGTCGTGGTCTCGGCGGCGCTGCGCGCGGGAGTCGCCCGCCTGGCCGCGCGATCGGGAGCGGCGCTGGCCGCGGTCCCGGCGGCCGCCGCTCCGATCACCGCGGCTGCCGACTTCGACTCCGACTCCGACTCCGACCCCGCCGCCGCCTCCGCCTCCGTTCCGCTCGCCGCCGCTGCCGTCTCCGACTGCCACTCGGACTCCGACTTCGACTCCGCCGCCTCCTCCGCCGCCGACACGAAAGAGCCGTCCCACCCGTGATCCCCCGTTCCACCCCGCTGCTCCTCACCGCCTCGGGCGCGCTGCTCGCCCTCGCCGCCTGCTCGAGCTCCCCCGCCGCCTCCGACGCCACGGGTTCCGACGCCACGAGTTCCGGCGCCGCAGACTCCGACGGCCACGGCTACATCCAGGGCGCGTCCGAGATGCAGGAGCCGCAGCTGCGCCTCGTCACCCTGTCCGGCGCCGTGCTCAGCGCCTTCGACCCCGCCACGGAGGAGTCGGTCGAGCTCGCCGAGTTCGACGGCGACGTCACCCGGCTCGAGACCGACGGCCGTTACGCCTTCGCCTCCTCGGCCGACGGCGTGCTCCGCATCGTCGACGGCGGGGCGTGGACGGTGCCGCACGGCGACCACTCCCACTACTACCTCGCCGAGCCGCGCGTCGTGGGCGAGATCGACGGCGGTGCCGGAGAGGCGCGCGTCGCCTCCTCCGCCACCCTGACTGCGGCCTGGTTCGGCGACTCCGGAACGGGCGTCGTGCTCGACGCCGAGGCGCTCGCCGCGGGCGGGATCGAGGAGCGCGGGCGGATCGAGGGCGTGCCGCACGACGGCGCGCTGCTCCCGCTGGGCGACGTGCTCGTGGGCTCGGTCGCGGAGGAGGGCGACGAGCGCGCCTCCTCCGTCGCGGTCTTCTCGGCCGACGGCGAGGCGATCGGCGACAGCGCCGAATGCCTCGAGCTGAGCGGCTCCGCGATCACCCGGGTCGGCGCGGTCTTCGGCTGCGCCGACGGCGCGGTGCTGGCCGTCGCGGGCGACGACGGAGTCGCGTTCGAGCGCATCCCGTACCCGGAGGGGACCGTCGCCGCCGACGTCGCCGCCGCGTTCTCGTCGCGCCCGGGCCGCCCCTCGGTGGCCGCCGTGGCCGGCGAGCGCGGCGCGTGGCTGCTCGACACCCGCGCCCGCACCTGGACCCTGATCCCCACCGCCGAGCCGCTGCTCGCGGCGAGCGCCGTCTCGGACACCGACGACACGGTGGTCGGCCTCGACCGCAGCGGCCGTGTCGTCGCCCTGACCCCGGAGGGAGGCGCCGCCGCCACGGACCCGCTGCTCGCGGCCGACCTGGTCGACGGACGCCTGCCCGCCGGAGTCTCGCTCGAGGTGGACGTGTCGCGCGCCTACGTCAACTCGCCCGCGACCGGGCTCGTGCACGAGATCGACTACGACGATTCCGCCCGCCTCGCCCGCAGCTTCGAGCTCGACGCCCGCCTGCTCGTGGAGACCGGACGATGAGGCGCCTCGCCCGTGCGGTCGCCGCCTCCGCCGCCCTCTCGCTCGGCGCTCTGACCGCGGGCTGCTCCGGCCCCGCCTCCGCCGACGGGCCCCTCGTGGTCGTCACCACGAACATCCTCGGCGACGTCGTCGAGCGCCTCGTCGGCGGCCAGGCCGAGGTGATGACGCTGATGGCGCCCGACGCCGACCCGCACTCCTTCGAGATCTCGGCCAGGGAGGCGGCGCGACTGCTCGACGCCGACCTGATCGTCTCGAACGGGCTGGGCCTGGAGGAGGGACTGCAGCAGCACGTCGACGCGGCCGCCGCCGAGGGGGTCGAGGTGGTCGCCGCGGGCGACCTGATCGAGACGCTCGCGTACACCGAGGGCGACGCGGAGGGCGAGGTCGACCCGCACTTCTGGACCGACCCGCAGCGGATGATCGACGTCGTCGACGGCCTCGAGCCGCGCCTCGCGATCGACGGAGTGGATCCCTCCGCCCTCGCCTCGAGCGTCGCCGCGTACCGGGGCGAGCTCGAGGCGCTGGACGCCGAGATGACGGCGTCGTTCGCCGCGATCCCTGAGGAGCGCCGCGCGCTCGTCACGAACCACCACGTCTTCGGCTACCTCGCCGACCGCTTCGGCTTCCGCGTGATCGGCGCGGTGCTGCCGAGCGGGACGACCCTCGCAGCGCCCAGCGCCTCCGACCTCGAGGAGCTGACCTCGGCGATCGAGGAGGCCGGCGTGCCGACGATCTTCGCCGACTCGTCGCAGCCCGACCGCCTCGTGCAGGTGCTCGCCGACGAGGCCGACCTCGACGTCGACGTCGTCGCGCTGTTCACCGAATCCCTGACCGCCCCCGACGGAGGCGCTCCCACCTACCTCGAGATGATGCGCAGCAACGAGCGCCTCCTCTCCACCGGACTGTCTCCCTGACACTCCGTCCACGCGCCGGAAACGGCTCGACCACGAAGGAAGCCATGAACACCCCTCACCGCCGCGCGCTCGCCGCCGCCGCACTCGCCGCCACCGCGGCTCTCGCCCTCACCGCCTGCTCGGGCTCCGGGAACGCCGCGTCGCCCACCTCCTCCGCGGCCCCCTCGGGACCTCGCCTCGCCCTCACCTACGACGGCGGACTGCTCGTGCTCGACGGCACGACGCTGGACCTCGAGTCCGACATCGAGCTCGCGGGCTTCAATCGGGTCAACTCCTCGGGCGACGGGCGCACCGTGCTCGTGTCGACGGAGGAGGGCTTCCGGGTCCTCGACACGGGCGCCGGAGCCGGCGAGCCCGAGCTGACCGACCTCGTCTTCGACGCACCGACCCCGGGCCACGTGGTCCGCCACGGCGGGAAGACGATCCTGTTCGCCGACGGCACCGGAGCGACCACCGTCTTCGACACCGCCGACCTCGCCCCGGCCGTGGCCGACGGCGAGCTGCCCGAGTCCGAGACGATCGAGTCCCCCGCCGCGCACCACGGCGTCTCGATCGAGCTCGAGGACGGCACCCTGCTGACCACGATCGGCGACAGCGAGTCGCGCACCGGAGTCCGCGCCCTCGACTCCTCCCGCGAGGAGATCGGCCGCAGCGAGGACTGCCCCGCCGTGCACGGCGAGGGTGCGGCCGCCGACGAGATCGCGGTCTTCGGCTGCAGCAACGGCGTGCTCGTGTACGACGACGGCGCGTTCACGAAGATCGCGGCTCCGGACGCCTACGGCCGCACCGGGAACCAGTACGTGAGCGAGACCTCGGCGATCACGATCGGCGACTACAACAGCGACCCGGACGCGGAGGGCGTCGAGCTCTCCTCCGTGGTGCTGACCGACACCGTCGCCACGACCTCCACCGTGCTCGACCTGCCCGAGGGAGTCGGCTACACCTGGCGCGGTATCGCCCGCACGAGCGACGACAACGGCCTGATCCTGGGCACCGACGGCGCTCTGCACGCCCTCGACGTGACCACCGGAGAGATCACCGCGTCGTACCCGGTCGTCGCCCCGTGGTCCGGCCCGATCGAGTGGCAGGACGCGCACCCCGCGCTGGTCGTGCTCGGCGACGTCGCGTACGTGACCGAGCCCGCCACCTCCGAGATCCACGCGGTCGACACCGCGACGGGCGAGATCCTCGAGACCGCGTCCCTCCCGGGCGCCCCGATCGAGATCGCGGCCGTCGAGGGCTGATCGCCCTCCCTCGCTGATCGAGTAGCCCGCGCAGCGGGCGTCTCGAGATCCGCCAGCCCCAGGACATCGCGGGTCTCGATACGCGCCTCCGGCGCTGCTCGACCAGCAGGGAAGGGATCGCTCGAGCGACGGAGGACGATCCGCCCCGCTACTTCTCCCGCTCGCGACGCCGGTCGATCAGGACCGCGAGCGACACGATCGCCAGTCCGACGCCGAACGGGATGGTCCAGCGCTCCTCCGTGACGGAGCCGACGACGACGAAGACCGCGCCGACCACGACCCCGAAGACGAAACTGCTCACCACCCCGGCGTCGACGTCCACGAGAGCGAGCCTGGCCAGACGTGCGATCCTCCGCCGGATCGACGGTGGGGACGGCTCGCGCATGACGTGAGGCTAGGGTACGTCGCGGCGGCCTCGTTCTCCGGCTCGGAAGCGGGGCGCCATGCGGAAAGCCATGGCGCGATCGCCCGCCTAGAGTGGCGCTCATGGAGCGGCTCCGCACGATCGCGTCCGCGACGGCGGTGGGCGCGGCCGTGCTCCTCCTCTCCGGGTGCGGCCCGACCCGCTATGAGGGCTACGAGAGCGGGATCGACGACGTGCTCGCACGGCAGATCATGGCTTTCGAGGACCCGCTGTCCTCTCAGCTCCACCAGCCGCAGGTCGACGAGCCCGAGCCGTACCTCGCAGCCCTCAGTGGCATGCGCTGGGACGGGAAGGCCTCCACAGCGTCCGACCTCGATCTCAGCGCGGGCGGCGTCGTCCTCTACGACATCTCCTCGACGCCCTTCTCGACGGACGTGTCGGTCTTCATCGCCTCGGGTCCGCGATCACCCGACGTCGACGGCGCGAGTCCGAGCGAGGTCTACACCTGCTATCGCGTCGAGGCCGAGTTCACCAGGGACCCCATGCCGTCCACCGGACGCACTCTCCTCGACGACTGCCCCGAGCCCCTGGTGGCACTGCTCCCCGAGGACGCGGCCTTCGCCAGCGGCGACGTGTTCGACGGATAGCAGCGCTCGACGCGCCCCGCCCCTCAGACCTTCTGGAACCGTGTACGCGCGTCGATAAGCTGCCCGACGTGGAGGCGGAACGACTGCGACTCGTGGGGATCCTCGCCGTCGCGCTCCTCGCGCCGGTGGCGGTGGCGACCGTGGCGATCGGAGGCTCGGACGGCAGTCCCCGCGATCAGCTGTGGGAGCAATGCCAGCAGTATCCCTACCCGCAGGGACTCGCGCCACACCCTGAAGCCATCAACGTCGGCGGCGAGCGCACCCTGTTCCCGCTCGGACTGACCTGCACGTACGACAATCCGAACACGGCGACCGCCCCCGTGTCGATCGCGCATCCTCAGTGGGACGCCACCGTGGTCGCCTCCCTCGCGACACTCGGTGTCCTGGCCGGAGTCGCGATCACCGTCGCAGCACGGCGCCCCCTCGACCGGCGAGCGGGCCCGCTGATCGAGTAGCGCGCAGCGCTTATCGAGGTCCCCCCGGCTCCAGGACATCGCGGGTCTCGATACGCGCCTGCGGCGCTGCTCGACCAGCAGGGGGCGTCAGGCCGGCTCCGCCACGCGCTCGGCGGCGGCGCGCGGCCGGGCCGCTCCGGTGAGCAGCGACACCGCCGCGACCAGCACGAGGACCACGATCATCGCGCCGCGCAGGCCGAAGTGCTCGCCGAGGAATCCGAGCAGCGGGGGCCCGACCAGGAACGCCACGTACCCGGCGGTCGCCACCGCCGCGACGGTCGCGGTCGGGTCGTCGCTGTCGGCGGCCGAGGAGAGCGTGACGGGGAACCCGAGCGCCGCACCCAGCCCCCACAGCGCGACCGCGACTCCGGCCATCGCCGCGCTGTCCGCGAACACCACGACCGCTATCCCGGCGGCCGACACCAGCGCGCTCGCCCGCAGCACGGCCACGTTGCCGAACCGGGCGAGCAGCGGACCGCCGACGAAGCGCCCGACGGTCATCGCCGCCGCGAATCCGGCGAACACGATCGTGCCGACCGTGGCGGTCGCTCCGTAGCCGTCGACCATCAGCAGCGGCAGCCAGTCCATGGCCGAGCCCTCGGCCAGCGCCAGCGCGAGCACGATCGCCCCGAGCGCGAGCACGCGCGGCTGCCGCCAGACCGGTCCGCCCGCGCGCACCGCGGCCGGCTCCCCGGGCGCTCCCGGCACGATCTTGCCCGTGTCGGTCGGCACCGAGCGGATGACCGTGACGAGCAGCGCCGCGCTGAGCGCCGCCACCGCCAGCAGCTGCCAGAGCACGGGGAAGTCGATCGCGGTCAGCCCGATGCCGGCCACCGCGCCGAGGACGGTGCCGAGGCTGAAGCAGCCGTGCAGCGCCGGGAGGACCGAGCGACCCGAGACCGCTTCGAGCGCCGCGCCCTCGAGGTTCAGCGCGATCTCGGACACGCCGATGCCGAGGCCCACGAGCGCGAGGCCGACGAAGACGCCCGGAGCCGACGAGAGGTCCGCCGCGAGACCGACGAGCGCGACTCCGCTCGTGAACGAGACGCCGCCGATCGTCACCGTGAACCGCACTCCCCGGCGCCGCACGATCGCCGCGGAGGAGAGGACGCCGGTCATCGAGCCGACCGAGAGCCCGAGCAGCACGAGCCCCATCTGCGCGGTCGAGGCGCTGAGCAGATCGCGCACGGCGGGCGTGCGGACCACCCACGACGCCATCCCGATGCCGAAGACGAGCATGAAGGCGAAGATCGCGAGGCGACGGCGGGCGACGGAGGGGGGCATGGTTACGACCGTAGGTGCACGACAGCTGTCGGCGGAACCGGCGCGGGCCGCCGGTCGTCGCGTGGACCTCTCCGCGTCCGAGGCGATGGAGGAGGGTCGACGGTGCGGTCATCGCCGATCCGCCTGCAGAACCAAGGCCGGTCACGCCGATCCGAGCGATTCCGCCTCGTTCGAGCCCCTCAGCCTCAGTTCTGAGGGCGATCGGAGCCGCATCCGCCCACATGAACACCCCCTGTCCAGAATCCGTCGCCCGCCGCCTCCGGCCCCGGCGGCGTGCGACGCTGGAGGGTCCCCCTCCGCCCCCTCCCCCGCTTGGACTCCGTTGACCGACGTCAAGACCCCCGTGTTCCCCTGGATCGGCCTGCTCACGCTGGCCGGCGCGATCTTCGTCTCGGTGACGAGCGAGTTCCTGCCGACCGGGCTCATCCCCGACATGTCGCGCGACCTCGGCGTGAGCATCCCGCTGACCGGCCAGCTGGTCACGATCTTCGCGGCGACGGTCGTGGTGGCGACGACTCCGCTGACCCTCGTCACGCAGCGCTTCTCGCGGAAGAGCCTCGTGCTCGTCGCGCTCGGCACGATCGCGGTCGCGAACGTCCTCGCGGCCCTCGCGCCGACCTTCGAGCTGCTGGTCGGCGCCCGGATCCTCGGCGGGCTCGCCCACGGCCTGTTCTGGGCGGTCGTCGCCGCCTACTCCGCGCACCTCGTCGCTCCCGAGCACCTCGGCCGGGCGACCGCGATCACGGCGGGAGGCGGCTCCGCGGCGTTCGTGCTCGGCGTGCCGGTGGGCACGGCGCTCGGTCACGCGTTCGGCTGGCGGCCGACCTTCGCGATCCTCGGCGGCATCGTCCTGATCCTCGCGCTCGTCGTCATCCGCTACCTCCCCGCGGTCGAGCACATCGTCCCGGTGCGCACCGGCGAGATCCGCCTCCCCGCGCGCAAGGACCGGTCGCTGCCCCGGATCCTCGGCGTCTGCCTCGTGATCCTGCTGGTGCTGATCGGCCAGAACACGCTCTCGACCTACATCACGCCGTGGCTGGAGGAGGCGCAGTTCGCGCCCGACACGATCCCGCTCGTGCTGTTCGCCTTCGGCGGTGCGGGAGCCGTGGGCCTCGTGCTCGCGGGCTTCGCGACCGACCGGTTCCCCCGCTCCGGATTCGTGGTGGCCGCCCTCGCGGTCCTCGCGGCTCTCGCGGGGCTGTCGTTCGCGGCGGGCTCCGGAGTGCCGGCGCTCGTGGTCGTCGCGGCGGTCGTCTGGAACATCGCGTTCGGAGGCATCCCTGCGATGCTGCAGACGCGGATGCTGCGGACCGCCTCCTTCCAGCTGCGCAGCCTCGCCGCCGCCCTGCAGACGACGGCGTTCAACATCGGCATCGGCGGCGGAGCGATCGTGGGCGGCCTGGTCATCGACGGCAGCGGCCTCGGCACGCTGCCCTGGTTCGCCCTCGGCATCGTGGCCCTCGGGCTCGTGGTGAGCCTGCTGGTGGAGTGGCGCGCGGGCCGGGCCGCGGCTCCGGTGCAGGGTCGGGCGGAGCGCGTGAGCGCGTGAGCGCGTAAGTCGACGCCTGAACCCGTTCCGCGTCCACTCGCAAGGGGCATGGCGCACGACTGGACGCGGACCGGGCCCTCGCTGGTCAACGCACCCCGTCTTACGTCCTCTCGTCTGTCGCCCGGCGCACGAGTCGACGCGAACCGGGCCCTGGCAGGTCGTCGCACCCCGTCCCGCGTCCACTCGAGCACTCCGCCGAGTACGAGCGGAGTCGATCCGCTGCCGAGCACGTCCGCTCCCCCTCGCGAGGGAGGGCGCGCGGCGTTCCGCGGCGTAGCGTCGGAGGATGGCCCAGACGACTGCCGACGCCGGACTTCCCGCATGAGCCGGACCGCGCCGACTCCTCCGCTGCATCTGCCCTACCCGGGAGCGCCCGCCGGTGAGGCGATCACCCGCTTCTTCCGCAAGTACGCGACGTTCAGCGGGCGCGCGAGCCGAGCGGAGTACTGGTGGATCATCCTCGCCACCCTGATCGTGAACCTCCTGCTGCGGTGGGCCGACGGGTCGCTGTCGCGCTACACGTTCACGACGTCGCCCTTCTCGACGGGGACGGACTTCGCGACGCCGTGGGTCACCGGGCTGTCGATCCTGATCGCCCTGGTGACGCTGATCCCCGGACTCGCGCTGATCTGGCGGCGGCTGCACGACGTCGGTCGCAGCGGCACGTGGTTCCTGATCATCCTGATCCCGATCGCGGGCTGGGTGGTGCTGATGATCTGGTTCCTGATGCCCGGCCGCGCCGAGGGCGAGCGGTTCGACACGCCGCCGGTGGAGTAGGTGCGCGGGCCCGCAGTTCTGGTGACGGGGGATCTCGATACGGCCCCTGCGGGGCCTACTCGATCAGCAAGGAGGCGCGGGCCCCCTCTGCTGGTCGAGTAGGCCCCTGCGGGGCCTACTCGATCAGCAAGGAGGCGCGGGCCCCCTCTGCTGGTCGAGTAGCCGCGCAGCGGCGTATCGAGACCCACGTGAGCCAGCAGTCCCGGGAACAGGGGATCTCCATACGGCCCTCCGGGCCTACTCGATCAGCAAGGAGGCGCGGGCCCCCTCTGCTGGTCGAGTAGCCGCGCAGCGGCGTATCGAGACCCACGTCAGCCAACAGTCCCGGGAAAAGGGGATCTCGATACGGCCCCCGCGGGGCCTACTCGATCAGCAGCAGCCCCTACGCGCACCAGTCGCGCGAGACGCCGTTCACGCTGCGGGAGGTGTCGCCCGAGCCGAGGTCGACGAGCACCGTCGAGGTCGCGCTGAAGCCCGGCACCTCGGGGTAGTCGTCGGGCTCGCCCTCGACCGACACCGCCTCGACGGCCAGGAACTGCCCGTTCGGCGAGAGGCAGATGCTCCGGATGCGACCCGTCGGCGACGTGCGGAAGATCTCGGTCGTGCCGCTCGCGTCGACCCGCACGACCGAGTACTGCGTCGATCCGTCCTCGGGCGAGTACTCGGCCTCGAGCTCGACGTAGCTCGAGGAGTCGAGCAGCAGCAGCTGCACCGGCGACGCGGTCGCGCTCACATCGGCGACCGGCAGCGCGAGCGTCTCGACCGAACCGTCGGCCAGGTCGATCAGCGCGCCGCGGTCGGGGTCCGCGACCACGAGCCGGTTCGCTCCGGGCACGAAGCCGCGCAGCTCGGCGTGCTGGCCGAGCGGGCTGATCGCTCCGGGCACGAGCAGGTCTACCAGCAGCACCGTGTCGTCGACGGAGTGGGTGACCACGGAGGTGGTGCCCGGCACGAACAGCCAGTCGCGGGCGCGCAGAGGGCCGCCGTCGATCCCGGTGACCGCGACCGCCTCGGCCTTCTGATCGGTGAGGTCGTAGGAGTAGAGCGCGCGGTCGAGCGGACCCGTCGGCGCCTCGCCGGTGAAGGTCCAGCCCAGCACGCCCTTCTCGGACGCCGCGTGCAGCTCGCGCACGACGCCCGGTCCGGGCAGCGGGATGACGCCCTCGTCGCCGGTGTCGAGCGCGACGGTCCGGAGGAGGTTCGTGTCGTCGGGCTCGAGGGTCGCCAGCACGAGCAGCGGACCCACCACGACGTAGTCCTGGATGCGGTCGGCGGTGGCGACGACGCGCGCCTCCCCTCCGGACAGCGGGCGCACGCGGATCGCGTCGGGCTCGGCCGGATCAGCGGTGCGGTCGAGGGTGAACAGGTCGGGGTCCTTCGTCGTGAAGGAGGCGGTCACGTCCGCCGTCGCGCCGGTCGCGAGGCCGCGCGCGTCGTCGATCGCGATCGAGTACTCCGTCGCGTAGCGGAGGGTGTCGGCGAAGGTGACGGTGACCACTCCGTCCTCGAGCTCGACGGCGTGCTCGGCCTCGGGAGTCACGGTGACGCGCTCGAGCGCGTCGGGATCGAGGTCCTGATCGAGGTGCACCCGGGCCCGTCCGCCGTCGCGCTCGACCACGCCGTCGGCGCTGACCTCGAGCGAGGTCACGCGGGGCCCCTTGCCGATCGTCGCGGCGGTCAGCCCGCCGACGCCGAGCACCAGGGCCAGGGTCGCGCCCCAGAACACGCGGGAGAAGCCGCGGGCGGAGGCGGCACGCGGCTCCCGGGAGCGGCGCGGCCGGAACTCCCCCGCGTCCTCACCCCAGGGATCAGTAGACATACGGCATCGCCGGCTCGTCGATCTCGGCGACCGCCGACGGCTCGAGCACGACCGCCTCGGCGCTCGTCACGCTCGCGTTCGCCGCGAAGCCGCCGGACATCTCGAGCCACTGGCCCTCGGTGTAGGTGTCGGCCCAGCCCGGCTGGTACACGGGGACGCCGACCGGCTGCGCGTCGACGGCGCAGCACGTGACGACGAAGCGGGCGACGTAGAAGACGTTCTCGGGGTCGTCGGCGTCGGGGGTCACGAATCCGCTGACCGTCGCGGTCGTGCCCGCGAGGAACTGCTCGCTCGCTCCGGAGCGCAGCAGCGTGGCCCAGTCGCGCACCGAGAAGGACGCGTAGTCGCCGGTGGGCGCATCGACGACGGCGCTGGTGTCGACCGCGCTCGTGTTCACCTCGCGCTGCACGGCGGTGCCCGCGGTGAGCGCGGCGGGCGGCACCACGAGCAGCGCGACTCCCGCGGCCACGATGATCGCGACCCCGCCGAGCACCGCCAGCCGCGCCCGCCACGGGTTCCCGGCCGCGTGATCGTGCAGGTGGCCGTGCGCGTCCGACTCCTCGACACTCGCTCCCTCGCTCTCGTCGGCGCCCGGCACGATCGCGAAGGCGAGCAGCAGCAGCACCGCCGCGATCACGGCGAGGATCACCGTGAACTCGAAGTAGCGCGGGTGGATGTAGAGGCCGAGCCGACCGGTCGCCGCGAGCCAGAGCGTCGACACGACGCCGATGACGCTGAGGACCACGCCCTTCCAGCGGGTGAGGAGTCGCTCAGAGCGCATAGTTGACCGCCAATCCGAGGACGGCGGAGCAGAGTCCGACCAGGACCGTCATCCGCACGAGGGTGGGCACCGAGAAGGTGGTGCGCAGCAGCGCCAGCATCTTGATGTCGATCATCGGACCGAAGACGAGGAACGCGATGATGCCGCCGGGCAGGAACGTGGAGCCGAAGGACAGCACGAAGAAGGCGTCGACGTTCGAGCAGATCGAGATGACGAAGGCGAGGACCATCAGCGCGAGCACCGACCAGAGCGGGTTGCCGCCGAGCGTGGTGAGCACGTCGCGCGAGACGCCGACCTGGATCAGCCCCGCGATGGCCGAGCCGACGAACAGCGCCGGCAGCATCGCGCCGGTCTCCTCGGCGAAGAGCAGGACGCTGCGGCGGGAGCGGGCGCGGAGGGTCCCGGGGGCGCGCTCCCCCGCCTCGCAGGCCGCGCGGAAGCGGTCGGTGAGCAGCGACATCGGCTCGGAGTGGCGGCTGAAGATCCAGCCGACGAGGTTCGCGATCACGAAGCCGCCGACGATGCGCCAGACGAGGATCCCGTCCTCCCAGCCGAACGCCTGGTAGGTCGTGATGATCGTGATCGGATTCACGATCGGAGCGGCGAGCAGGAACGTCATCGACTCCGAGACCGACAGCCCCTTCACGATCAGCCCGCGAGCCAGCGGCACGTTGCCGCACTCGCAGACCGGGAGGAGCACGCCGAGCAGCGAGATCACCATGCGCCGCGGCAGGGCGCGCTTGGGCAGGACCCGCAGCAGCACCGCCTCGGGCACCCAGAGCTGCACGGCGATCGAGAGCACGATGCCCAGGAACACGAACGGCAGCGACTCGATGACGACGCTGATCGAGAGGGTGAGGAAGTCGCGCATCGCGTCCGAGAGCACGTCGCCCGCGGCGTCCGGCGAGAGCAGCCGCAGCGCGACGGCGGCGGCGACGAGGGCGAGCCCGATGCCCACTCGGCGACCGGTGCGGGACCGGGGGCGGGGCGGGGCGGCGATCGACATCGCGGTCCATCGTAGGCGGGGGCGGGTGGAGGCGAGGGGGCTGCGGCCGCTGCTGCGGCGGTGGACCACGGTGTCGGGCTTCCGACCTGCAGAGATGAGGCTGAGCGGCGCGATCGCTCCGTCGCTGGCGACGTCGACGCTCTCCTCCTTACTTGTGCGGGTCCCACGGCTCGCAACCGAGGTCGAACGGGGCGGATCGGCGTCGGAAGGGGCTCGCCGACGCTCCCGACCTCGGTTGCACACCTCGACGGCCGCCCTCCGCCTGAAGACCGCCCCTCGTCCGGTGGACATCCAGCACAAGCTGAGGTTCCGTTCAGTCTTTGACCCCCGAGCGACGGGTGAGCGACCCTCGACGCCCGCTCCTAACCTGCGGTGCGAGAACGAGGGGCCGCCTCGGTCCGCCGAGGAAGACAGGGGTCCGCCGTGCGTCTACGAGCCGTTCGAACGAGTGTCCTGGCCGCGATCGCGTCCGTCGCGACCGTGGTCGCACTGAGCGGAGGAGCCTCCGTCCCGACCGCCGAGGCCGCCGAGACGAGCACCCCCGCCGCTGCCGTCGCTCTCGCCGCCCCCGCGCCCGCCGAGGGCTGGACCACCGTCTTCGCCGACGACTTCACCGGCGCGGCCGGCTCCCCCGCGGGCTCCGCGTGGATCCACGAGCTCGGCACCTGGGGCACCGGCGCGATCGACCGCACCACCGCCTCCACCAGCAACGTGTTCCTCGACGGCGCCGGCAACCTCAGCATCCGGGCGCTCCGCGACGCGTCGGGAGCCTGGACCTCCGGCCGCATCATCACCGCCGACAAGTCGTTCTCGGCGCCGGCCGGCGGGCAGCTGCTGATGACCGCGTCGATCCGCCAGCCGAACCCCGTGCAGGCGACCGGCTACTGGCCCGCGTTCTGGGCGCTGGGCCTCGACGAGAACGGAGCGATCGACTGGCCGCGGACCGGGGAGATCGACATCCTCGAGGCGGTCAACGGCACCTCGCAGGTCATCCAGACCTTCCACTGCGACCTCGTCGACGCCGGCGAGTGCGACGAGCCGTACGGGCTGACGAGCGGACTGCAGGACTGCGTCGGCTGCCTGACCGAGTTCCACACCTACTCCGCGCTCATCGATCGGCGCGTCGCCGGCCAGGAGTCGCTGCAGTTCCTCGTCGACGGCGAGGTCCGCCACACCGTCGAGCAGGCCGGCCTCAGCCCGGAGGCCTGGAGCGCCGCGATCGGCAACGACTACTTCCTGATCCTGAACCTCGCGATCGGAGGCGGCCTGCCGAACGGGGTCTGCGGCTGCGACAGCGCGAGCGCGCCGAAGTCCTCGGGCGGCACCATGAGCGTCGACCACGTCGCCGTCTACCGCTCCGACGCCGCGCTGAGCGCCGGCGTCCCCGTGATCACGGGGACCGCGAAGGTCGGCTCGACGCTGACCGTGCAGCCCGGCGTGTGGACTCCCGCTCCGGTCGCCCTCTCGTACCAGTGGGAGGCGAACGGCGTGCCGATCAGCGGGGCGACAGGCGCGACGTACACGGCGACCAGCGCGACCGCGGGGGCGGTCCTCACCGTCGACGTGACCGGCTCGAAGGCCGGCTTCGCGCCCGAGACCCGCACCTCCGCTCCCACGGCGCCGGTCGCCACCGGCACGCTGACCGCGGCGACGCCGACGATCTCGGGGAGCGCCAGGATCGGCTCGACGCTGACGGCCAAGCCGGGCACCTGGGGTCCGTCACCCGTGACGCTGAAGTACCAGTGGCGGGCGAACGGAGTAGCGATCAGCGGAGCGACCGCTGCCTCCTACAAGGTGGGCACTCTGCTGCTCGGCTCGAAGATCACGGTGTCGGTGACCGGCACGAAGACCGGCTACACGAGCACCGTGCGCACCTCGGCGGCGACCGCGTCCGTCACCCGCTGAGGCTCAGACCTCCTCGACCTCGCGGTGACGGCGCGGCACGATGCGCATGATCGCGGTGCCCGTGGCGATGAGGGCGAAGGCCGCCAGGCCGAACCACAGCGAGTTGAAGCCGGTCGACGCGAGGACTCCGGCGCCGGCTCCGGCACCCAGGGCGGGCGAGAGGTTGCTGTACATGATCTGGATCTTCCTTCCGATTCACCACGCGCGCTGACGGCGGGTCAGCGCATCGAAGTAGGCCTTGGTGTGCACGATCTGCAGGAACAGGTCGAGGAACAGCTCGTACATCGACGCGGCGAGCAGCATGTGCTTCCACCCGCGGTCGCGCACCGTGACGATGCGCTCGACGACGAAGATGAGGGTGATGCCGAGCCAGAACGGCTGGATCGAGAGCTGGCCGAGCGCGAGGGCGTAGATCACGGTCGCGAGGTACACGTAGGTGATCACGCAGCCGGCCATGGTGAGCAGCTGGCGGCCCCAGTAGGGCCAGGTCACGCGGGTGAGGCCGTACTGCACGCAGTTCTCGACGGCGCCGCGCTTCCAGCGCAGGCGCTGGTGCCAGAGCTCCTTCCACGTGGGCATGACCTCGGTGACGAGGGTGCAGCCGGCGGGGCTCAGCACGTCGTAGCCGAGGTGCTTGATGGCGAAGGTGAGCTCGTTGTCCTCGGTCAGGACGGTCGTGTCGTAGATGCCGCCGCGGCCGTCGCCCGAGGGGAGGCTGCCGTCCAGGCGGGCCCGGCTGATCTCGCGGAGCATCCCGCCCTTGAGCACGGCGGCCGTGCCGGTGACGACCAGGCACTTGCCGTTCAGGCGCCGCACGTCGCGGGCGTAGCGGGCGTACTCGTTGCGCTGCAGGTGGCCGACGACGCCGCCGCCCGGGGTGCCGCGGAACACGCCGCCGACGGCGCCGATCCGCTTGATGCCCACCTTGAGGCGGGCGATCGCGAGGAAGTCGGGGTCGAGGGCGGAGTCGGCGTCCTGCACGAGGACGAGGTCGTCGTCCTCGAGCTCCAGCAGCAGGACCTCGAGGAACTGGTTCAGCGCCCCGGCCTTCTTGTCGGTGTTGCCGACGGTCGCGAAGACCTCGGCGCCCTCCTCGAGCGCGATGCGCGCGGTGCCGTCGGTGCAGTTATCGGTGACGACGACGATCCGGTCGGGCGGGGAGGTCTGGTTCTGCAGGCCGTGGATCGCCGCGGCGATGCCGGCCTCCTCGTTGTGCGCGGGGAGGACGGCGACCAGGCGGCCGACGACGGGCGAGGCGTGGCGTCCGCCGCGGGTCTGCGACCGGCGGACGGGCTCCTCCGGCGCGGCCTTCGCACCGCGGGCGGGAGCGTCGGCGAAGCGCACGGGGAGCGGCTTCGCGTTGCCGGCGGCGACCGGGGTGAACGGGGCCGCGGCGGTCAGCGGACGGGCGGCGGGGCGCTCGGTGAGCGTCGCGGCGCGCGTCGATGTCGTGTGCGGGAAGGGCGTCCGCACAGCGGGCATCGTGCCCGCGGAGTGCACAGTCAAGGCCAGGGTCCTCGAGTCGGAGGGCGCGATCGGGGGAGGTCGCGCGCTGAGGGGGGTCGCGTGGGGGCCGCGATCGGGGGGAGGCGTTCGGGAGCGCGTTCGGGCGCGCTCACGAAACGTTCGGACGGGGACGACCGGCGATTCGGGAGCGCGTTCGGGCGCGCTCGAGGATCGTTCGGGCGGGGAGAGCGGGCGCACCTGACGCGCTCGGCCGGCGATTCGGGGCGCCGGTCGAGCTGAGGAGGAGTGACCTGCCTGCTCTCGGGTGAGCGCGGTGGCGGGTAGCGGATCCGTCAGCATCGGGTTGCTTGATGGTGAAGCTACATCCTCGATCCATGCGGAATCAAGGAAATTTTCACCCCCGGTTGCGGGGGTGCAGGGGGGTTGCCGCGAGAAAGGCCTTCTGGATCGATGTTCGCCTCCTTTCTGAGACACCGTGACGCGACGAATCAGGGAAAGGGGGAAGAACGTCCGTTCTCCCTCCGATATCGACGGTGTAGCCGATATCGACGGTGCTGTTCGGAGCTGATAGGGCCTTCTCCGATAGCTGGGATCCGGAGGAATGAGACGGGTGCGATCACGGCGGCGGAACGTGGCCGGAGGGGGAGATGATCGGCGTCCACGGCAGGCGCCTCCTGACGGAGCAGAGGCGGCGCGACGAGGATGACGCGGGTGGAAACGTAGCTGTGACCAGGATTTCCGCCCGACCGGAGGCTCGGTGGACGCCTGCTCGCACCGGCGCGGAGAGCGGGGACAGCGGGAGGGACGAGCGCCGCTCGGTCGGAACGGGACAGCGCTCGGCAGAGCAGTCGCCTCGAAGGAAAGGTGCCGAGTCGTCTCCCGAAGACCCTTCTCCGAGCGGAGTCGATCACTTGTCCGAGAAGTCGGCTCCTCACCACTTCCGCGCAGCGCCCACTCCTCCGAAGTCGTCGTACTCGAGCTCGAGTACGACGACTACTGCGGACTCGCGGGACTTATTCAGGGCGAATGTCGCGCGGCGTCGGATGGACGGCGTCCGGTGCACGCTCTTCGGCGTGTCGCGGGTTCGCTCCGGCGTGTCGCGGACGGGTCATCGGCGTGTCGCGCGTTCGGAACGACCCTGCGGCGGGGCCCGGGCCGACCCCGAGTCGCGAGCCTGAGACACCCCCCCGGACTCCCGCGGCGGCGGCCGGACGGGCCGCGGTCGGATCGGAGCCGGGCTCGCTGGAGCGGAAGGACGTCCCGCGGTCGGGAGGAACGCCGCCTCGGCTTTCACCACTGCCGCTCCGAGGTGGTCGGCTTCTGCGCCCCGTGCGACGGGCTCGTTTCGGCCGGTTTCCGCCGTGTGAATGTTCGCGCGCGGAGCCGCCGCGCTGCCTCCTCCGGCGGATAGGGTCCTGCACAGGCGCCCGTCACCCGTCGACGGGGAGCGCCCGACAGCCCGCCGCTTCGCCGAGGAGTCCCGCCGTGTCCGAGTCCACGCCCCTCCACCGCCTGAGCGGTGCCTGGCGGCTGGGCACCTGGCGGCTCTCGAACTCGCGGGCGCCCGCAGCGGCCTGACCGCGGCACCGCACGCGCTCCGCTCCGCGCGTCCCTCCGCTCGGATCGCGTGAAGCTCCCGACGCCTCGACCCGTGTCGCGAGCAGCCGGATCCGCGGCGCGCGCTGCTGCGTGCGCGATCACGGGGGTGCCACTGGCGTCCTCCCGGCGAGGCCGGCTCGCCGGAGGACGTTCGCGCGTCGCAGGCACGTCCGAACCGCCGGGGGTCATCCTTCGGCGTCCCTGCCCGTCATCCGCTCGCCGTCATCGCGGCCGAGACGGTCTTCCTCCGCACCCCCTCCCCTCCTCCTCCTCCCTCCCTCTCTTAGAAAGCGAGACCTCTCATGCCCGTCCACTTCTCCCACGACCCCTGGACCCGCGTCACCTCCGTCCGCGGTTACGCCGCCGACGAGCTCATCTCGACCCTGCAGAAGTCGATCCGCCGCGGAGACACGCGGCTGGCCCTGCTCGTCGGCCGCGAGATGTACGAGTCGAGCGCCGACCTCGAGGAGATGATGTGGGCGCGCCTCAACGTCATCTCGTGCGAGGACGTCGGCGACGGCAGCTACTCCGAGCCGGTCGTCGTCAACAGCCTCTACCTCATGCACGAGCGCCTCGACCGCTCCTTCGGCGACCGCTGGCTGTTCGCGACCCACGCCATCCGCTTCCTGTCCGAGCGGACGAAGGACCGCACCTCGGACGAGCTCGCCAACCTGACCCTGCACCTCATCAACGCCTCCGAGAAGCCGTTCGAGATCCCGGAGTACGCGCTCGACGTGCACACCCGCCGCGGCCAGCTCGCCGGCCGCTCGGTCGACGACTTCTGGGGCGACGGCGGAGGATCGGAGCTCGTCAACGAGATCGCCGGCCGCGACGGCTCGCTCAAGGAGGAGATCCTCCGCCTCCGCGCCGCCGGCGAGTGGAAGGCGTGACCGGCGCGCCGAGGGGGTCGGGCGTCACGCGGGTCGTCGAGTAGTCCGTCCGCCGCTCGACGCGCGCGCTCGACGACATCGACGTCGCGATCGGAGGGCCGGGGCCTCTGCTCTCCTGAGCCCGTCGAGGGAGCGTCGCATCGGCGCTCCCCCGAGGTGAGACGCATCAGACCGAGCGCTCCGAGAAGGCGTCCGCGGCCCGCGGGGCGAGGGATGGGACACAGTGTTCCTCCGCATTGTCGGACGGCGGGCGCGCAGCTAGCTTTCGAGCACACTTCCACCCCGGTACCGGCTCACGGCATCCGGGAGGAATCGTCGCGCCTCCTGGAGCGACAGCGCCCGCCGAGGGGGGCCGATGGCCTGCTCCTCACTCTCGAGAAAGGCGACCCGATGTCGTCACTGCTCCACCTCTCCTTCCCGCTCCTCACCCCGGTGGTCGCGCCGTGAAGGCCCCGCGCCGGTCGCGGCTCGCCCTCATCGCGGTCGCCGTGATCGTCGGCACCGCGGGTCTCACGCCCGCGCTCACCGCCGCCGCCACCGACGGGCCGACTCCGACCGCGACCGCGACCGACACGCCCACTCCGGAACCCACCGGGACCGCCACGTCCACTCCGACTCCGGAACCGACCGCGACCGCCACGTCCACGCCGGAGCCCACGGCGACCGCCACGCCGGAGCCCACCGCGACCGCCACTCCGACGCCGACCGCGACGCCGACCGCGACCGCCACGCCCACCGCCACGCCCACGCCCACACCCACCGCTACCGCCACCGCCACGCCCGTCACCGTCTCGCGCATCGCCGGAGTCGACCGCCAGGCCACCGCCGCCGCGCTCTCGGCCGCGACGTTCGAGGCGAACGTGCCCGTCGTCTTCATCGCCACCGGCGGCAACTTCCCGGATGCGCTCAGCGCGGCACCCGCCGCCGCGAAACTCAACGGACCGCTCCTGCTGGTCGACCGCGACTCGATGTCGCAGCCGGTGCGCGACGAGCTGCGTCGGCTGAAGCCGAACAGGATCGTCGTCGTCGGCTCGGCGCTGAGCATCAGCGACGACCTCCTGTCCGGGCTCGCCGGCTACGCCAAGTCCGGTGAGGCGGAGCGCATCGGAGGCGTCGACCGCTACGACACCGCCGCGAGGCTCGTCGAGGCCGCCTTCCCGAAGGGCTCGTCCCAGGCGTGGCTCGCCACCGGCGAGAAGTTCCCGGATGCGCTCGCTGCAGCCGCCGCCGCGGGCTCGGTCCGAGCACCCGTCCTCCTGGTCAACGGCGGCCTCGGCACCGCCGACGCCACGACGAAGGCCCTCGTGTCAGGGCTCGGAGTCGACGAGCTGACGATCGCCGGCAGCGCCCTCTCGGTCAGCGAGGGCATCGCGACCTCGCTCCCCGTGAAGCCCGTCCGCATCGGAGGCGTCGACCGCTACGACACGTCGGTCGAGCTCAACCGCGCTGCCTTCGACACCGCCTCGACGGTCTACCTCGCCACCGGAGAGAAGTTCCCGGACGCCCTCTCCGGAGCGACCGCCGCCGGCTTCACGAAGAGCCCGCTCTACACCGTGCAGCCCGACTGCGTGCCGCAGCCCGTCCTCGACGACATCGAGCGCCTCGGCGCCTCGAAGATCGTGCTGCTGGGCGGCCCGACGACCCTGTCGGAGGGAGTCGCGACGCTCACGGCCTGCCGCTGATCGCGCTGGGCGACTCGCCCGGGAGCGCCCTGTCGCAGGGTGCTCCCGGGCGATGTCGCGTTCGAGCAGGAGGAGGCGCGCAACGAGGCCAGGAGCAGCAGAGCCCGCCGCGCAGAGCGCCTGTCACCGTCGTCGCCGCTCCTCCACGAGTTGCGGGAAGCGCGAGCCGTTACCGCAACGTGTGGAGGACGGTGGCGCGGGAGTGGGCGACGGGTGGACATCGTGGCCACGGTCCCGCGACTCCTCGAGAGTTGTCGTACTCGGCGCCGAGTACGACAACTTCTGCGGAGTCGAGGTGCGGCGACCGCCGTCGGCAGACGTGACGCGTCAGACCGGCAGACGTGACGCGTCAGGCCGGCACGCGTGACGCGTCAGGCCGGCAGACGCGACGCGTCCAGCGCGTCGAACACCGCCGCGTTCAGCGCGAACGCGTGCCGCGCCTCCGCCACCATCGCGTCCAGCGCGGCCGGTGGCAGCGACAGCGCGTCGAGCTGCGCGCGGTAGGCGCGCTTGAAGTGCACCGCGTTCTCGATCGCCTCGAAGCGGAAGAACGCGAGCTGCTCGGCGCTCGCTCCGTAGTGCCGCGCCATCATCGTGGCGATCGCCTGGCCGCCCGACAGGTCGCCGAGGTAGCGGGTGTAGTGGTGCGCGAGGTGCAGCATCCCGTCGCCGTCGCCGAACGAGGCGATGCGCGCGGCGTAGTGCGCGGTCGCGTCCAGCGGCACGACGGTCGACGGATCGACGCCCAGCGCCACGAGGCTCGCGCGCAGCGCCGGCACGCGGTGCACCGCGGTGTCGTGCAGCAGCGCCGGATCCGCGGCCGACGGCACCCGCGCCTCGAGCGCCTCGTAGACGGGGAGCAGCTGGCCGAGGTAGCGCGCGAACTCCGCGAGCGACAGCTCGCCCTGCATCAGCGCGGTGACGTAACCGCGCGTCTCCGCATACCGGTGCTCGTCACCCGTCGCATCGCGCAGGGCGCCGGCCACGCCGAGCGGAGGGGCCGCGGAGAGAGGCGCAGCGGTCACCGGAGAAGCGTCCGCAGGCACGACGGACGGCGTCACGGGCACGATCGCAGGCAGGGAGGAAGCGGTGGCAGCGGTCACGAACGGCTCGTCTCGTCGGGGTCCAGGTCCCCGCGGCGAGCGGGTGAAGTTAGGTTAGCATTAGCTAACTTTTCGACCCCAGCCCCCGCACGGGGCACCCGCAGCGAAGGCGAGACCGTGCCCCTCCTCCCCCGCCGTTCCGCCGGTCGCGTCCTCGCCGTCCTCGCCGCGATCGCCCTCCTGGCCGGCTGCACCTCCGCGAGCACCGCCTCCGAGGGCGCCCCGTCGCCGCGCCTGGCCGACGTCACTCCGCTCGCCGAGCCGCGCACCGCGACCGGCCCCTCGACCGCGCGGATCGACGCCGCGTCCGTCGATCCGATCACCACCGGAACCCAGGCCCTGCCCGCGAGTGTCGTCGACGCCCAGGGCACCGCCGTCACCGTGACCGACACCTCGCGGATCCTCGCCCTCGACCTCTACGGCTCCACCTCCCGCCTCGTCTTCGAGCTGGGCCTCGGCGACTCCGTCGTCGGCCGCGACGTCTCGAGCGACTTCGCCGAGATCGCCGACCGCCCGCTCGTCACGCAGAACGGCCACGACCTCAACGCCGAGGCGATCCTCGACCTGGCCCCCACCGTGATCCTCACCGACTCGAGCCTGGGCCCGTGGGACACGGTGCTGCAGATGCGCGACGCGGGGATCCCGGTGGTCGTCGTCGGCTCCGACCGCTCGATCGCCACGATCCCGACGCTGGTCGGCGAGGTCGCCGCGGCCCTGGGCGTCCCCGAGCGCGGGGCCGAGCTCACCGCGCGCCTCAGCGCCTCCGTCGACGACACGATCGCCCGGATCGACGCCGTCGCGCCCGCCGACCCCGCCCAGCGCCTGCGCATCGTCTTCCTCTACGTGCGCGGCCAGTCCGGCGTCTACTACCTCTTCGGCGAGGGCTCCGGCGCCGACGACCTCGTGCGCTCGCTCGGCGGGATCGACGTGGCCGCCGAGATCGGCTGGGAGGGCATGCGCCCGCTCACCGACGAGGGCCTCGTGGCCGCCGCCCCCGACGTCGTGCTGATGATGACCGGCGGCCTCGAATCGGTCGACGGAGTCGACGGCCTGCTCGAGGCCGTGCCCGCGCTCGCGCAGACCCCCGCCGGGCAGAACCGCCGCATCGTCGACATGGCCGACACGCAGATCCTGAGCTTCGGACCCGACACCCCGCGCACGCTCGAGGCGCTCGCGGTCGCGATCTACGCGCCGGACAGCACCCGATGACGACGGCGGTCGCTCCCGCTCGACTCGGTCGACCGGCGCTCGTCACCGCCGGGCTCACCGGCGCCCTCGTGGTGGTCGCCGTCGTCTCGGCAGGTCTGGGGCAGCTGTCGGTCCCGCCCGCGCAGATCCTCGGATCGATCGCGCAGCACCTCAACGACGCGCTCGGCGTGCGCCTGCTCCCGGTGCTCGAGCTGCCCGCGCACGTCAACGGCGACGCGACGCTGTGGGCGATCCGGTTCCCGCGGATCACGATGGCCGCGGTCGTCGGCGCCGCGCTGGCGGTCGGCGGAGCGGTCATGCAGGGCGTGTTCCGCAATCCGCTGGCCGAGCCGGGCGTCGTGGGTGTCTCCTCCGGAGCGGCGCTGGCGGCGAGCGCCGTCATCGTCTTCGGGCTGAACGTCTTCGGGCCGCTCACCGCCCCCGTCTTCGCCTTCGTCGGCGGCCTCGCCGCGACGCTCCTCGTCTACCTGACCGCCCGCGCCGGCGGCCGCACCGAGGTCGTCACCCTCGTGCTCACGGGCATCGCGGTGAACGCGGTCGGAGGCGCGGGCATCGCGCTGATGACCTTCCTCGGCACCACGCAGCAGCGCGAGCAGATCGTCTTCTGGCAGCTCGGCTCGCTCAACGGCACGCGCTGGCAGGACGTCGCGATCGTGCTCCCGATCACCGTGGTCGGAGTGGTCGCCGCCTCGCTCCTCTCGCGCCGTCTCGACCTGCTGGCCCTCGGCGAGCGCCAGGCGCAGCACCTCGGCGTGCCGATCGAGCGCACCCGCATCGCCGCGATCGTGGTCGTCGCCGCGCTCACCTCGGCCGCCGTCGCCCTCTGCGGCATCATCGCGTTCGTCGGACTCGTCGTGCCGCACCTCCTGCGCATGCTGCTGGGCCCGGCGCACCGCGCCCTGATCGGCACGAGCGCGATCGGAGGCGCGCTGCTGCTCGTCTGCGCCGACGCGGTCGCGCGCACGGCCGTCCCCTACGCCGACCTGCCGATCGGCATGCTGACCGCGATCGTCGGCGGTCCGTTCTTCTTCTGGCTGCTGCGCCGGGCGCGGGTGCGGTCGGGAGGGTGGGCGTGAGCGGGGGTGCGGGCGTGAGCGGCGCGACCGTCGAGCGGGGCGCGGCTCCGGCCTCCGATCACGGCGAGCGGATGCGCGCCACCGGCGTCGGCCTCTCCTACGGCGCGCGCCCCGTGCTCGACGGCGTCGACCTGCGCCTGCACCGCGGCGAGTTCGTCGCGCTCGTCGGACCCAACGGCGCCGGCAAGTCGACGCTGCTCTCGGTGCTCGCGGGAGACTCCGCTCCGCAGACCGGCGCGCTGGACCTCGACGGCCGCCCCCTCCGCTCCTACCGCGCCCGCGATCTCGCGCGACTGCGCTCGGTGCTGACGCAGTCGAACGAGGTGTCGTTCCCCTTCACCGTGCTCGAGGTCGTCGAGATGGGCCGGGCGCCCCGGAGCGGCGACGGGACCGCGGTGATCGAGCGCGCGCTCGAGGACGCCGAGGTCACCGCCTTCCGCGACCGCCGCATGCCCGAGCTCTCGGGCGGCGAGCGGGCCCGCGTCGCCTACGCCCGCGTCCGCGCGCAGGAGTGCGACCTCGTGCTGCTCGACGAGCCCACCGCCAGCCTCGACATCCGCCATCAGGAGCGGCTGCTCGGCCAGGTCCGCGCGCACACGGAGTCGGGCGGCTCGGCCGTGGTGGTGCTGCACGATCTCGGGCTCGCGGCCGCGTACGCCGACCGCGTCGTCGTGCTCGAGGGCGGACGCGTGCGCGCCGACGGTCCGCCCGCGGTGGCGCTTTCGACCGAGCTGCTGAGCGAGGTGTACCGGCATCCGATCCGGGTGGCCGTCGAGGACGACGGCTCGGTGTCGATCCGGCCGGAGCGGGCGCGGCGGACCGGCGCCGACCTCGCGTCCCCCAGCGCATCCCCCTCCCCCGCTCCCCCGATCGGAGACCCTCGATGACCCGCATCCCGCGCACCCTCCTCCTCGCCGCCGCCCTCGGCATCGCGGTGGCCGCTACTCCGCTCGTCGCCCCCGCCGCGTCGGCCGCCGGCTCGGTGTCGGTGTCCTTCGCCGACGGGGCGAGTGCCGCCGACCCCGACTACGCCACGTCGATCACGGTCTCGGGCCGCGGCTTCCAGTCGATCCAGGGCGGCTTCGGCGGCGTCTACGTGCTGTTCGGCTGGGTGTCGGGCGCAGGCTGGGGACCGAGCAGCGGCGGCGAGGTCGGCACCGACTACCGCTACGTCCCCGACTCCGAGTCGAAGGACAACGCGGGCTTCGAGCGCTTCGTCGCGTTCCCGGGCAGCGAGACGGAGTCGGCCGCGAACGGCGTGCTCACGGCCGACGGCTCCTTCACCGTCGACCTCACGATCCCGTCGGCGCGCTTCGAGGCGCAGGACCGCTCGGGCGAGGTGACGACCGTCGACTGCCTCGAGGTGCAGTGCGGAGTGATCACGATCGGCGCGCACGGGGTGAAGAACGCCAACAACGAGACGTTCACGCCGGTGTCGTTCGCGGCGCCGGCGGCCGGCGCGGCCCCCGGTCCCGCGGCGGGTGCGGCCCCTGTCGCGGGTGCTCCGGAGGCGTCGCCCACCGAGGCGCCCGTGGCCGGCTCCGCGCGCGTCGGCTACACCGCCTCCTCCGCCGTCGCCGGCAATGCGCTGGCGTTCACGGGACAGGGCTTCGCCGTGTCCGAGCAGGTCGTCGCGACCCTCGACGACGGAGTCGTGGCCGTCGGCCCGCTCACGGCCGGCACCCGCGGCGAGGTGGCCGGGGTGCTGCCCCTGCCGGGCGACCTGCGCGGAGGCACGCACCTGCTGACGCTGACCGGCGCCGCATCCGGGGCGGTCGCCGAGAGCGAGCTGACCGTGGCGGGAGCATCGGCCGCGTCGGTTCCGAGCGCCGCGGCGGAGCCGGAGGTGCCGGTGTGGCTGTACGTGGCGCTCGGGATCGCGCTGCTGATCGCGGCGGGGCTCGTGCTGGCGAGTGTCGTGGTGGGGATCGTGCGGGGGGTTCGGAGGCGGCGGGCGCGGAAGCGAGTGGGTGCGGGTGGTTTGTCGGATACAGCCGGTGGGGGCGCGGCGGTGTCGCCGGGTACCCGGATCGCTGCGTCGAGCGCGACTCCCGTGGCGGCGACTCCGGAACCGGATGCCGACGCCGCTCCTCCCTCCCCCGACGCCCCCACCGAGGAGCTCTCCACCGCCCGCCATCTGCCGGCCCGCGAGACGGCGGACGCGCGATGAGGCGGCTCGGATCCCTCCTCCTCGCCGCCGCCCTGACGCTCGGGCTCGCACCCGCCGCCGCGGCAGTCGAGGACGGCGTCGACATCGACGTGTCCGTGCCGACCGGCACCTCCGCCGGCTTCGGCGACATCGAGAACGCCGAGCTGCGCTGGGGACTCAACCGCGAGTCCTCCGGCGGTGCCTTCGCCGGCGGCTGCAACTTCCTCAGCGCCGGCGTCGCCGGGAACAGCGGAGGCGCGCGCGTCTGGTCCGAGTCCGACGGGCTGTACGCCGCCGAGGCCGGGGCCGTCTCGATCGAGAAGGCGACCGCGGCCGGCGGATGGACGCGCGCCTCCTTCGCGACGCGCTGCACGGATCCGTCGGGCGCGCCCGTCACCGCGTCGTCGCTCGCCTCGAGCACCCAGTCGCAGGTCGTCGTCGACGGCGGGCGCGGCTCCGTCTCGGCCGACGGCCTCACACTGCGCTGGAGTGGCGCGTTCACCGTCGCCTTCTACGGCGGCATGACCTACTGGAGCGCGAGCGACCCCGTGCTCTCGCTCGACGCCGCGGGGAACGGGCAGCTGACCGCGACCGCGAGCGGCTACGGCACCTCGATGGAGGACACCTCGCTCTGGCGCCCGCTGCCCGCGACCGAGATCGTGCTCGCGGAGGTGCGCGGCGCTCCGCTCGGCGACGGCGGCTTCAGCGTGGTGCCCGAGTACCTCGGCGTCGCCAGCCAGACCGGCGGCCAGGCTCCGCGGACCGCCGAGAACGCGGCGTACTGGGGCTCGTTCCCGGCGAGCTTCCTGCAGTTCCAGGTGCAGACGGGGCAGGCCGGGTACTGGCTGACGACGGGTGGGACTCGCGACGCGGCCAAGCCGGCGACCGCGCTGCTGGTGAACTTCGACGCCTCGGCTCCGGCGGTGGTGGCGGCTCCGGAATCGGCGGCGGGCGGAGGGGCGGGGCCGATGAACGAGGTGGCGCAGCGGCCGACGGGAGCGGGGGCCGTGGCGGGTGCCGGCGCGGGTGCGGGTGCCGCTGCCGCTCCGGCCGCGCAGGCTGCCGCGGGGCTCGTCGCCGAGACGAGCACCGTCGTCCGCGACGGTGGCGGACTCGTCCCCGAGGCGGTCGCGAGCTCCGGACTCCTGCCCCTCCTGATCGGCGCCCTCGCGCTGGCGGTGCTGATCGCCGTGCTCGCCGTGCTGCACCTCTCGGGCCGCCGCGTGCTGCCCTGGCGCCGCCCCGCGCCTCCGGAGTGACGGCCCGCCCGGCTGCCCGCCCCCACTCTCCAAAAGTTGCGGTAACCGCGAGCCGCTACCGCAACTTCTGCGGAACCGGCGCGAGCCGCCGCCTCCCGGCCCCGCGACTCCCGCCGCGCTCCTCCAGAAGTTGGGGGAAGTGCGAGCGGATCCCGCAACTTGTGCGTAAACGTGCCTGCGCGTCCCTCGTGGCGCTCGTGCACCCCTCCGCGTTCCCCAGTCAGCGAAAGTCGTCGTACTCGACGCCGAGTACGACAACTCTCGAGGACTCGACGCCGTCCTGCCGAGCCCGCGTCACGCGCCTCCGCTCGCCCCGCCCCCGACTATGCAGAAGTCGTCGTACTCGGCACCCGACTACGACGACTACTGAGGACTCGACCCCACCCCCGGCTCGCGCCGCCGACGACCCGCGCCCGTCACGCGGCCCGCGCACCCCGTCGCCGCCGCACCAGCAGCACCGCCACCACCACTCCCGCCGCCAGCACCAGCACGATCAGCAGCGTCGCCACCGGCACCGCGGCCAGCGCGAAGTCCGCCGTCACCGGATCCAGGGTCGCCGCGCCGAAGCCCACGCTCGTCGGCTGCAGACTCACCGCTCCCGACAGCCACACCAGCGCGCCCACTCCGTCGAGCTCCTCGCGCACGTCGATCGTCGACCCGGGCAGCACCTCCGGCAGCTGCCTCTGCGCCGACACCCCCGCGACCCCCAGCGGACCGGCGATCGACGTGTCCGCCAGCGCGGTCACCCGCGTGTTCCCGGTGTTTCCCACCGAGTAGTCGACGGTCACGAATCCTGTCGCGAACGGGTTCCAGACCCCCGAGAACGCGACCACCGGGTCCGACAGCTCGAGCGAGGGCACGAGCTCGCCCGAGACGCGCAGCTGCAGCCGCGTCCCCAGCCGCCGGTCGATCTGCACCTGCGAGTCGGGGTCCTCGACGCGGAGCGACGTGACGATGCCCGCCGGATGATCGCCGGGCTGCGCATCCGCCGGCACCGTCACCGTGAACGGCACCGCCGCCTCCTGCCCCGGCACGAGGGTCACGGAGGAGGAGTCGAGCGCGATCCAGGTGCCCGCGTCCTCGGAGGCGGTGCCCGCGGTCAGCACGTCGATGCCGCCCTCGCGGGTGGTGAACGCGTCGGCCGGGTAGACGTCGAGGACCAGCTCGGTCGCTCCGTCGTTGCGCACCGAGATCGAGTCCTCGACCACGGCGCCGGGGTCGAGGGAGTAGTCGAAGTTCGCGCGGGTGGCGCCGGACGCGTCCGCGGTCGGGCCGACGCTCCAGGCGGGGCCGTCGGCGGCGGAGGCCGGGGAGAGCGGGAGCACGGCGGCCGCGACGCTCAAGGAGGCGGCGGCGAGGAGGGCGGGGAAGCGGCGCATGGGTCGTCTCTGCAGTGTCGATGCCGGAACGGCGGGAGGAAGAGGAGTGGGCGGACTCGGAAGCCCGGTCCCGCGGCGCTCTCGTGGTCGAGGCAGGCGCGGGAACGGGGCGGACCCTCCTCCGTGTCGAGAGGACGGCCCGCCCCGGGCGGGATCAGCGCGGGTCACCCCGCGCCGTCAGCGCAGAGGATCAGCCCAGCGCCGTGATGGTGAGCGTCGCCGAGTAGTCGCCTGCCGGCGTCGTCGTCGGGATCACGAGGCGCAGTGCCGCGTCGACGTCGGCGCTGGCCGCGGCGGTGCTGGAGGCGAGCGTCGCCGCGTCCGACAGGCCCGCGCCGCTCTCGAGGGTCGAGCCGACGGCCGCTCCCGCGACCACTCCGCTGCCCGCGTTGCCGACCGACGGAGTCCAGCCGAGGTAGCCGGCGTCGAAGCCGCCCGAGGCCGACGCGAAGTCGCTGACCGAACCCGAGATGCTCCAGCCGAACGGAGTCGTGCCGCCGGAGCGCGTGTCGGTCACCGCGATCGTGTTGAGCGCGCCTGTCGCGACGAACGTCGATCCGGCCTGGGTGGCCGTGCCGAGGCTGACCGCGTCGGTGCTCTCGAACGCCCAGCCGAAGCTGCCGGTGGCGGGCGGAGCCGTCACCTCGGGCACCTCGACCGTGATGTCCTGCTCACCGGGCTCCGGCTCGGCCGGGGTGGTGGGAGGAGTCGTGGGCGGGGTGGTCGGCGGCGTGGTCGGAGTCGTCGCGGGGGTGAGCGCGTAGTCCACGGTCAGAGGGGCGGCGGGCTTCGCCGCATCGCGCGATCCGCCCGAGCTGTACCAGTAGCTGCTCTGGCCGGTCAGGTTCTGGAAGTCGACGAAGCTCTGCGGGAACGAGCCCCAGGTCGCTCCGGTCGTCGTCTGCGGAGTGGCCTCGGTGGTGACCGCGACGCCCAGGTAGTCGGGAGTGACCGTGAAGCCGTCGTCGTCGGCCGACGCGTTCGAGATGTCGGCGAGCACGATCGTCTGCGGTGCGACCGGCACCCACTTGGTCTGGTCGTTCATGTCGGTGCCGTAGCCGCTCGCCGTGGCGGTCAACTGCCCGTTGCCCGAGCCGTCGATCTCGAGCACGGGGTCGCTGGCGCTCCAGTACGTGAGTCCGCCGTAGAACGCGACCGTGAAGGAGCCGTCCCACTCGATCTCGGTGGAGCCGTCGGCCGCGACGGTGCCGGTGCCGTTCTCGAAGACGACCGCGTTCTTGGTCAGCGAAGTGGCGGAGGCGGCCGTGACGGGCGTGCCCGCCGGCGTCTGGCACTTGGTCGCCCAGCTGGTGGGCACGAGCGCGCCCGACGCGTTCGGCTTCACGACCGAGACGTTCCCCTCGGACTGCTTGTAGAAGCCGTCGGCCTCGGTCCAGACGCGCGAGCTGCCGGTGTCGCCGGCCGTCCCCGCGCTGAGGAAGTTGCAGCCACCGAAGAACGCGCCACCCCCGGCCTCATTGCTGAGTCCCCAGGTGAAGGAGGCGTCGGTGATGGTGCCGGGCGAAGCCGCGGCGGAGGCGCTGGGCGCGAACGCGAGCGCCCCGCCGGCCAGGGCGATCGTGGCGAGCAGCGCGGCGGACGCGCGGGCGGCTCGGGGTCGTAGTGGATCCACGGATGGAGGTCCTCTCTGAGGTCTGACTTAGTGTCGCCTCACCTTACTTAGGGTGTGCTTAGTAAGGCAAACCTTGGTTTGTGGTTGGCGGGCCGAGCGCCGCTAACGCCGTCGCGATGAAAATGCACGCCCGGAGCCTGCCGGGAAAGAAGTCGTGCATTTTCTCGACCGAAAATGTATGCCGCACCTAGATCGCCCTGCTGGATGTGCACTTCTGAGCCATCCACGCCGACCGAGCGCAGGGCGTGTGGCACGATCTGGCTATGCCCGGATCACTCCACGCCCATGTCGTTGAAGGAACCCACCTGCGAGTGGATGTGGTTTCGGACCAGGGAGCGACGCTGACACTCTCCGGCGAGTTTCACGACCTCGAGCCGTCCGCAGACCGCGAGACCGAGCTCGCGAGCAATCCCGCCCTGCGCAGCAACATGTGGGCCTACGCGAAAACCTGGTTCGCGGCCCGCTCGGCCTCCAACGCCGAGGCTCTCGCCCTCTCCGACCCGGCAGAGCAGAAGGCCGCCCTCCGGCAGGTGGAGGAAGACCGCAAGACCGCGCAGAAGCAGGCCGACGTCTACGCGAAGACCGCGCAGTGGATCGCGGACGTCGCCGACGACGTCTCGCTCCTCGACGTCGAGCAGGCCTGGTGCTCCTCCTGCTTCTTCAAGACCGAGCATCGGAAGTCGAACCGGCCCGCCGGACAGCTCCCGGTCTACGTCTGTCAGGGCTGCGGGTCGCCCACGCTCCCGTGCCTGGCTTCCGGATGCAGCAACATGGCCGTGCGCGAACGGGGCGCGGTTCGAGTTCCCCAGTTCTGCGCCGAGCACCGACACGACATTCCCGGCTTCGAGAAGGCGCACGGCACCTTCGGCGAGCTCCACGACTACGAAGACTTCCTGAAGTACGAGAAGCCGGACCTCATGGCCACCTCGAAAATCGTGCTCGGCGGCGCCGCCCTCCTGACGGTCGCTGCCCCTGTCGCCCTTCTCGCAGCTCCCGCGATCGGCGGAGCTATCGGATCGCTCGGTGTGTTCGGCGGATTGTCCGGCGCCGCCGCCAGCTCGCACGGTCTCGCGCTGCTCGGCGGAGGGACTCTCGCCGCGGGCGGGCTCGGCATGGCCGGAGGAACGACCGTCGTCACCGCGGTCGGAGCTGCTGTCGGAGGAGTACTGGGCGCATCCGTCTCGAATGCCTACCTCCGTGAGGACAAGTCCTTCGGCATCGAGTTGCTCCGCCCGGGCAAGGGAGGGGTGCCGGTGATCGTGGCGAACGGCTTCCTCACCGAGGGCGCAGGTGAGAAGTGGGGCGGGTGGAAGGCGATCGTCGACGAGCGGTACCCCGACTCCCCGGTCTATCGGGTGAGGTGGGGATCGAAGGAGATCCGCGACCTCGGAGATCTTGTGACGGGCTCTGCAGGGAAGGCCGGAGGCGTGGCCGTGGCACGAGCCGCTGCAGCCCTCGCCACGAAGGCCGGTGCCAGGCTGCTCGGCAACGTCGTCGGGCCGGGCCTGATCGCAGCAGACCTGGCGAAGAACCCGTGGCACGTCGCTAAAAGCCGTGCAGACAAGACCGGGGTCATCCTCGGAGACCTGCTGGCTCGTACTGAGGCGGAGTCTTACGTACTCATCGGGCACAGCCTCGGAGCGCGCTTGATGGTGGTGGCCGCCGAAGCGATGGGCACGAAGCCCGGCGGACCGAGGATCGAGGCCGCTCACCTGCTCGGTGCCGCCATCGGAGCGAAGGGCGACTGGACCTCGCTGACCGCCGCCGTCGATGAGGGCGTTTACTGCTACCACTCGAGCAACGACAACGTGCTGAAGTTCGTCTACCGAGTCGCGCAGGCAGGAGAGACCGCCGCCGGGCTCACCGGCTTCACCCCGGTCTCGAGCAAGCTGCAGAACATCGACGTCTCAGATCTCGTAAAAAATCACTTTGAGTACGCGGAGAAGGTGCGGTTCGTACAGGGTCCTTGAAGGGACCACGTGCCAGAAGTCGGGCGCCATCAACCGACAGAACAGCTTCTATCTGTCATCAAGTCAACACAGCCACATGTACTTCCACCTGCTGCACTGCGTACCGCTGAACAACAATGCCACTCGCCACCTTTGGATGGAAAAGAGCAAGATTCACGCCATTACTCATGGAACTTCGATAGACCACCCCGTCGTACCCGCAGTGCTTGATGAACTCACAAAGGTGCTGGCTCGGAACGTACTCGAAGGGAGCACTTCTAGGCACGACGGGACGAGTAAGCTCGTCGCCGAGGCGCTCAAGAAAGGGGATATCAGCTAGTAGCTGAACGACTTGATCGTCTTCGAGTCCGAACGGCGAGATCCGCTCTCGCGGACCTCGCAAGTCCACAGCTTTCAACTCAGGAATAGTGAATTCAGCCACCCCTACCGCTTCGACTGCGTGCGGACGGACCTCGGAGACGGCAGTCTTCGGAGACGACCCGAGATATAGATACGGGATCCCTGCCGGGTTAGCTCGACCGTGCCCGGCATACCTCGGCGGTGGCGCGCCCATTTCCTCAAGTGCGTACGAGGTGCCGTCATTCAGGATGCGAGCCCGGTGCCAACGCGTGCTCAGCACGGAGGGGTCTTCGATGAGCAGGCTGAAGAGGTAACGCAACCGGTCGTAATCGATCTCTTTCCTCAGAAACCAGCGATTGCCGTGCATCATTTCGCCGCGCAGATCGTCCCACTTCGTAAGGCTCTGCGTGCCATAACCCGCCGGCGGTCCAAAATTCTTCCGCACAAGGTCACCGCTATCCAAAACATCAGCGAGAAGTTCTTTCGCATGCGCGTCGTCTTGCATCACAGGGTGAGTGAAAAGTGCCCAATCTTGCCGTAGGATCGTCGGCAGCGATTCGCCGTCGTCAACAATCTCATAGACGCCGACCACCACCTCGAAGGCTTCACGTAGATCCATCGGCCTGACGAGTAAGACTCCCGCGGTCCCGCAATATCCGCAGGTTCCAGTGCCTACAGACCGATCAAAAATGAAGTTGTCCCTCAGATTTGCGTCGCCGAAGCAGAAAGCGCAGCAAAATCGGTCAGGCATTTGCCCGGCCGCAGTGGTAGTCGGCAAGAGTTTCAAGATGGTGGCGGATAGAGAGCTTCTTCACGTAGCCGAGGCCAGGAAAGTGACCCGTCTCGTAAAGGTCGCGAAACTCCTGGATGGCGGAGGTGCTTAGCAGTTTTGAAGTTCCCGAATTGTATGCATCCATGAGCTTTCGCAGAGCTTGGAAGAACTTACCGGCCGGGTCCGTGGGGGTGTCATTTGAGTCCGACTTGAAGTGGTAAACAAACATTGCATCATCATTGTCTGGGTCAATAAAGGTTAAGTGGATTGCGACGGCGTAGGCAGGTCCACCACCTTCCGCGTAACGGTCACCCACGGTGAGAAAATCTCCGTATCCCTGCGCCCCAAATTCTCCATACGTTACATGCAAATCAGAGAAGAGATCAACTGCGTCGTAGTCAGCGTTCTTTCGCTGTACGAATCCGTCCTTGATGAGCACCCGCGTGCTGTTTTGGAAGTGACGTCGATAGAGAGTGCTGGCCTGGTCCTCAATAAAAATGTTAGTCGTCGCACGCACTTGCTCGCCCAACAGCAAGGCAAGCGCCTTCGGCTCGGTAAAACCCGCGTGAATGATGGCCTGCGGATGGATGGAATGGTGGTTTATCAGAGATTCGGCCGCGCCGATAGAGGTGTCACTGAGAAGAAGCGCGCCAGCTGCGACCGCGTCGTTGCCTCGATAGCCCTGTTCAAGGAAGGAACTAATGCTAGTTCCGTTAGCCTTCATATCACCGTGCCGAGGGTTTACGATGACGATGGCGCGAGCGCCAGCGTCTGACAGCGCCCGCAGCGCGCGTTCGAGGCCCGTCAGAGTTTCCCTCACCGGTTCGATGATGGGAACAAAGTTGGCGTCCGCAATTAGAGAAGCGCTCTCCCGGAGCGCGATGAGTTCAAATTGCTTACCTCGGAAGTACGGATAATACATCGGGATCAACTCCAAGCGAGTGCGGCGGAAACTGACAATTTCGTGGCGTCGCGGACTTTCCTTTCCGACACTCCGTTCATTTTGATAGTAAGCATGGCAGCGCGCAACGACATCGGGACGGTTCTAATAAAATCCTCCGCTGCGCTTTGGGAACGAGTGACCTTTAGCGTTTTTACCATCTGCGCGTGAACACCTGCCGGATCCAATGAATTGAACATGTCGCGGAGCGCACCACGCATTTGCGTGTTCGGCACCTTTGGGGGCGGGATGTCGAGGGACCGGAGCACACGGTTCGCTTCGTCGACACGCAGGAGATCAAGTACAGCAAGCGGATCGATGCGTGTCGCATCCACGACGGCAGGGCGTTGAACCTGTAGCGTGAATTTCTCCGACAACACCAGGACGCCGACCCATTCTGGAATTTGACGGAAGACCTGCTTCACATGAGAAGGGCTAGTTACTACGTTCACTGCGGCAAACACCTCACCGTAGGCGTTTACTTGTTTCGTCAGTCGCGCCAGCGAGTCTCGTTCGGACTTAATCTCATAGGCGGTGGCCGTTCCGTTGAGAACAACGACGTCGGCTTTACACACGCCGACGCGGGCTTCACTGAGCATAGAAGCCGTTCGGAGGTTGTGCTGCCCAAGCAGAATCTTCTGAGTGATGGCAGAGCGATAGATGTACTCGTCCCGATTCCCTAAACTACGCAGCAAAAGAAAGGCGTAATCAAAGACGTCACCAACGGTGGCATCACTCGGCATCTCCGCAGCCAGGCGTGACTGCGCCAGGAGCCGCCCAAAGAGTGCTGAGCGTCCACTGCGGCCCAATTCGCGCATAACGGTCGCAGAGAACATGCGGGTGAGGGCGCCCAGTTCGGTCTTACCAGGATTCACTGTCACCCACTCCATCCGAGTCGACCTGATCTTCGGTCTAGCCAGGGGCCAACTCTACCCGGACCTCGGCACCTGAGACGTAGCGCCGCTCCCTTTACAAAAGGGCCGTCGCGATCCGTGGTCGACGAGCCACGTGACGCTGTTAGGCGGTAGTCGCCGAGCGATTTGCTTAACCACGCTCCGCCGATAGGGCGCCTGCCCCATCACGCTGCCCTCCTTTCCCGCCGGTCCCGGCTCGCCTCTGGAGATGGCCCGCCCCTCTTGGCCGGTTCGGACCGCTAGCGGATGACCGACAACATCCGCGCGCTCGTCGATGAGGCGATCGCCTAGGCGGTCGCATCGGGCTGCGTCACGCGCACCGAACTCGGCACCTCCACGGCCATCTGATCGCGTCAAATTCCCCGCGAAGGTCCGTTCCCGCCCACGAGAACGGAGCCTTTCGGGCGGCTTGATCTGTTGCGGGCCCAAGCCCTGCCCGCCGACACTCCGACCACGCGCAGGAGCGACCTCGCGACGGTCGCGATTTCGCGTCAGTACCCTGCTTTTCTCCGCCAAACGTCGAAGAGGGTGCCCCCCGTCACAGCGCGCTCGTCCACGCGCCGCGCCGCCCCGATCCGCGCAGCGGCGCGGAAGTAACCGACGCGATCACACACCGCATCGCAGATCCTGGGAACTCTGTGAGCGCCGGATGACCGCCTCCTGACTCCACCCCGAGATGGGGCACACGCACCCCTCCCCCGCGTGCCTTCTTAGGGGGACAAGGCCCCACTTGCCGCGACCGTATCTTCGTATCCGCTCAGCCCGGACAGTCCGGTGAGCGCTCCGGAGGGTCCCGATCATGGCGGCAGTGCGCGCATCTCGACGCCGCCTCATCGACCCCGCCAACCGCGCATCCCGCCGCCCCACCGCCCTCACCCTCGTCCTCGCGCTCCTCGCCGCCGTCCTCGTCATCGGCCCCACCGCAGCAGAACGAGCCGACGCCGCCACCCTCCTCGTGCAGGAGTCCTTCGGCGGCACGAGCGTCCCCGACTCCGCGTGGCAGATGCTCGACAGCGCGTGCCTGACCAAGGCGACCACCGCCCCTCCGGCCGGCGCCTCGAACCTCGGCGTCTGCACAAACCGCACGGCCTCGCCGGCGACCACTGCCGACCTCGGCTTCCTCCAGCTCACCGACAACCGCACCAACAGCAAGGGCGGCGCGGTGCTCAACCGGGCGATCCCGGCGACCGGCGGCATCGACGTGCTGTTCGACCAGTACCAGTACTCCACCGCGCTGGGGCTCAACGGCGCCGACGGCATCGGCTTCTTCCTCACCGACGGGTCGCGCAACCTCACGGCGGCGGGCGCGCCCGGCGGATCGCTCGGCTACGGCCAGTCGACGACGGTCGACGGGGTGAACGGCGGGTACCTGGGCATCGGGCTCGACGCCTACGGCAACTTCTCGAACGCGTCGGGCGGGCTCGGCGCGGGCTGCCCCGCGACTCCGGCGGCTCCCGGCCTGGTCGGCAACCGCATCGTCGCGCGCGGGCCCGGGCAGGCGAAGTTGAACTACTGCTACATCGCCGGAGTCGCGCCTCCCGCCCTCGGATCCGTCCGCACCGCGATCAGCCTCAACGCGACCAACCCGCCCACCTCCTACGGCCGCACCATCCGCGTCACCGTCTCGCCCGCCGCGTTCCCGGTCGTCACGGTCTTCTACGGCGCCTCGGCAGGCATGACCGCCGCGCAGCTCACCCAGGTCATGCAGTTCACGATGGCCACCGCCGCTCCGTCCACCTACAAGCTCGGCTTCACGGCCTCGACCGGCGGCTCCAGCGACACCCACCTCGTCCGCAACGTCACGGTCTCGACGGTGAACGACCTTGGCGCGCTCAACCTGGTCAAGCAGATCGACCGCACCACCGCGCAGCCCGCGAGCTACGCCGAGGGCCAGACGATCCCGTACCAGTTCGTCGTCACCAACACGTCGCTCGCCAGCATCACGAACATCGCGGTCAGCGACCCGAAGATCCCGGTCGTGAGCTGCCCGGTGACCACGCTCGCCTCGCTCGCCTCCGTCACCTGCACCGGCAGCAAGGTCGTCACGGCAGCGGAGGCGGTCGCCGGCTCCCTCGTCAACACCGCGACCGCGACGGGTCGCTCCGGCACCACCACCATCACGAGCAACACCTCCGCCGTCACCGCCCCCATCACCACCCCCGCCCCCGTGATCACGCTCGCCAAGACCGGCGTGCTCGCCGACACCAACGGCAACACCCGGGCCGACGTCGGCGAGACGGTCACCTACTCCTTCGTCGCCCGCAACACCGGCAACGTGACGCTGACCGGAGTCGCGGTCACCGACCCGAAGGTCGCCGGCATCACGCCGACCACCGCGCAGATCGCGCCGGGCGGGCAGGCGACCTTCACCTCGGCCCCGTACACGGTGACGCAGGCCGACATCAACGCGAACACGGCGCTGACCAACACGGCGACGGTCAGCGGGCGGACGCTCGCGGCGACTCCGGCGACCGTGACGGCCACCAGCACCGCCACCACGCCCATCCGCTACGCCCCCGGCCTCACCCTCACCAAGGACGGCACTCTCACCGGCACCGCCGTCGTCGGCGCGCGGATCGACTACTCCTTCACCCTGACCAACTCCGGCAACGTGCCGCTCACGGCCGTCAGCATCGCCGACCCGCGGGCGACGGTGACCTACGGCGCCTGGCCGGGCACCGCGAACACTCTCGGAGTCGCGCAAACGGTCACCGCGACGGCGAGCTACGCGATCACGCAGGCCGACATCGACGCGGGCAGCGTGCTCAACACCGCGACCGCGACGGGCACGCCGACGAGCGGAGCGGCCGTCACCTCGACCGCCTCCAAGACCGTCGTGCTCACCCGCACCAGCGACCTCGCCTTCACCAAGACGGCGAACCCGGCGTTCATCAGCGCGGCCGGCACCGTCATCACCTACACGTTCCGCGCTACGAACACCGGCAACACGACCCTCACGAGCGTCGCGATCAGCGACCCGAAGGCCGGGCTCTCGACGATCACCCCGACCTGGCCGGGCACCGCCGGCCGCCTCACTCCGGGCCAGATCGTCACCGCCACCGCCACCTACACGACCACCGCGGCCGACGTGACGGCCGGCACGATCGCGAACACGGCGACCGTCACCGCGACTCCGCCCACGGGCGCGGCCTTCACCCGTACCGCCACCGTGGCGATCACGGTCGTGCCCGACCCGGTCGCCGACTCCGTGACCGTGGTGCAGGGCGGCTCGGTCGTGATCGACGTGCTGGCGAACGACGGGGCGGTCGCCACCGGCGCCACGTTCTCGCGGGCGCAGCTCTCGACGACTCCCAAGAGCATCGGAGGCGCGGCGTCGCCCGCGCCCGCCACTCCCGTGCAGGGGTCGGTCACCTGCGTCGACACCGGAGCGACGCGTGGCCAGTGCACCTACCGGCCCATCGCCGCGTACGTCGGCACCGACGTCTTCGACTACGCGCTGCAGAGCACCTACGGCACCTGGAACGTGCGCGTCACGGTGACGGTCACCGCGGTGAACCACGCGCCCGTCGCCCGCGCCGACCGGGCGGTCGCGATCACCGGAGGCGCGCCCGTCGCGATCTCGCCGCTCGCCAACGACACCGACGAGGACCCGGGCACGACGCTCGTCTTCACCGCGCAGACCCCCGCCCGCGGCACGCTCTCGTGCACCACGACCTGCACCTACACGCCGCCCGGCGGCGGCTTCACCGGCCCGGTCGTGATCGCGTACACGGCGAGCGACGGCGCACTCACCGCGGCGTCCACGATCACCGTGTCCGTCGATCCGCAGCCCCTCACCCGCCGCGGCTTCACCGACACCGAGGTGACCAGCGGAGCCGTGAGCCTGGGCACGTGGACGCGCTCGGCCGTCGTCGCGACCCCCGTCGCGAGCTGCACGGCGAACCGGCCCACCGTGCTCGTCTCGTGGGCGGCCGTGCCGGGCACGACCGGCTGGACGCTCGAGCGCCGCACGTCCGGCACGACGCCCGGGCCGTGGACCGTCATCGCGACTCCCACCGCCTCCGCCACGTCGTTCACCGACGACCGGGTCGGCGAGGGCCGCGGCTACCAGTGGCGGATCCGCCCCGACCTGCAGCGCTGGCTCGGCGTCGCGTCGCCCGCCTCGACCGCCGTGACCACTCCGGCCGTCGTCTCGGCGAGGGGCTGCTGATGCCCGCTCGCCCCCTGAAGCTTCCCTCTGCGCAGTCCTGCGAAAGGGAGACCACGCCCGCACCGGGCACTGACCAGAGAGGAACGGTCGCCATGACCTCCGCAGCACCCCGACCCACCCGCACGACCCCGTGGAAGAAGATCGCCCTCACCGGAGGTGTCCTGCTCGCCGCGGGAGCGCTCGCCGGCGCCGGCGCCTTCGCCGTGTTCACCGACTCCGACACCGCCGAGACGACCGTCGACGCGGGTCAGCTCGACATCGTCGCCACCGGCGACTGGGTGATCGAGGACATCGCCCCCGGCGACACGGTGCAGCGCCCGCTGCTGATCGAGCTGCCGAACGCGACCAACGACGGAAACCTCGTCGAGTCCGTCCGCTTCTACCAGGAGGTCACGGCCCAGACCCTCGGCACCGACGACCCGGCGCTGGCCGGGCTCGGCGAGTCGCTCGTCACCGGAGCCGACGGCCTCGACTACCGCCTGCTCACCTGCTCGGTCGCGTGGACGACCTCGACCGCGCCGACCGGCCCGTACACCTGCGGCGGCGACACCACCGTGACCTCCCAGGGCAAGCTGTCGACCATCGGCGGCCTCGCGAACGCGATCGACTTCGGCCCGGCCGACTTCGGTCTGACCCCGACCACCGAGGGCACCTTCCCGTCCGACACCGGAACCGGCGCGACCCTGAACTCGCTCGTCGAGCTCGTGCTGCCCACGGCCGCCGACAACGACTACGAGAACGCCGCGGCGACCATCCAGTACACCGCCGCTGCGATCCAGCGCGACGGCATCCAGAAGTAGCACCCCGTCCGCGCCCGGCCCCCGTGGTCGGGCGCGGACCCCTTCCACTTACTCCCGGAGTCACCATGCACCCCGCCCGCGCGCTCGGCGCCGTCCTCGCGACGGTCCTGCTCGCGCCCGCGGCGATCCTCCTCGCGCCCGCGGCGAGCGCCGAGCAGCGCGACGTCCTCGACGTGCGCGAGCGCTCCTCCTCGACGCTCGCCCTCGCCGACCTGGCACCCGGCGACTCGTCGGAGTGGGCCGCCGAGGTGACCAACACCGACTCGGTCGGCCACGCGCTCACCGTCGGCTTCGACTCCGAGGGGCCCCTGCTCACCGCCGCGGACGGGCTCCGCCTCACCGTCGACCTCTGCGACGCCCCCTTCGACTCCACTCCGCTGGACACTCCCGAGGGCCGCACCGTCGAGCGCTTCACCTGCGCCTCGGGCGACGTGCCGCTCGGATCCGGACCCGCCGCCGGGCTCGGCCGGCTCGAGACCGCCCGCCCGATCGCCGAGGGCGCGACCGTCGGCGTCCGGGTGCGCGTGGCGTTCCCGGAGTCGGCGGGGAACGCGCTCGAGAACGCGGACGGGTCGCTCCGGGTCGTGTTCTCGGTGGCGGGGGCGGCGGAGCCGGGCGGGCCTGGGGTCGGGGGTCCTGGTGCCGGGGGTCCCGGCGCAGACGGTCCCGGCGCCGACGGTCCCGGCGCTGACTCCGGAGTCGCCGCCCCCGGCTCCCCCACGCGCCCCGATGGCCTCGCCGTCACCGGACGCGACCTCGGCGCCGCGCTGCTCGGAGCGCTCGTCGCCCTCGCGGCCGGACTCGTGCTCGCCCGCCGCCGCCGGGAGGACCCCGCGTGATCCGCCGTCTCCTCCGCGCCCTCGCCGGTGTGCTCGTCACCCTGCTCGCGGTCGCAGGCGTCGCCGCGTTCGCCCTGTCGGCGCTCGGAGTGGTCCGCGTGGTGCCCGTGCTCTCGAACTCGATGGCGCCCGGCATGCCCGTCGGGTCCCTCGCCGTCACCCTCCCCGCCGCGCAGGCCGAGATCCGCGCCGGCGACGTGATCGTGTTCACCGACCCGACCGCGTCCTCGCGCCGGGTCATCCACCGGGTGACCCTCGTCTACTCCGAGGCGGACGCCGCGCAGCTGCGCGACCGCGAGCCCGGCCAGCTCGCCCTGACCACGAAGGGCGACAACAACGCCTCCGCCGACCCGTGGATCCTGACCATCGGCGACTCCCGCGTCTGGCGCGAGGAGGCCGTCGTGCCGCTGCTGGGCTGGCCGGCCCTCGCGCTGACGACCCCGGAGGCGCGCTTCGCCCTGTTCGCGGGCGGCGGCGCGCTCGTGGTCGCCGCGGTGCTGCTCGTCATCTGGCGTCGACCCGCGGGCGGGACGGGTGCTGCGGAGGAGGGTGCTGCGGAGGCAGATCTCGCGCAGACGGATACCTCGCAGGTGATCGTCGACGACGCCGGAGCCGCAGAGCCGAGCGCCCCGGACGCGGTCGCTGCCCGCGCGAGCGCCGTCCGCACCCGCTCCGGGGCCGCCTCGTGACCCGCGCCGCGCACCGCGCCGCGCGCCTCCGCCCCCCGCGCCGCCACCGCACCCTGCTCGCCGCCGGGCTCGCGACCGCTCTCGTCCTCGCCGGGACCGCCACCGCCACCGCCCTGTTCACCTCGCGCGACTCCGTTCAGGCCCGCACGAGCTCGGGAGTCGTCACCCTCTCGTTCACCGCGACCACCGCCACCGCCGTCCCGGTCGCCGTCACCGGACTCGTGCCCGGAGGCACCGCCCGCCGCCTCGTCGACCTCACGAACGCCGGCTCCGTCGCCGTCTCGGCCCTGCAGCTCGAATCAGCGGCGCCCGTCGTCGGCGCGAGCCCCTCCGACGGCCTGCAGATCGCCCTGGACCGCTGCTCCCAGCCCTGGTCCTCCGACGGCGCGACCTGCGGCGGCACGATCACCGCCGTCTCCCCGGACCGTCCCGCCACCGCCCGGATCGACCTGCCCGCCTCCCCCGCCCTCGCGAACGGAGTGACGGATCACCTCCGCCTGACCCTGCGGCTCCCCGAGTCGGCCCCCTCCGCCGCCCAGGGCACCACCGGCTCGATCACCCTCACCGCCGTCGGCGTCCAGCGCCCCGGCCGCCACGTCTGACCCGCGTCCCGTCCCGCCCTTCCGCAGAAGTTGCGGTAACCGCGCGCCCCTCCCGCAACTACTGGAGAAGCACTGCACAGCCCTAGCCCCAGCACCTCGGCCGCCTCCGCCCTTCCGCAGAAGTTGCGGTGACCGCGCGCGGTTCCCGCAACTACTGAGGAACCACCGCAACGAGACAGCACCCGCCTCCCGCAGCCCCCCCTCACGCCTGCGCCGGCGTCAGCGTCGACACCGCCTCGTGGAACGTGCCCACCCCCGCGGCCACGCCCTCGAGACTCAGCACCGTCCAGGTCGGCCCCGTCCGTACCAGCACGCCCAGCTCCTGCGCCGGCCGCGTGCGGGTGCGCGGCAGCTCCAGCACGAACACCCCGGGTCGCGCCTCGCGGACCTCGGGGCTGCGTCGATCGGGCAGTCTCACGCCGCCCTCCTCCCGTCCTCCGAGAGCAGCGTCAGCGGTAGACGCTCCACTCCTTCTTGACCACGTGCTTCTCCTCGCCGTTCACCGAGACGATCCACTCGCCGTCCCGCTTCGCGATCACGCGCCCGCGCAGGTACTGCGGCTCCCAGCCGTCCGCCCGCGGAACCCACTTCACGAAGCGCGCGAACCGCCCCGGCGCCACATCGTCCCTCGACATCGTCGACTCCCCTCGTCGCACCCGGGGGCCGCCGCGCTCCGAGTCGGTCGCGCGGTTCCTCCGGGATGCTCTGGACACTAAGTCGGGCTTCTCGGCTCTGTGGAGGGCGTTGACTCCGCCGCCCGTCTCTGGCAGTGCGCGCGGCCGAACGGACCACCCCGCCGCACCGTCCCGGTAGCGACCGCGACCGACGGACCGGGAGCGAAGTCGTCGCACTCCCGGCTTCCCCTGCCCGCCGACCCGTCCGTAGATTCGAGGCATGTCCTCCTCCGATCGCGAAGCCCGCCTCGCCGACGTGTTCGTCGCGCTCGCCGACGCTCTGCGCCCCGAGCACGACGTCATCGACACGATGGACACGCTCGTCGACGCCGCGACCCGCTTCACCGCAGCGGTCGACGCCGGCATCGTCCTGGCCGACGGCGAGGGCGCCCTGCACGTCATGGCCTCCACGAGCGAGCGCGCCGCCGAGATCGAGGAGGAGCAGCTCGGCGCCCACGAGGGCCCCTGCCTCGAGGCGTTCCACGGCGGGGCCGTCGTCGAGCTCGCCGACCTGCAGCAGTCCGAGCGCTGGCCCGACTTCACCCGCACCGCGCTCGACCGCGGCTTCCGGGCCGTGCACGCGACTCCGCTGCGCCACCGCGACCGCACCCTCGGCGCGATCAACGTCTTCGCGACCGAGCCCGGCCCCTTCAGCGACAACGACGTGGCCGTCCTGCAGGCCCTCGCCGACGTCGCCACCCTCGGCATCGTCTTCAGCGAGACCCTGCGCGAGCAGAACGACCTCACCGCGCAGCTGCAGCACGCGCTCGACTCCCGCGTCGTCATCGAGCAGGCCAAGGGCGTGCTCGCCGAGCGGCAGAACATCAGCATCGACCACGCGTTCACGCTGCTCCGGAGTCACGCCCGCCGCACCGGCGCGCGGCTGCGCGACGTGGCGAACGGAGTGGTCGCCACCACCGGCACCCTCTGATCCCGCAGCGAGGGAGCCTCCGCCGGACCGAGCCGCGACCGGCACGCTGCGCCTCCCCCTCGCGCGACCCGGCCGGGCGCAACCCCACCGACGCATCCCGGGCGGGGGCGTAACGTGGCTCCCGCATCCCGGACCACGATGCACAGCCGACAGGCCTCAGAGGGTTGGGGAAACGCATGGACACGGCACGCACGGACGGACCACGAGCGCGGCGCGGGGCGGCGCCATGGGCTTCCTGACACTCGACTCCCTGCCGTCCCTGCAGGTGGACGACGCCACTCTCACGCGTCTCGAGTACGCGACGGCGATCCTTCGCCGCGACGGAGGCTCCGGCCTGTTCGTCTGGGTCGCCGAGGGAACCCCGCTCTCGGTCGCCACGATCGCGCTGTCGGAGGCGACTCCGATGGTGATCGAGTACGACTCGGCCGAGCCGGACGAGCCGGACATCGCGTCGGTGACGCGACTGCTCGTGCGGGCGCGCGGGGCCACGGGCGAGTGGATCATCGGCCGGCTGGCCGACCGGGTGCACTGACCCGCGAACCTCCACGATCGCCGAGCGTCGAACGTTCGGTGATCGTCGCGCCTCCGTCGACCTGGGCCGCTCCTCAGACCGTCGGGATCGCCGCCGTGTGCACCGCGTGCTCCGGCTCGGGCGAGATCCGCAGCCCCTGGGCGCTGTACGAGTCCATCAGCAGCCGCCGCACCCACTCCGGGTTGATCGACGGGGCGCGCCCGCCGAAGTACTTGAAGCGCAGCGGGATCGCCGGATGCAGCCACAGCGAGGTGCGACCGTCCCCGGCCGCTCCGGCGTCGCGCCACGAGAAGTAGAACGACTCGCCCTTGCCGAACTTCGTGCCGATCACGATCTGCAGATGCGCGAGCAGGCGATCGTCGAAATCGGCCTCCGTCGTCGAGTCGTAGATCATCCTGCCCATGGTGAACCCCTGTCGCCGTCGCGATCCCCGCCGGACCGCTGCTCGGGCGGTGTCGTGAACCCTCGCATCTTCGACGCTACTCAGGGACCCCCGGGGCGCAACCCCGTGGACAGACCGGACCCGTGCCGTCGCACCCGTCGATCCGCGCCGCTCGTGCTCGACCCCTGGTGCGCCGTCCCGTCAAGCCCCGAGCCCCGCGACCCCGGATGTTCATCCCGCACCTTCAGGATCTTGCGCACTCACCCCGGTCCGCCGGTCGTGGACCGGATCCGCCCGTCGGCGATCCCGCGGGAGGTGCCGACCGGCAGCCGTCCCGCCCGTTCGCGGTCCTGCTTCCCCGGGGCCGCCCTCTGCGGCTGGAGCCCCCGATGGACCACCCCCTCAGCAGCGCGACGATCGGCCTGCTCTCGACCTTCCCGCCCACGCGCTGCGGGCTCGCGACCTTCTCGCAGTCCCTGGCGACCGCCCTCGTCGAGTCGCACGGCGCGTCGATCCGCACCGTCCGGGTGATGGACGAGCTGGCGGTGCCCGGATCCGCTGCTCCCGGCCGCGGGCAGGAGGTGGTCGCCGAGCTCGTCGCCGGCGACCCCTGCAGCATCGCCGCCGCGGCCCGTGCGCTCAGCCGCAGCGAGGTCGTGGTGATCCAGCACGAGTACGGCATCTACGGCGGGCCGGACGGGTCCGAGGTGATCGAGGTCCTGGAGCAGCTGACCGTCCCCGCGATCGTGGTGCTGCACACGGTCCTCGAGACGCCGAGCCCGACGCAGCGGCTCGTGCTCGAGAGGGTCGCGGCGCTCGCCGACGCCGTCGTCGTGATGACCGCGGTCGCCGCCGAGATCCTCGAGCGCTGCTACGACGTCGATCCGCACCGCGTCGGCGTCATCGCCCACGGGGTGCCGGTGTGGAGCGGCGCGACGGCCGCGAGCAGCCGCCCGGAGCGACCGCGGATCATCACGTGGGGTCTGATCGGCCCGGGCAAGGGCATCGAGTGGGGCATCCGCGCCATCGCCGAGCTGCGCGCCGCAGGAGTCCCCGCGAGCTACACCGTCCACGGGCAGACCCATCCGAAGGTGCTGGCCTCGCACGGGGAGGCCTACCGCGAGTCCCTCGCCGAGCTCGTCACCGAGCTCGGGCTCGAGGACGACGTCCTGCTCGACGGCCGCTACCTCGATCCGGGTGAGCTCGCCGCCGCGGTCGCCGAGGCCGACGCGGTCCTGCTCCCCTACGACTCGCGCAACCAGGTCACGTCCGGCGTGCTGGTCGAGGCGCTCTCGGCCGGCAAGCCCGTGGTCGCGACCGCGTTCCCGCACGCCCTCGAGCTTCTCGGTGGCCCCCAGGGCCGGGCCGTCGCGCACCAGGATCCGGAGGCGATGGCACGGGCGCTCGACGAGGTGCTCGCCGCGACAGGCGGCGCCGCTCCGATCGCCCCCACCGCCCTCTCCTGGCCGGACGCCGCCGGCCGCTACCTCGACCTGATCCGCCGCCTCCGCGTGGAGCGCGCCGCGTGACCGGCCCGCGCGCCGCTCCGCTGCCGTACGCGCACCTCGACGCACTGACGGACGAGCGGGGCCTCTTCGAGCACGCGCTCCTCGACGTCCCGCGGAGGGAGCACGGCTACTGCGTCGACGACGTGTCCCGCGCGCTGATCGTCGTGGTGCAGGAGCCGGAGCAGTCCTTCCTCACCCGGCGGCTGACGGAGCAGTACCTGCGCTTCCTCGAGCACGCGGCGGACGAGGACGGAGCAGTCCACAACCGCATGAACGCGGGCGGCGTGCTCGTCGACGACGCCTCCGTCGGCGACTGGTGGGGGCGGAGCGTCTGGGCGGCCGGCATCGCGGCGGCACGCGCCGAGCTGCCCCTGACCCGGCGGCGGGCGATGCGGCTCTTCCTCCGGCTCGCCGAGCAGCGCTCGCCCGACCTGCGCGCGATGACCTTCGCGGTGCTCGGAGCTGCGGAGGTCGTCGAGGTGCGCCCGCACTCCGCCGCCGCCGCTCTGCTCCTCGTCGACGCCGCTCCGATGCTGCTCCGGGGATCCGATCCCGAGTGGCCGTGGCCCGAGCCGCGGCTGCGCTACGCCAACGGCTGCATCCCCGAGGCGCTCCTCGCGGCCGGCGCGGCCCTCGACGACCCGACGCTGCTCGAGCGGGGCTTCGCGTCGCTCGCGTTCCTCCTCGAGACGGAGTCGCGCGACGGTCACCTCTCGGTCGCGGGCACCGAGGGCCGCGGGCCCTTGGATCGCGGCGCCCTCTTCGACCAGCAACCGATCGAGGTCGCCGCGCTGGCCGCAGCGTGCGCCCGCGCGCTGACCCTCGAGGAGGACCCGCTCTGGCGCGTCGGCCTCGCCTCCTGCTGGGCCTGGTTCCTCGGCGACAACGACTCCGCGACCGTCATGCTCGACCCCTCGACCGGCGCCGGTTTCGACGGCCTCGAGCCGACCGGGCGCAACGAGAACCGCGGAGCCGAGTCGACCGTCGCCGCCCTGCACACCTCGCTCGTGGTGCGCCGCGCAGCCCTGCTGCCGACCCGCGCGGGCGGCCCGCTCGCTCCGGTGACGCGGCTCGAGGCGGGCTGAGCGCGCGCACGACCGGACGGCGCGAACCGCCGACGTGCGGACGGCGCACCGGATCGCGCGCGCCGGGCCCCCGGACCGCGGGTCAGCCGGCGGAGCCGATCCGCGCGTCCTCCTCGAAGTCGGCCTCCTGGAACTCGGCGACCTCGCTCAGCCACCGCTCCTGCACGAAGGCCACGTGCTCCGGATGCGCGTCGTACGCCGCGAACGCGGCCCGGTCGGCGAACACCATCGAGAACTGCCACGCGAGGCCGTTCTTCGGGCTGACCTGCCGGTTCACGGTGAAATCCTGCACCCCGGGGATCCCCGTCAGGATCCGGCGAGCGCTGGCGAGGAACTCCTCCTCCTCGGGCGAGCCCGCCGCGTGCACCAGCGAGAACGCGACGGTGTGCTGGATCGAGGCGCCCGGAGCGATCTCCTCCGACACCTGCCGGCGGGCCTCGTCGATGGTCGCCATCACCGAGACGATCTCGTGGTGCGGGTGCACGGGCGATTCGACGAGCCCCTGCGCCACGTACGACGCGAAGGCCGTGGCCTGGTGCGCGAGCCCGTCGTGCAGCTCCGGGTGCGAGTCGTCGATCCACGTGGCGGACTCGTCCGCCCCGAGCCCTCCGAGGGTCAGGGTGAGCCCGCTCGGGCCGAAGAACGGGCTGTGCACGAGGAGCCGCCCCGCCGATCCGACGACGAGGGCCTCGACCGGCAGCGACGCCTCAAGGGACGTCGACAGCAGCGCCCGCGCGCCCGACTCCGCCTCGAGGAGCAGGTCGGCGCTCGCGTCGACTCCGGTCTCCTGGTTGATCGAGCCGGATGCGGTGACGGAGGAGGGGGCGCCGAGCACCGAGGACGCGAACGAGATCGGGTACACCCCGGCGTCCAGCAGCGCGCCGCCGCCGAGCTCGCGGTTCCAGAGCCGGTGCTCCGGGAGGAACGGCATCAGGAACCCGAAGTCGGCGCGCACGAGGCGCAGCTCGCCCAGCACCCCGCTGTCGAGCACCTGGCGGATCACGTCGGCCTGCGGGAGGTAGCGCGTCCACATCGCCTCCATCACGAGCACGCCCGCCGCCCGTCCGGCGTCGGTGATCTGCTCGGCCTCCCGCGCCGACATCGCGATCGGCTTCTCGATCAGCACGTGCTTGCCGGCCGCGATCGCGGCGAGCGCCTGGTCGCGGTGCAGCGGGTGCGGAGTGGCGACGTAGACGACGTCGACCTCCGGATCCGCGAGCAGCGCCTCGACCGAGTCGTGCACCGTCGGGATCCCGTGCTCCTGCGCGAACGCACGCGTCTTCTCGGCGTCGCGCGCGGTCACGGCGACGGCGCGCTGGGTCGTGTGCGCGTGGATCGCGTGCACGAAGCGGGCCGCGATGCCGGTGCCGATCACTCCCCAGCGCAGTTCCGGCACGGAGCCGGGGTCGATCGGTCGCGGAGCGGGGAGCGTCACGGTCATGGGTCGCCTTCTCGTGGGGATCGCCTCGGTGCGATCGGTCGTCCGGGCGACGCTAGCACCCGTTCCCGCAGTTTCGTGAGAGCGCTCTAGCGGGTCCCGAAGACGGATCCACGCGGCTCGGGCACCGCGATCTAGCGGGTCCCGAACACGGATCCGCGGGGCTCGGGCACCGCGATCACGAGCGTCCGCGACTGCGCGCGCCAGCCGCACTCCGGCCCCTCGGGCTCGCCGAGCAGCCGCCACGACAGCGGCTGCTCCCGCTCGATCAGCACCTCGCCCGAGCGGTCCGCGAGCGTGACCGTCGCCTCGTCCGGCGGCTCCGTGCCCACCTCGAACACCCAGCCGCCGTCCTCGTCCCGCGCGAGGGGGTAGGTGGGCGCCCCGTCCGGAGTGATCGCCTCGGGCCGCGAGCACACGTCGCCCGAGCACAGCCGCACGTCCGCGACGGAGCCGCTCCCCGGCCCCTCGACGCTCACGGTCAGCGTTGTACTCCACCCCCGGCACCCCTCGGCCGGCGCGCACCCCGCGAGCACCACGGCCGCGACGAGGACCGCTCCCCCCGCTGCCGCTCGCCGCCTCCGCACGCGCTCATCCTCTCGACCCCGCGGCGCGCCGTCCAGCGGCAGGGGCGGCCCGGCTCGGCGTCTCCGCGCCTCACCTCCGTGCCGGCGCTGCTCCCGCACCCGACGGTGGGCCCGACCACCGTGCAACGGCCGTACGCTACGGGCAGCGCAGCGCCCCCTCACCCCCACTCGATCCGATCGAACACCGCCCGCAGCGCAGCCCCGCGCCCCGGATTCACCGCCGCCACCCACGCGATCCGCCCCAGCAGATGCGCCCGGAAGTCCCCCACCCCCGCGCGGTTCTGCCCCGCCGGCCCGTGCACCGCGCAGTTGTGCAGGATCGCATGCAACCGGTCCACGTCGGCCCGCCGCACGTTCGGCCGCACGTTCACCACCACTCCGGTCACGCTCTGCCGCACCGACGCCCGCCGGATCCGCGTCTTCCGCGGATTCACCGCGTACCCCGCGTCCTCCACCACCCGCTGCGCCCCGCGCGCGAACGCCTCGGCCCGCCGCGCGAAGCTCTCGTCGCCGCTGAACGCGAGGTCGTCGGCGTACCGGGTGTAGCGCGCGCCGGCGGCCTCGGCGTACCCGGTGAGCCGCGCGTCCAGGCGCCGCAGCGCCAGGTTCGCGAGCGCCGGCGACGTCGGCGCGCCCTGCGGCAGGTGCGGCAGCGTCAGCGCCCGCCGCAGCCCCGCGCGCTCCTCCGGGGACCCGCCCTCGGGCAGCCGCCGCAGCACCGCGACCGGCACCGCGTGGGTGCAGAGCCCCGTCAGCGTGTACGCGACCGCCTCCGGAAGCCCCTCCCGGCGGAGCAGCCCGAACACCCGAGGCGCCGTCACCTGCGCGAAGAACCGCTGCAGATCCAGCGTCACCACGACCGCGCTGCCGACGTGCTCCGCCGCCCCGGTGATCGCGCTCCGACCGGGCACGAATCCGTGCGCGGCGGGATGCACCGGCGCCAGGCCCACGATCTCGTCCAGCGCCGAGCGCTGCACCGCGCGCAGCCGACCGCGCGGCACCTCGAGCAGGCGCGCGACGCGTCCCGGCCGCTCCCGCCAGACGTGGTCGTAGTGCTGCAGCCGCCCCTCCGGTGCCCGGCGGTTCCAGGACCCCGAGTCGGCGAGCCCGTCCAGGGCGTCGACGCTCAGCCCGAGCAGCGCGGCGAGATCGGCGATCCCGTCGATCCTCGGCACCGGCGACGAGGATTCGGCCGCACTCGCGGCGACCGGCGCGAGGTGCGCGACGACGGGTTGCGCCTTGTCCGGCAGCAGCGCCGCGATGCAGCGCCCGAGCTCGCGCGGAGCGTCGACCGGCGGATGCGGGAACGCGACGAGCACCCGCGTGACGAGCGGTCCGAGCCAGCGCCGACGGGCGCCGAGGGAGTCGGCCGCCGCGGCGCGCAGGGCGTCGTGCGTCCACTCCGCCCCGAGGAACGCGTGCACGAGCGCCTCGACGAGCGCGTCCCGACCCCGCATGCGAACCCCCCGCACCAGCCTAGGCTGGGCGGCACCGCTCCCTCCGGGCGAGGCGGACGATGCACGAGCTGCACCGTCCTCTCCGGGGTCACCCCGGGGCACGTGGATCGACCAGGCACCGCACCGCAGGCACCCGCCCGCGCTCCGCGCGGCTCAGCGCCCGCACTTCCCGACAGGTCGCCCGGAGGGAGCGGCCCGCTGTTCACCCGGGTGCCGCCTCACGCCCTTGCGCCGCGCGCTCCCGCCCCGCAGGCTGGCGGCATGACGAACGAGCACAGCCCCTCCTCGGGCGCCGGAGCCGGTGAGATCACCGGTCTGGTCGTCATCGCGGTCGCCGCCCTCGCCCTCCTGGCCTCGGCGTTCGCCGTCGGCGCGGGGATCGAGGTCGCCTTCCTCGGCGCGCTCGCCGCCTTCGCCGTCGGGATCGCGGGCTTCGGGATCCACCTCGCGAGCCGCGAGGCCCGGTTCCGCCGCGACAACCGCTGACCGCCGCCTCTCGCGGCAGAACGTCAGCCCGGAGTGACCCCTGACGGTTGACAGCCGACATCCCCCTCCCTCGGCTCAGGTTCTGCGACCCGCCACCACCCCGCCGACGCTGCACTCACCCTCAGGTGGGCCCACCCCCCGGTCGGGTCGCCCCAGCTGTGGGGGGGGAAGAAGCCCTGATCGCGCGCGGGATCGTGACATCGGTGAACCGTTCGGATACATTCGCCCGTATAGAGCACCCGAGACCCCGGTGCCGTCCTCCCCTGGACGTGCGGAGCGGAGAGGACGAGCGATGGACGAGTGGCGGCCCCACCTCCCGACCGACGACGACTGGTCGCCCCGGTTCTCGGGCTCGGTCGAGTCGGTGCCCGCCGAGACCCTCGACGCGGCGGTGCGGATCCTGCACCTGCTCCCCGAGGTCGAGCAGCTGACCCTCGAGACGGCGGAGGGCCCCGTGTCCGTCGAGCGCCGCTCCAGTGCCGCGGCCTGGCGGGCCGCCGACTCCGTCGCCCTCGCCCTGCTCGCCTCCTCCGGCACCGTCACCGGCATCAGCGCCCGCTCGTTCGACCGCCGCGACGGAGTGCGCCGCGCGACTCCCGACGATCCGTTCCTCACCCGCGACGGCGGTCGCGCCGCCGCGGTCCGCGCCTCCGAGGAGCGCGGCGAGATCTCCGCCGCGGAGGCGGAGCGGCGCCACCGGGAGCACCTCGACGGCGTCGACCGCGAGGACCCGCTCGAGACCCTCTGGGACGGTCCGCCCCTCCGCTGACATCAGCGACATGTGCAAGACTGTTCATATGAACAGGCATTCAGGAGCGGCCTGACCGTGGGCGCCGGGCACTCCCACGTCCCCGCGGCGAGCGGATCAGCAGCGAGCGGATCCGCAGCCGCGCGCCACCGCGGCCCCCTCCTCGCGGCCTTCGTCCTCACCGCCGCGTTCATGGTCGTCGAGTTCGTCGTCGGCGTCCGCACCGGCTCCCTCGCCCTGCTCTCGGACGCCGCGCACATGGGCACCGACGTGATCGCCCTGGGCATGTCCCTCGCCGCGATCTCGCTCGCCGCCCGCCCGGCCGCCCGCGGCCGCACCTACGGCTCCTACCGCCTCGAGGTCCTCGCCGCGCTGGCCAACGGGCTCCTCCTCTTCGGCGTCGCGGCCTTCGTGATCGTCGAGGCCGTGCGCCGCTTCGCCGAGCCGCCCGCAGTCCCCGGGCAGCCTCTTCTCCTCACGGCGATCGTCGGACTCCTGGTCAACCTGGTGAGCCTGCGCCTGCTCTCGGCCGGCGCGAAGGAGAGCATCACCCTCCGCGGAGCCTCGCTCGAAGTGCTCGGCGACGCGCTCGGCTCGGTCGGAGTGATCGTGGCCGCGATCGTGCTGCTCACGACCGGCTGGGCCTGGGCGGATCCGGTGGTCGGCGTGCTGATCGGGCTGCTGATCCTGCCGCGCACCTGGTCGCTGACCCGGCAGGCGCTGGGCATCCTGATGGAGTCGGCGCCGGCGCACCTCGACGTCGACGCGATCGAGCGCGACGTCCGCGCCGTGCCCGGAGTGCTCGCGCTACACGACCTGCACGTCTGGACCATCACGTCCGGCATGGAGAGCGCAAGCGGCCACATCGTGGTCGCTCCCGACGCCGACTACCGCGAGGTGCTCAGCGCGGTGCTCGCCGTTCTGCGGGAGGATCACGGAGTCGCCCACGCGACGATCCAGTGCGAGCCGGAGGAGTTCCCGGAGCAGGCGCATGCGATCTGAGCCCGGGGCGACCCGACCCGACCCCGAGGGAGCAGCCGTGACCGGACTCCCCTCCGACGCCGCCGTCGCCGACCTCGCCGACGTGTTCGGCCTGCTCGGCGACCCGGGCCGCATGCGGATCCTGCTCGCCCTGCTCGGCGGCCCCCTGCGCGTCGGCGAGCTCTCGGAGCGCAGCGGGCTGAGCCCGTCCGCGACCTCGCACGCGCTGCGGCTCCTCCGCTCGCACCGCGTGGTCGAGGTGCGCCGCGAGGGCCGCACCGCCTCGTACGCCCTCGCCGACGCCCACGTGCGCGACTTCCTCGAGCTCGGCCTCGCCCACGTCGGCCACACCGTGCTGGTCCACCACGTCGACCCCGCCGCGGAGCCCTGCGACCCGCCCGAGCACCCCTGACCCCGTCCGCCTCCCACGAGATGCCACTCCGGTACGCGACTCGCCGGAGCACCTGTACCGAAGTGGCATCTCGCGCAGCCCGGACCGGAGTCGCGCCCCCGTCGGCGATCCCGGCACCCGCCCGCCTTCCGCATGGTGACGTCAACATGTAGCGTGGGCCGTCCGGACGTGTTCACGCGAACACGCGCCGCTTTTCACTGGCGAAAGAGAGACAGCATCAATGTCGATGTCCGTTAGACGACTCGCCGCGCTCGCCACGAGCGCCGCACTGGCCGCCGGGGCGGTGCTCGCCCTCCCCACGGCGGCCGCTCCCGCCGAGGCCGCGGACGGGGTCCGCATCACCCCGAACCCCGCCTACTCCGGAGAGGCCTACGAGGGATGGGGCACCAGCCTCGTCTGGTTCGCGAACGCCACCGGGAACTACCCCGAGGCCCTCCGCGAGGACCTGTACCAGAAGGTGTTCGGCGAGGAGGGCCTCGACCTCAACATCGCGCGCTACAACATCGGCGGCGGCAACGCCTCCGACGTGAAGGACTACCTCCGCCCCGGCGGCGCGGTCGAGGGCTGGTGGGCGAAGAACCCCACCGGCGACGCGTCCGTCTACGGCGGCACCTCCACGAACCTCGCCGATCGCGACGCCCTGCTCGCGAAGTGGGATCCGGCCGATCCCGCCTCCTACGACTTCACCGCCGACGAGACGCAGCGCTGGTGGGTCGAGAAGCTCGCCGCCGAGCAGCAGATCACGCACTGGGAGTCGTTCGCCAACTCCGCCCCGTACTTCATGACCGAGAGCGGCTACGTCTCGGGCGGCTTCAACGCCACCAGCGAGCAGCTGAAGCCCGCCGCCGAGGCGAAGTTCGCCGAGTACCTCGCCACGGTCACCGAGCGGATGCAGGCCGAGTACGGCATCGAGTTCGACACCCTCGACCCGTTCAACGAGCCGAACACGAACTACTGGGGCACCACCCTCACCAACGGCGTCCCCACCGGCGGTCGCCAGGAGGGCATGCACATGGGCCCCGCGGCCCAGGTGAGCCTGCTCCCCGACGTCGCCGCCGCCCTGGCCGCATCCGACTCCGACGCCGGCATCGCCGCCATGGACGAGACCAACCCGAGCATCTTCAAGACCAACTGGGCCGCCTACCCGCAATCCGCGCGCGACCTCGTCGACCGGATGAACGTCCACACCTACGGCACCGGCGACCGCCTCGCGGTCCGCGACCTCGCCAAGCAGGCCGACAAGGACCTGTGGATGAGCGAGATCGAGGGCAACTGGGTCCAGGGCTGGAACCCCACCAGCATCGAGAACGGCCTCGGCATCGCCGGCCGTATCACCGACGACCTCCGCGAGCTCGAGCCGAAGGCGTGGGTGCTCTGGCAGCCCGTCGAGGACTACTACAACATGGAGAAGGCTCCGCCCAAGGGCGAGAACCTCAACTGGGGCTCGGTGTTCATCGACCTCGACTGCAAGCCCTACCAGGAGGGCGGGGCCGAGGTCTGGAAGTCGGTGCGCCGCGTCGCGGACGCCGGCGGGGACTCGACCAAGGCGCCCGTCTGCGGCGTCGAGACGAACTCGAAGTTCAACACGATCCGCAACTTCACCAAGTTCATCCAGGAGGGCGACCACCTGATCGCCGTCGACGACGCCGCGACGACCGCCGCCACCCGCGCGGACGGCTCCGGAGCGACCGTCGTGCACACCAACACCACCACCGCCGAGCGCACCGTCACCCTCGACCTCTCGCGCTTCGGCACGATCGCCGCGGGCGCGTCGGTCACTCCGTACGTCACGACCCAGGCCGCCTCGGCCGCAGCGCCGACCGGCAACGCACTCGTCGAGAAGGCCCCCGTCGTGATCGACCGCGAGGCGCGTACCGCGACCGTCACTGTGCCCGCCAAGTCGGTCTCCACCTTCTCGATCGACGGAGTCTCGGGCGTCGCCGAGAACGCCCCCGCCCTGCGCGACGGCCACGACTACCAGCTGGTCGGCACGCAGAGCAGCAAGGCGCTCACCGCGACGACCTCGTCGACCGCGATCACGACGGTCGCGACCGACTCCGCCACCGCCGCCAAGCAGACCTGGACCGTGCACGAGGTGCCGGCCGGCGAGCGCGAGGCGACCCGTCGCGTCGTCCTCGAGAACGGCGACGGACGCGTGCTCGGAGCGACCAGCGCCGGCACCGACCTGCGGAGCGTCCCCGTCGCCACCGCCGAGGCCACTGCCGCGACCCGCTGGATCGTGAACACGACCGACGGCGTCCGCTACACCCTCGTCAACGAGGCGCTCGGGCTCTCGCTCGACGTCAACGGCCAGTCGACCGCCGAGAACACCACGGTGGGCGTCTACGGCTCGAACGGCGGAGCGAACCAGTCGTGGCAGCTGCGCGACCTCGCGCCGCTCGCGACCCAGACGGTCCCGGTGCGCACCACGGTGGGCGTCGCGCCGACCCTGCCCGCCTCCGTCACCCCGCAGTACCAGTGGGGCGCGGGCGCACCCGTCGCGGTGACCTGGCAGCAGCCGGCGTCCTCCGCGTGGGGCACCGCCGGCCGCGTCGAGGTGCCCGGCACCGCGACCGACCTCTACGGGCAGTCGATCGCCGTCACGGCGCTCGTCGACGTGGGCGGACTCACCGCCACCGACCCCGTGTCGGTGACGGTCGCCAGCGGAGCCTCCACCAGTGCCGTCCGCGCCGCCGCCCCCACCACGGTCCCGGCCCGCGTCGGAGCCTCGACCAACACCTTCCCGGTGCCGGTCACGTGGGACTGGACCCCGCTGACCACCGCCTCGCTCGCGCAGACCGGATCCGTCCGGATCACGGGCACGGCGACCGCCGACGGCGCGACGCTGCCCGCGACCCTCACGGTGCTCGTCACCGCGGGAACGCCGCGGAACTTCAACCCGGACGCCGGCATCGTCGCGACCGCGTCGTCGTCCGAGTCGGGCTACGGCCCCGAGCGCACCCGCAACGGCGTGCTCGGCGACAAGGGCTGGTCGAACTGGGTCGCGTCGAACAAGGCGACCCAGAGCACGCTGACCTACACCTTCCCGGCCGCGAAGCAGGTCGAGAAGGCGAGCGTGCAGTTCTACCGCGACGGCACCAACAGCTGGGCGCAGACCATCCAGCTGCAGGCGCGCGGAGTCGACGGCGTCTGGACGTCGGTCCCCGGCTGGGAGACGGCGCAGCCCGTCGAGTCCCCCGCCGGCGGAGCCCCGACGTACACCGCGTCGTTCGCCCCGGTCACCGCGACCGCCTTCCGCGTCGTGATGAACGCCTACGCCAACACGCACATGATCGTGTCCGAGGTGCAGCTGTTCGACGCCGCCGACAAGGTGGCCGTGCCCGCCTCGGTGAGCACGCTCGGCGCCCTGCGCGTCGACGGAGTCGGCGTGGCCGGCTTCGACCCGGCGCGCACCGACTACGCGGTCGTCGTCGAGGGCACGAAGATGCCGGTGCTCACCGCCGTCGCGACCGACTCGGCCGCGACGGTCCGCGTGACCCAGCCCAGCACCGCGACCAACGGAGTCGGCACCATCACGGTGACGTCGGCCGACGGCTCGCGGACCAGCACCACCCGGGTCACCGTGGAGCTGCGGCAGCCCGCCGTGCTCGCCCTCACGGTGACGGCGTCCACGCGCTGCATCGCCGGCAAGGTGACGCTGACGGTGACCGCGCGCAACGACTCGGCCGTGCCGGTGTCGCTGACCACGGCCTCGTCGTGGGGCTCGAAGCAGTTCACCGGAGTCGCCCCCGGCAAGAGCGCGGTCGCCGCGTTCTCGACACGGGCCGTCTCGGTCGCCGCGGGCCAGGCGTCCGTCACCGCGACCGCCGTCGTCGACGGGAAGACCGTGACGACGGTCGTCCCCGCGGCCTACACGGCCCGCGACTGCGGCTGACGCACCGGCCGTCGCACCACCCGTGACCGCCTCCGCCCCTCCGGGCGGGGGCGGTCACGTCGTCCCCGCCCGCTGGTCGAGCAGCCCCGAAGGGGCGTATCGAGACCCACCCACCCCCGGACATCGCGGATCTCGATCCGCGCGCCCCGCGCGCTACTCGATCAGCAGGAGGAGGGGGCGCGGCGGCCACAGGATGGCGCCGCCGCAGAACGTCAGCCAGGAGCACCCGTCAGCCACCATCGCGGCTGAGGAGCACTCTCGGCCGAGGTTCCGCACAACACTTGCTGGTCGAGTAGCCCCGCAGGGGCGTATCGAGACCCGCCCACTCCCGGGCATCGCGGATCTCGATCCGCGCGCCGCTCGATCAGCAGAAGGGACGCGACGGCCGCCCCGCGCTCAGTGCGCCGACGGCGCCGGCGCACCCTTGCGACGCAGCGCCGAGACTCCCGTGATGATCGCGACGATGATCGCTCCGAGCACGAGGCCGAAGATCATCGAGACGAAGGTGTCGGCCAGCCACACCACGACCGGGCCGGCCGCCTCGACCGCGTGGGTCACGACGTGCACCAGGTCGTAGGGTCCGTGCCAGAAGGTCTCGGCCAGGTTCGCGATCACGAGGTGCCCGCCGACCCACAGCATCGCGAGAGTGCCGATGATGCTGATCACGCGGAACACGAACGGCATCGACGCGACGATGCGGACGCCGGCGCGACGGACTCCGCGCGAGGGGTTCTTCATCATCCCCAGGCCCACGTCGTCGATCTTCACCAGCAGCGCCACGGCACCGTAGACCAGCGCGGTCATGCCGAGGCCGATGATCGCGAGCGCTCCGAGCGTGGGCCCGAAGCCGAAGTCGGGGTCGAGCCCGTCGAGCGCGATCAGCATGATCTCGGTGCTCAGGATGAGGTCGGTCCGGATCGCGCCGAAGACCAGCTTCTTCTCGTCGCGCGCCTCGGTCTCGGCGGCCGCGTGGTGCAGTCCGAACCACTCCGACACCTTCTCGGCGCCCTCGAAGCAGAGGAACGCGCCTCCGATGATGAGCAGGAACGGCAGCACCCCCGGCGCGAACGCCGACAGCAGCAGCGCCAGCGGGATGATGATGACGAACTTGTTGAACAGGCTGCCCAGCGAGATCTTCCACACCACGGGCAGCTCGCGCGCCGGCGTCAGGCCCTGCACGTACTGCGGAGTGACGGCCGCGTCGTCGATGACGACTCCCGCGGTCTTGGCGCTGGCTTTCAGGGCGGCGGTGAGGATGTCATCGACCACCGCGAGCAGACCGACCGACATGTTCTTCTCCCGTATCGTCTCGCCCGGCCGCTCGACCGGGACGACGTCCACAGTACCGACGCGCGCACCGCGCGCCCGGTCGCGCCGAGGGGGACGCGCTTCCCGACGGGGAGCGCGCGGGTCACTCTCGCGTGGTTCTCTGGACCCGGCGGAGGAGGACCGATGGGACGCTGGTCGACGATGGTGGGCGGTGCGGTCGTGGTGCTGGCCCTGAGCGGCTGCACGGTCCTCCCGTACCTCGCACCTCCGGAGGCGCCGCGCGAGACCCCGACGCCGCTCCCCACGACCGTCGATCCGGCGATCCCGAACAACACAGCGTGCCTGGCCTATTGGGCGGTGAAGGAGCACTGGTACGAGAACGGGACTGTCGAGCAGTACGCGCTCGATCTCCGCGCGATCCTTCCGGACGCGGACGAGTTCATGGCGGGTCAGCTCACGAACTTCGCCGATGCGCTCGACGGCATCGAGAAGGACATCCCCCTCGGGCAGGTGGAGGCGATCTCCGAGTCGCAGCTCTCCCGCGTCTGCGCCGAGGCGGGCGTGCCGGAGCCGGTGCCGGTGCCGGTGCCGGACATCGTCGTCACCTACTGACCCGACGCGACCCGGGCCCGACTCAGGCCGGGGAGCCTCGTCTCCGCGCCTGCCGACCGAGGTGCCCGGGAACGCTCCCGACACGCTGGAGGAGCGCGCATTCTCGGGCACCTCGATCGCCGGGTCCTTGACGTGGAGGGCATGCAGGGGCACGCGGTCGACGAGAGGGACTCCCGGTGGGAGCGGCACGAGGCGCGGTACCGCCTCTTCACCTACGGCGGTCCCACCAGGGCGACCGACATCACAGGGGTGAGCGTGACGGAGGCTCTTGGTGTCGGAGCGATCGCCGGCAAGGAGATGATCTGGTCGCTCGCCCTCGTCGTGGACGATTCAGAGGACGGACGCGGTCTCGTCTGGCTGACCGGGATGGACTACACCGACCGGCCGTCGACCCGCGAGCAGTGGCGGGCCCGCGCCGAGATGCAGGACCGCTGGCTCAGCCGGCGACCGATGTCGCCTCCGACCCTCCCGAACGGCCTGCGGGTCATCCGCCTCTTCTGCGACCACGGCAGGGAGTGGCCGCTGTGGGAGAGCTTCTCAGCGGCATACACCCTCGACGCCGCCGACCTGGGACTCTCGGCCGGGCTCTCCGAGCGTCTGCACGCGTGGAACGACGAGTACCTGCGGAACGCGCTCGACGGGAACCTCGGTCCGCAGTGGATCACCGAAGGGCGCCGTCTGCACGCGCTGCTGCAGGGGGAGCTCGCGGGCATCGCGGAGGTCCGCCCCGACTTCCTCTAGTCGCGAGGAGCCCTCAGGCCGGGGCGGGCCCCGTGCTGGCGCGGACGACGAGGCCGGTCGGGACGAGCGTCGCTCCGGTGCGTTCGCCCGTCTCGAGCTCGCGCAGCAGCATGTCGACGGAGCGGCGGCCGGTGTCGGCGAACGACTGGCGCACCGTGGTGAGCGGCGGCCAGAAGCTCGCCGACTCCTCCATGTCGTCGAAGCCGACGACGCTGACCTCGCCCGGGACAGCGCGTCCCGCCTCGTGCAGGGCGCGCAGCACTCCGAGGGCCATCTGGTCGTTCGCGGCGAAGACGGCCGTCACCGCAGGGTCGGCGGCGAGCTCCACTCCGAGCCGATGGCCCGATGCGCTGGACCAGTCGCCGACGAGGGCCTCGGGCACCTCTGCACCCCGGGTGCGCAGCGTCGCCTCCCACGCCTCGCGGCGGCGCTCGGCCGAGTAGGAGCGCGGGGGGCCCGAGATGTGGTGCACGGTGCGGTGCCCGAGGTCGAGCAGGTGCTCGACGGCCTGGCGGGCGCCCGACATCTGGTCGGTGTCGATCACGGAGTGCTTATCGTCGCCGGCGGAGTCGACGACGACGACCGGCAGCTCGGGCGGCAGCACGATGTCGGCCTCGTCGAGCAGGTGCGCCTCGACGATGATGATGACGCCGTCCACAGCCTCCTCGCTCAGCCGGTGGAACGCGACCGAGACCTCGCCCTGCGTCGGGTGCGGCACCGGGATGAGGGTGATGGAGTAGCCCGCGTCGGCCGCGGCGACGGCGATCGCATCGAGGGTGCGCATGTTGCCGAAGGAGGACAGCGTGAACATGATCACGCCGATGCTGTGGAAGCGGCCGGTGCGCAGGGCCCTGGCGGCGCTGTTGGGGCGGTAGCCGACCTGGCGCATCGCCTGGAGGACCCGTTCGCGGGTCTCGCCGTCGACGTTCGACCGCCCGTTCGACACGCGCGAGACGGTCTGACCCGACACCTTCGCGAGCCGGGCGACGTCGGCCATGGAGGGCCCGCGGCGACGCGGGGCGGTGCTCGTCGTCGGAGTCGCGTCGGATGCCATGGTCCCTCGTTTATAGCGCGTCGCCGAACATAATCGGGGCGGCCAGGGGCCCCCGTGCAGGAAACCACCGTGATCCGATCGATACTGAACGTGTTGACGTGAACATGATACGGTGGCGATCTGCCATGTTGACGTGAACACGCCGCCTCCCCCACCGTGGCCGAAATCGAACGGAAGTCACTGATGACGACGACGTCTCCACCCGTCCCCCTGCGCGAGGTCGACCCTCCTGCGGCGCCACTGAAGCAGGTGCCGCGCTCGCGAGCGAAGAGCGAGTGGAAGGGCCTGGCCTTCGTGGCCCCCTTCCTGGTCGTCTTCCTGCTCGTCTTCATCGCTCCGGTGATCTACTCGATCTACCTCAGCCTGTTCCGCGAGCAGCTCGTCGGCGGCACCGCCTTCGTCGGCCTCGACAACTACCTGACGCTGCTCGGCGACGCGAACTTCTGGGAGGGCTTCGTCCGCGTCGTCCTGTTCCTGGCGGTCCAGGTGCCGGTCATGCTGGTGCTCGCCCTCGTCGCCGCCCTCGCGATCGACAGCGGCCGCCTGCACGGCACCGGCTTCTTCCGCATCGTCGTGTTCCTCCCCTACGCGGTCCCGGCCGTCGTCGCGGTCCTGATGTGGGGCTTCATCTACGGCGACAACTTCGGCCTCGCGGCGAACGTCAACGACCTGCTCGGCTCCGACGTCGTCGCTCCGTTCTCGCGCGACTGGATCCTGGTCTCGATCGGCAACATCGTGACCTGGGAGTTCGTCGGCTACAACATGCTGATCTTCTACTCCGCGCTCAAGACGATCCCCGGCGAGCTCTACGAGGCCGCCGAGATCGACGGAGCCGGCCCGATGCGCGTCATCCGCTCGATCAAGCTGCCCGCCCTGCGCGGAGCCATCGTCATCGCCACGATCTTCTCGATCATCGGCAGCTTCCAGCTGTTCAACGAGCCCAACATCCTCCGGACGCTGGCGCCGAACATCATCACCACCTACTTCACGCCGAACATGTACGCCTACAACCTGTCCTTCGCCGGTCAGCAGTACAACGCGTCGGCCACGGTCGCGATCGTGATGGGCGTGATCACCGCGATCATCGCCTACGTGGTCCAGCTCCGCGGCGCGCGCAAGGAGAACTGATGGCCGTCACGACCGCCTCCCGCCCGACCGCCTCCCGCGTCCGCCGCGCTCCCCGCCGCGGATCCTCCGTCCACCCGAAGAAGTCGATCGCCTTCACCCTGCTGATGTCGGCGTTCATCCTCTACAGCCTCGTGCCGCTGGCCTGGCTGGTCATCAACGCGACCAAGACGCAGGCCGGGCTGCTCTCGAGCTTCGGGCTCTGGTTCGACGGCGACTTCGTCTTCTTCCAGAACATCGCCGAGACACTGACCTACCGCGACGGCATCTTCCTCCGCTGGCTCGGCAACACCCTCCTCTACGTCGTCGTCGGCGCCGGAGGAGCGACGCTGCTCGCCACGCTCGCCGGCTACGGTCTCGCGAAGTTCCGCTTCGCCGGCCGCAAGGCGGTCTTCGCGGTCGTCCTCGGAGCGATCGCCGTGCCCGGCACCGCTCTGGCCGTCCCGACGTTCCTCATGTTCAGCCAGCTGGGCCTGACGAACACCCCGTGGGCGATCATCATCCCCTCGCTGATCAGCCCCTTCGGCCTCTACCTGGTCTGGGTCTACGCGGTGGAGTCGGTGCCCACCGAGCTGCTCGAAGCGGCGCGGATGGACGGCGCGGGCGAGTTCCGCACGTTCTTCACGATCTCGATCCGCCTCCTGGCGCCGGGCATCGTGACGGTGCTGCTGTTCTCGGTCGTCGCGACCTGGAACAACTACTTCCTGCCGCTGATCATGCTGAGCGACCCCTCGTGGTACCCGCTCACCGTGGGCCTGAACCAGTGGAACGCCCAGGCCACCGGCGTCAGCGCGCAGCCGATCTACAACCTGGTGATCACGGGCTCGCTGCTCACGATCATCCCCATCGTCGTCGCCTTCCTCGGACTCCAGCGCTTCTGGCAGTCCGGGCTGAGCGCCGGCAGCGTCAAGGGCTGACGCCCTCCGACCTCCCCCCTGCAGCCGGAGCACCCGCGCCGGCCGCCACCACCCGCAGCACGAAGAAGTGAAGGGATCCCCCCTATGAAGTTCACGAGCTCCGCCCTCCGGCGGACCCTGACCGTGGCCGCCGCGGCCGCCCTGGCCGCCGGCTCGCTGGCCGCCTGCTCCGCCCCCTCCCCCGGCGGGAACGGCGGCACCAGCGCCGAGGGCGGCACCGCGGCCGACCTCGACGCCGCCCTCGAGGCGGGCGGCAAGATCACGTACTGGAGCTGGACCCCCAGCGCCGAGGCGCAGGTCGCCGCGTTCGAGGAGGCCTACCCCGAGGTCGACGTCGAGCTGGTCAACGCCGGCACGAACACCGAGGAGTACACCAAGCTCCAGAACGCGATCAAGGCCGGCTCGGGCGCTCCCGACGTCGTGCAGATCGAGTACTACGCCATGCCGCAGTTCGCCCTGTCGGACTCGCTGCTCGACCTCTCGCAGTACGGCCTCGGCGACCTCGAGGACAAGTTCAGCGCCTCCACGTGGGGCAGCGTGAACATCGACGGCAAGCTCGTCGGCCTCCCCCAGGACTCGGGCCCCATGGCCATGTTCTACAACAAGACCGTCTTCGACCAGTACGGCATCGCCGTGCCGACCACGTGGGACGAGTACGTCGCCGCGGCAGAGAAGCTGCACACCGCCGACCCCACGAAGTACATCACCGCCGACACCGGCGACGCGGGCTTCGCGACCAGCCTCATCTGGCAGGCCGGCGGCCAGCCCTTCCAGTTCGAGGGCGAGGACATCACGGTGAACCTCGCCGACGAGGGCACCAAGAAGTGGACGGGCGTCTGGAACCAGCTCGTCGAGAAGGGCCTGCTCTCGGACACCCCCGGCTGGGGAGACGAGTGGTACAAGGGCCTGGGCGACGGATCGATCGCCTCGCTGATCACCGGCGCCTGGATGCCCGGCGTGCTCGAGTCCAGTGTCACGGACGCCTCGGGCGACTGGGCCGTCGCGCCGATCCCGACCTACGACGGCACCCCCGTCAGCGCCGAGAACGGCGGAGGCGGCCAGTCGGTCACCTCGCAGAGCGAGAACCCGGCCCTCGCGGCCGCGTTCCTGCGCTGGCTGAACAGCGACCCGGCCTCGGTCGACGTGTTCCTCGAGAGCGGCGGATTCCCGTCGACCACCGCCGACCTGACCGACCCCGAATTCGTCTCGGCCGAGTCGGAGTACTTCGGCGGCCAGAAGATCAACGAGGTGCTGACCCAGGCCTCCGAGGACGTCCGCCCCGGCTGGTCGTACCTGCCCTACCAGGTCTACGCGAACAGCGTCTTCGGCGACACTGTCGGACAGGCCTACGCCAACGGCACCAGCCTCGATGACGGCCTCGCCGACTGGCAGAGCAAGCTCGTGCAGTACGGCAACGAGCAGGGCTTCACGGTCTCCGAGTAGTCGTAGACCCCCTGGGAGGCCGGCCGGATCGCTCCGGCCGGCCTCCTGCGTACCACCCGCTTCTCCTGATCCGAGGGATGATCATGACCACCGCACCCGAGAGCCGCTTCGCCATCGGCGCCACCGACTTCGAGCTCGACGGACGGCCGCACCGGATCCTGTCCGGCGCGCTGCACTACTTCCGGGTGCACCCCGACCTCTGGGCCGACCGCATCCGCAAGGCGAGGCTGATGGGCCTGAACACCATCGAGACCTACGTCGCCTGGAACGCGCACGAGCCGGTCCGCGGCTCCTTCCGCGCGGAGGGCGGCCTCGACCTCGGCCGCTTCCTCGACCTCGTCGCCGCCGAGGGCATGCACGCGATCGTGCGACCCGGTCCCTACATCTGCGCGGAGTGGGACAACGGCGGGCTCCCGGCCTGGCTGTTCCGCGACCCCGAGGTGGGCGTCCGCCGGTCCGAGCCGCACTACGTCGCCGCGGTGAGCGAGTACCTCCGCGAGGTCTACGCGATCGTCGCACCGCGGCAGATCGACCGGGGCGGACCGGTCGTCCTGGTGCAGATCGAGAACGAGTACGGAGCGTACGGCTCCGACAAGGAGTACCTCGCCGAGCTCGTCCGCGTCACGCGCGACGCCGGAGTCGCCGTGCCGCTCACGACCATCGACCAGCCGACGCCGCAGATGCTCGCCGACGGCAGCCTCCCCGGCCTGCACCTGACCGGCTCGTTCGGCTCGCGCACGCCCGAGCGCCTCGCGACGCTGCGCGAGTTCCAGCCGACCGGCCCGCTGATGTGCATGGAGTTCTGGTGCGGCTGGTTCGACGACTGGGGCACCCAGCACCACACGACGGACGCCGACGCCTCGGCCCGCGAGCTCGACGCGCTCCTCGCGGTGGGCGGCTCCGTGAACATCTACATGCTCCACGGCGGCACGAACTTCGGCCTGACCAGCGGAGCGAACGACAAGGGCCGCTACGCCGCGATCACCACGAGCTACGACTACGACGCCCCGCTGGACGAGGCGGGGCACCCGACCGAGAAGTTCTGGGCGTTCCGCGAGGTCATCGCGCGCTACGCGCCGGTGCCGGAGGAGGTGCCCGTCCCGCGGACGCCGTCGCCCGCGCTCACCGCGCCGCTGCTCCCCGGCCCCGCTCTGCTCGGGCTCGACGCCTTCGGCGAGGCGACCGCGCTCGAGGCGATGGCGTCGTTCGACGAGCTCGGCCACGCCGACGGGTTCGTGCTCTTCGAGACCGTGCTCGACTCCTCCGACGCCCCCGCCCGCCTGGTCGTCGGCGAGGAGGTGCGCGACCGCGCCTGGGTGCTGCTCGACGGCACCCCCGTGGGCGTGCTCGCGCGCGACAACCACGAGCGCGCGCTGACGCTGCCCCGGGGCCGCGGGGCGCTCGCGATCCTCGTCGAGAACCAGGGGCGCGTGAACTACGGCGTGCGGATCGGCGAGCACAAGGGACTGATCGGCGGGGTCGAGCTCGACGGGGCGGCGCTCACCGGATGGACGGCCCGCGCGCTCGACGTGTCGCTCCTCCCCTCGCTCGCCGGCGCCGCGGAGGGCTTCGCCGCAGGGCCCTCGCTCGCTTCGGGGTCGTTCGAGCTCGACGCTCCGTCCGACCTCTTCGTCGACACGCTGCACTGGGGCAAGGGCCTGGTCTGGGTGAACGGGTTCCTGCTCGGCCGCTACTGGCGGCGCGGGCCCCAGCGCACCCTGATCGTGCCGTCGCCGGTGACGCGGGCGGGGCGGAACGAGGTCGTCGTGCTCGAGCTCGAGGCCTTCGCCGAGGCCGAGATCCGACTGCTGGACGCGGCGGATCTGGGGCACACCGAGATCTGATCGACGCGGGAGGTCGGGGGTGCGCCCCCGGCCTTCTGCATTTCTGGACCCCACCCGGAAAGGGGCCGCCGCGGAGGGACATCCGCCCGTTCCTGCGCGGATGTTCACGGTAACGTCAGCCGACTCCTCAGCGGCGAGGAGGTCGGCGGGAGCTCGTGCCTCCGCCACTGCCGCTCAGGGCACTCAGCGAGGACCGACCCGGAGGACGACCATGCGACGACGACACGCCCTGCTCCCCGGAGCGCTCACCGGACTGCTGCTGGCCTCCGGCCTCGTCGCCGGGGGATCCGCCGCGGCTCCGGCGGCGGCCGCTCCGGTGGCCCCGCTCCCGCTCCCGCTCCTGCCGCTCCCGCGCCCGACCGCCCCGTCGCGGCTCCGGACGCCGAGCCCACCGTGATCGAGCCGGAGGCGGACGCGACGACGCAGCAGGCCGCCCTCGCCCTCGACGCCGACTTCATCGACGTCGACATCCCGGCGCGCGCCCAGGTGCAGACGCACCGGGTGACGATCGCGCTCGTCGCTCCGCAGGGCACCGTCCCGGGCGGGTACACGACCGCCGACGCCGTCCGCTCCCTCGAGCTGGTCGACCGGTTCTACTCCCGCGAGACCGGTGGGGCGATCCGCTTCGAGCTCGACCAGGTCGTCGACTGGCAGGTCGTCGACCAGCCGATCGGCTGCACGAACACGGGCGGGCTGCAGGACTGGATCGCTCAGAGGACCGGCTGGCAGCGCGGACCGGGCAAGCACCTGGTGGCCATGGTGCCCGAGGGCGACCCGTGCCCGAACTGGGCCAACGGCGAGCAGCCCGGCGATCCCGACGACGGCGGACGCGCGTTCCAGCCCGGACCGGACGCGTACTTCCTCGCGCACGAGCTCGGCCACAATCTCTCGCTGCCGCACGCCTACAGCGTGAACTGCGCGACGACCCGCGACTACGCCTCCACCCCGCTGCCCGCGGACTGCCGCCGCGAGGAGTACGGCAACCGGACGGACGTGATGGGCGACTCCTGGTCGTTCCTGCCGCTGTCGTCCCCGTCGCTGGCGCGCCTGGGCACGCTGCCGAACACCCGCCAGCCCGTCTGCGGCGCACCCCGCACCACCACCCTCGACACCCTCGGAGCCGGACCCGCCGGCCGGCGCGCGCTGACCTGGAACGACCCGCAGGACGCGGGCATCCGCTACTGGGCGCAGTACAACGACCGCGCCGACACGACGTCCGACGGCGGCGCGTACACGAGCCCCTTCCAGGTGCGCCGCGACGTCTCGGGCGTGCAGATCCTGCGCTCCAACCCGGGCCAGCCGTACGCCGGCGACCTGCTCGAGCGTCCGGGTGACGCGAGCGAGGCGAACGAGTTCGTGCCGGCCGGCGAGAGCGCAGTGCTCAACTCCGGCATGTCGGTGCGGGTCGACCGGATCGACGCGCTGACCCGGCGCGCGACGGTCACGGTGACGGTTCCGTGCACCGACTACGTCGGCGACATCGCTCCGCTCGCCTCGTCGACGAGCGCCTCGTACACCTCGCCGTGGACCTCGGTCGGAGCGGTCGCCGACGGCGCCGCCTCGACGATCTGGGGCTCGTGGCCGCGGGTCGGAGAGCAGTACGTCGAGCTGCGCTGGCCGAGCGCCGTGACCGTCGACAGCGCCTCGGTGCTCTTCGCGAGCGACGCGGCCGACGCCGACGGACGCGGTCTGATCCCCGCGCGGTCGTGGCGGGTCGAGCACCTGGTCGGCGACGTCTGGACTCCCGTCAGCGGAGCGGCTCCCGGCCGCGAGCGCGACGTGCTGAATCGCGCGGCGTTCGCTCCGGTGACCACGACGGCGCTGCGGCTCGTGTTCACGGCGTGGGGCGCCGGCGAGTACGGCGGATCCACGGGCGTGGCCGAGATCGAGGTCAACGGCATCGCCCTCGCGGCCTCGGCAGAGGCGCGCGGGACGCTGCAGAGCGTGCCGACCGCGACGACGCGCGACCTCGCGCAGTCCGTGCTGGTGCGCGACTCCTCCGGTCGCGCCCTCGCGGGCCGCTCGGTCGGCTTCGCGATCACCGGGCCGGCGGCCTTCGAGAGCGGAGCGACGACCGCCGCGGTGCTCTCCGGCGCCGACGGCGTCGCCGCGCTCCCCCGGATCCGCACCGGCTCCACCGCCGGCACCGTCTCGATCACCGCGCGCGTCGACGGGGTGACGACGGCGCTGGCCGGAGCGAGCGTCGTGCCCGGTGCCTCCGTCACGGCGAAGGCGACCTCGCGGGTGATCCTCGGGAAGGTCGTCGTCACGGTGACGGCGACGAACACCGGCCGCGCGGCCGCCGATCTGACCGTCGCGACGCCCTACGGGACGGCGTCCTCGGCCGCGGTCGCCCCGGGCGCCACGGTGACCAAGGTGTTCCGCACGGGCAAGAGCTCGATCGCCGCGGGTACCGGCACGGTCACGGCCGTCTCGGGCGGCTCGCGCGCGAGCGTCTCGATGGTCATCCCGCGCGCGTGACCGGGACGGGGGCCGACCGCCCGCCCGGACGACTCCGTCCGGGCGGGCGGCTGCTGTTAGCGTCGAGGTGACGCGCCCGGCGACAGGCCGTGGCGGAGTGATCGGGGGACACGATGAGGCGGACGACCGCAGGGATCGCACTGGCAGGAGCACTGCTGCTCGCACTGACCGGATGCGCGGGCGGAGGCGGGACGGTGGGCGAGGTCAGCACGCCGAAGCCCATCCCGACCCTCACGCCGACGGCCGCCGCCCCCGCGGCCCCGGCGGCCACCGCTCAGCTGGGCGAGCCCGAGCTGGCAGCCGTGTTCACCGGCATCCAGTTCGTCCCGGACCAGTACGCGAGCATCCAGGAGATGCTCGACTCGATCTACCCGGGGCTGACCGCGACGGACGCGAGCTGCCTCTCGCCCTTCGGGCTGGGCTGGGACACGGCGTCGCCGGGCTCGACCGTGCAGTACGGCACGAGCAACGACCGCTCGATGACGTCGGTCGTGGCGAGCGCGGCCGACCCGACCGCCGCCTCCGCCCTGGTGGCCGACGCGAAGGGCGCCCTCGAGCGCTGCGCGAGCGGCTCGGCGCTGTTCGCGATGGAGGGTGTGCCGGTGCAGACGACGGTCGCGCAGACGGTGCCGGCGACGACCGGGACCGACGAGTCGGTCGGCTGGACCGTCACCGGCGCGGTGGGTTCGAGCCCGTTCACGCTGGTCGGGATCACGGCGCGGGTCGGCGGGAACGTCGTCGCGCTGGTCGGCTGGGACCCCGCGACGAACGCGTCGTACGTGCCGCAGGCGACGCAGATGTTCGTCGACGCGCTGTAGCGGACCCCTGCTGGTCGAGCAGCCCCGCAGGGGCGTCTCGAGACCCACCGACTCCGAGACACCGCGGATCTCGATACGGCCGCTGCGCGCCCTACTCGATCAGCAGAAGCTCTTGCTGGTCGAGTAGCCCCGAAGGGGCGTATCGAGACCCACCCGCCGGAGAACGACGGTCGGGGGGACGCCGGGGGCGCTCGTGCGGAAGGGTCGCGCCGCGGTCAGGTCAGCCAGGACAGGCGGCCGCCGTGCGGGGTGGCGCACGCGAGCGGGACGCCGTCGGCGGCGAGCAGGAACGGCGTCGGCTCGGGAGCGGTGAGAGCGGCGCGGGGTGCGACGAGGTGCGCGAGCAGCGACTCCGCCTCGAGGGTGACGAGGCTCGCCCCGCGCGCCGCGACCGCGTCGAGCACGCGCTCGCGGGCCGGACGCGGGAGGTAGACCAGCGTGCCGAGCGAGACGACGACGGCCCGCATCCCCCGCGGCACCTCCGCGAGCAGGACGGGCAACGCGTCGGCGGCGTCGCCGGCGACGATCGGCGGAGGATCCTCCCGCAGCACCGCGACGGCCTCGCGCAGGCGCGCGGTCCGCTCCGGCCGGTCCGGCGGCAGCAGCGCCTCGAGCCACGCGCGGTCGTCGGCCGAGCGCACATCGAGGGGCCGCAGGTCGAGTCCGCGGCGCCACGCCACGAGCGGCAGCCGCGCGGGCGCGGATCCGCCGGTCACGGTGCACTCGAGCAGCGGGCCGCCCGAGCCCAGGCGCACGATGCTCTCGCCGGTCGCGAAGGCGTAGGAGTAGCGCTCCGGAGCGAGGCAGAGACCCGCGGAGGCGCCGATCTCGATCAGCGCGATCGGCTCGTCCGGCTCGGTGATCCGCTCGAGGGCGGCGACCAGCGGCGCGCACCGCAGCGCCTCGTTCGTCTGGGTGAGGCGCTCGGCTGCGACCGGTGCGACGCGCGGCCACTCGGCGACGAGCCAGTCGGCGAACGCCTCCGTCGGCGCGCCCAGGTACCGGGCGACCGAGAAGAGGAGCGAGGGCTGGCGGTGCGCGCGCGGCAGCTCGTCGATGAGCGCGAGCAGGTCGTCGCGCGCGGCGACCTCGAGGGCCCAGCCCACCTGCAGCTCGGACGTCTGCGCGAGCTCGCGGGCGGCCCGGCGGTACCAGTCGGCGGTCGAGTCCATGCCCCCATCCTGCGCGACGCGGGCCGAGCTGGCCTCGAGAGTTGCCCGAGACTGCGATAACGCCCCAGGTGCAGCGGCGGGCGGCACACGCAACGAAGGGCTCAAAGTCTCGCCGGACGCTACTACGCAACCCCTGTAGGCAGAAGTACCCCGCAGAGAAGGACGACGTCAAGATCGTCCCGTCCACGGAAGTCGCTTCATCTCATGTCGACAGGCGAGACGCCGCAGTGCACGCGTGCTACACCTTGACCATGGCTCACGATTCCGCGCTTGTGCTGACTGATTCCGAACGTGCGATCGTCGAGGCCGGTCGTGGGGGACACGTGCTGGACCTGCGGAAGCCGCCTTCGCACTCGCGTCGCGTTCGCGCCGAAGTGTTGCGCCTCCTTCTCTGCTCGCCCGAACGACTCGGAGAGTCGTCGCCGGTGGCTCTCCGCGTGAGAGGAGCCCGAATCACCGGCTCACTCAACCTTGGCAGCCTCTCGATACCGTGCCCACTGTCACTCGAAGACTGCTCTTTCGAGAAGCCTCTCATCCTCTCAAAATCCGAAGGTTCCAGCATCAGCCTTCGCAGTTCGGTGGTCCCTGGCCTTCGCGCAAGACATCTCGTGCTCACTGGCACGATGAACTTGGCGGAGGGCTTCACGTGCATCGGGCAAGCGAATCTCTTCGGTGCTCGGCTAGCAAGACTCGAAGCCGGACGCAGCTCATTCGTCAACGGCGACGGCAAAGCCATCAACGCGAACTATTTGAGCGTGGACGGTCTGGTATCCCTCGAGCACGCGAGGATCGACGGGCAGATCCAAGCGATAGGGGCCTCCATCGGAGGGCAACTGGACATGACAGACCTTCGCGCCAAGAGTGCCGATGAGTACACCCTGGAGATCGACTCAGCCGTCGTTCGAGGTGGCATTCAATTGCAGGACGCGATCGTCGACGGGGGGATCTGGTTGGTCGGTCTCACGTCGGAAGGAGAGCTGGCTTTCCACCGCGCGCAGGTGAACGCTCCTAGGGCGCGGGCCATCGATGCCTCTTCGACAACGCTCGGGGCAGTTGATTTCACCGATGCGACCATCAGGGGTGAGGTGAAGATCGCCGGGGCTCAGCTTCGGGTTTTGGACTGCACGAGCGCCACCTTTGTAGACGCAGACAAAAGGAGCCTGGACTTGGATGGCTCGACAGTATCAGGCGCAGTACATGCTCATTTCGCCAGCATCACAGGAACACTCGATCTCACGAACGTCTCTATGGAGACCTATCGCGACACGCGATCCTCTTGGCCTCCCTCCGCGGCGCTCATCGGGGCATCTTTTCGCCGTCTCGAGGGCGACGAAGACAAGATCGGGGCAAGCGCCAAAGACGTGGCAGCGAGACTTGATTGGATCAGACTGGACGACCGCTTTCATCCTCAGAAGTACGCCGCCGTCGCTACCGCTTATCGGAACGTGGGTCGAGAAAGCTTCGCCACAGAGGTCCTGATGGCAGGAAGACGCGACAGCAACGCGGGCAAGAAAGGATTCGATGCGGCGTTCTCGGCGGCACTCAGCGCGATCATGCGGGTTACGGTCGGTTACGGCTTCCGATTACGCCGCGCTGTGATCTGGCTACTGGGAATGATCGCCGTCGGCGCTTTCTGCTTGCAGCGGGCGAGTGACGCCGAACTCCTGAGACCGGACGAGTCGGCAAGCCCGACGCCCCAGCTGAACACCCTGCTTCTCGCAGTCGATCTCCTCTTCCCCGTCGTCTCACTGGGGCAGGCCGACGCATTCACGCCCTTCGGCTGGGCCCAGTACCTGACCGCTTTCATGTCGATACTGGGATGGTTGCTGGCGGCGATCGTCGTCGCAGCCCTGGCCGGAGTCCTGCAACGAAGACAGGATTGAGCGAACCGCGTGACGACAGGTGGGACGCATCCCGAACTCCCGGCGCCGATGTCGGAGGTCGCCGGTAGAACGGACTCATGTCCGCCACCCGGGAACGCACGCTGCTCGACGTGCGGCGCATCTACGCCGAGCCGGCGGCGCTCGAGCAGCCGCGCGGGCAGGAGATCGTCGCGCGCTGGCCCGGCGCCGAGATCGTGCCGGTCGAGTCTCACTGGATGATCCCCGAGGTGCACGGCGACGAGACCAACGTGGCGCGCTGGGTGCGGATCAAGACCGAGGCGCTCGTGCTGGGTGTCAAGAAGTCGCTGGTCACGCGTCCGAACGGACGCTCCGCCGACTTCATCGCGCCGTCGCACGCCAACGGCTGCGCGATGGCGTGCGTCTACTGCTACGTGCCGCGGAGGAAGGGCTACAGCAATCCCGTCACCGTCTTCACCAACATCGAGCAGATCCAGCGACACCTCGCCCGCCACATCGCCAAGCAGGGCCCCAAGACCGAGGGCAACCAGTGCGACCCCGACTCGTGGGTCTACGACATCGGCGAGAACAGCGACTGCTCGGTCGACGCGATGCTCAGCGAGAACGTGCGCGACCTCTGCGAGCTGTTCCGCATGTCCCCGACCGCCAAGGCCTCGTTCGCGACGAAGTACGTCAACCGCGACCTCCTCGAGTGGGATCCGCTCGGCCGCACGCGCATCCGCTTCTCGCTGATGCCCGCCGAGACGGCCAAGGTCACCGACATCCGCACCTCGCCGATCGCCGAGCGGATCGCCGCGATCAACGACTTCGTCGACGCCGGCTACGAGGTGCACGTCAACTTCTCGCCCGTGATCCTCACCCCCACCTGGCAGCGCGACTGGGCCGAGCTCTTCCAGCAGCTCGACGCGGCGCTGCACCCGCGGGCGAAGGCGCAGCTCGCCGCCGAGGTGATCCTGCTCACCCACAACGAGCGGCTGCACGAGGTGAACACGGGCTGGCACCCGAAGGCCGAGGAGCTGCTCTGGACCCCGGGCGTGCAGGAGTCGAAGGTCTCCGAGAACGGGGCGGTGAACATCCGCTACCGCCGCGACCTCAAGCGCGCCGCGCTCGACCGCTTCCTCGCGCTGCTGCATCAGCAGCTGCCCTACTGCCGCGTCCGCTACGCGTTCTGACGCGGTCGCCGGGTCCGAGCGGGCGTCGGCGGTGCACCAGGATGGGCGGATGAACGGACGCGGACGTCGGGACCCGGTACCGGGGGCCTTGCTGATCATCGGCCTCGTCTGCATCGTCGTCGCCTTCTTCAGCGTCTACGCGTCGGGCCGACGCGGCTGGCGGGACGTCTGCGTCGAGGATTTCCCCTACCGCGGGCCGACCGGCGACGTCGTCAGCGGTGGATGGTCGTGGTGGCCGCTCGGCGTCCGCTGCGAGCACCGCGGCGCGAACTCGGGCGACCTGCTCTTCGTCGAGCACACCGGCTGGGACCTCACCGCCCTGGCGCTGCTCGGCCTCGCCGCCGTCGTCACCTGGTTCGCGGTCACGGTCCGACGCCCGAGCTGAGCCGCCGCAGGGCCGCCGCACGCGAGCCCGCACCGAGCCCGGGTGGCGCGTTTCGCAAAGCGGATAGGAACCGGGACCGCCCCCCTGCCCCTCCCCTACTTTGGTGTCACGGCGGGACGAGCGATCCCCGTCGACCTGCCACCGCCCCGCGACTCCGCACTCCGGAACCCGGGAGACGAACGGACGCCGCTCCCTCGAGCCGGCACCGCCCCCCGAACTCCACACCCCCGACGGATCCGTCGGGACGCCCCGCACGAGTCGCGGCCGACACCGCGGCGATCACACAGAACGGACTCCGCACATGGGTTCCCTCCTCTACGGCACTCCCGCCACCGCCCACGACATCGACGACCGCGCCCTCGCGCACCTGCAGATCGTCATGATCAACAAGTTCCGCCGCAACGAGGCGTTCGCGTTCCAGATCGAGGCGTCGAACACCCACGGCACCGGACGGCAGACGCTCTGGCTGCACCCCGCCATCCCGCTGCAGTTCTCGTTCAACGGGAGCCGCATGCCCGCGATCAACCCCACGTGGGTCCGCTCGCTGATGGAGGAGGCCAACAGCGGCCGCGGCCTGCGCGTCATCCCGGAGCCCGCACCGCAGCCCGAGAGCGTCGGCCTGACGAACGCGGCCTGAGCCACGATGACCTCCTCCGGTGACGTCGAGAACGACCCGGGGGACGCCTCGAGAAGGGGGAGCACGATGACCGGCACAGCATTCGATGCGCCCACCGTCGAGATCACCGACTTCCTGGGTCTCGCCGGCCGCGAGGATCCGCACTCGGTCTTCACCTGCTCCTCTCGCGTGCACGGAGTGACCGGCACGCTCCTCGTCCTCCCCGACGCCCTCGTCCTCAGCGAGGACGACGGCACGGTCCGGATCCCGGCGGACGAAGTCGACGCATGGTGGGACTCCGCCTCGGGCGACGCCTTCTCGCTCGCCGTGCAGGGACGCCACCGGCACTCGGTCGTCCTGCTCTCGGAGTTCCGCAGTGCGACGGTGCACGCGATGACCCGGGCGTACGGGCCCCTGAATCGTTTATCCGCTTAACGAACTGCGCCCTCCTCCGCATCGACGCGGGGCCCTCCCGCGTGGGACGCTCCTCGGGATGAACGACTCCTCCCCCGACGTCGTCCGCTCCGACATCAGCGGCCACGACATCGACGAGGCCCGCCTGATGTTCGAGGGGGCCTACAACGGCCACCGCTTCGCCGTCGAACCCGGCGAGGACTTCGCGTACCGCTACACGTCCGTGGGCGACTCCGAGGTGACGCTCCGGGGCAGCTACTTCGGCGGCACCGTGCAGGGCCGCATCCAGACCGAGGGCGAGTACGTCGTCTCGTGGCTGACCGCCGGCACCGGCGTCACCGACATCGACGGTGATCCGGTCGCGCTGCAGCTCGGGCAGCCCGCGATGTTCGTGAACGGCCGGCCGACCGCCTTCGAGTTCCACGACTACCGGCAGAACCTCATCCACTTCGACGGCGCCTACCTCGAGGGCGTCGCCCAGGACGTCGAGGGCGTCGAGGGCGGACCGCTGCTCTTCGACTCCACCGCGCGCCCGACCGGGGAGACGCTGCGGCGCTGGTCGGCGACCGTCGCGGCGATCGCGCGCGTCATCTACTCCGACGAGAGCACGCCGCTCCTGCGCAGCGAAGCGAATCGCGCGGCGGCGATCGCGCTGCTCGAGACGTTCCCCCACGCGGTCCTCACCGCGCAGACCGACCTCCTCGTGCCGCGCAGCGGACGGCTCCGCACCGCCGTCGAGTACATGTACGAGAACGCGCACCTGCCGATCCGCACGGAGGAGATCGCGCAGGCGGCCGACATGAGCCTGCGCACCCTGCAGAGCGAGTTCCGCCGCGAGTTCGACATGACCGCGCTGGACTACCTGCGGCGGATCCGCCTCGACGCGGTGCAGAAGGAGCTGCGCGGGAGCGACTCCGGCACCGTCACGGTCACCGAGGTCGCGCACCGCTGGGGGTTCGCGCACCTGGGCCGCTTCTCGGCGTCGTACGCGCATCGCTTCGGCGAGAGCCCGAGCACGACACTCGAGAAGTAGGCCCTCGAACCGGTGAACACGGTCTCGTGTCCACCAGGCCCTAGAGGAAGTCGTCGTCGTCGATCTCGGCCGGCTGCGCCTGCGGCCGCGCGGGCTGCAGGCGGCGGGTCTTCTCGCGCATCGACTCCACCGCGTCGGGGTCGTCGAGGTCGACGCCGCGGTCGAGCGCGGGGCTCGCGAAGAGCTGGCTCGCCGGGCCCAGCAGCAGCCGGGTCTCGCCGAGCATGCCCTCGTCCGACAGCGACGGCACGACGACGAGGTCGGACTTGCCGACGTTGGCCAGAGCCTGCGCGTACTCCACGACCGCCGTGCAGATGGTGTCGCCGAGGAGCACGTATCCGCTGGCGTAGTAGAGCTTCTGCATGGTGTCCTCCCGGTCGTGCGCCGTGCGGGATCCCCGCACCCGTCTTCTCCGACGGTAGGACGCCGCCACCGGCGGACCCACCCCTTGACGGAGCGCGCTGAAGGCTCCTCTGCGCATCGGTCCGGTCGCGCGACGGGGAGCGCTTCTCCCGCAGAAGCAAGGCTGAGGGGCCGGATGCGGCCGTGGATCGACGGATCCGGGCGCTCAGCCTCACTTCTGCAGGCGGATCGGCGCGCACCGTCACTCCGACGCGCGCGCCACCGCCTCGAGCCGCGCGCGGTGCGCGGCCCACCAGGCCGCGTCGCCCTCCGGCAGGTTGTCGCCCTCGCGGCGGAGTCCGACCCGGCCGTCGATCAGCTCGCGGACGATGTCGGCGTGGCCTGCGTGCCGGTGGGTCTCGACCGCGATGTGCACGAGGATCCGGTGCAGGGTCACGTCGCGGTTCGTCCACCACGGCACGACGCCCGGGGCGTCGAGCGGCAGGGCGGCGACGACCGCGTCGGAGTGGGCGTGCACGCGGCGGTAGAGGCTCACGATCTCCTCGCGCGACTCCTCGGCCGTGGCCCACATGTCGGAGTTCGGCTCGGAGTCGTCCTCCATCCAGGCGAGACGCTCGGGGAACGGCCGGCCGAAGACGAGGCCGAGGTAGCCCGCCTCGGTGCCCGCGACGTGCTTCACCAGCCCGAGCAGATTGGTGCCCGTGGGCACCAGCGGGCGGCGAGCGTCGTACTCCGACACGCCCTCGAGCTTGCTCAGCAGGGCGTCGCGGCCCTCCTGCAGGTACAGGAGCAGGGTCTGCTTCTCGTCGATCATCGCCCCAGGATGGACCCGCCCACTCGATCGCGCGAGAGCCGGCGGCGGCCCCTGCATCCCGGGCCGCGCCGCGCAAGCCTCGCCCCGGAGCGACGCGGCGCGCCAGACTGGCGTGCCCGCACCGCCGCGAGCACCGATCGAGGAGCCCGCCGATGACCACCAGCACCGCCCCGTGCTCCCTGGACCGGACCACGCGATGAGCGGCTCGAAGACGGCCCGGCTCTCGGCCTGGCACGAGAAGTTCGTCGTCGAGGAGCGCACGCTCCCCGCGGCCGCCCGGCGCCGCCTCCTGATCACGGCGGGCCTGCTGACGCTGCTCGGCGGAGTCGCGTTCGTCGCGATCCTGCTCGGCGTGCTCACGCAGACCGGGATCGAGCGGCTCGACGGACCGGTCGAGGACTTCTTCGACGCGCGCGTCGAGCGCGACCGCACCGGGCCCATGATCGTGCTGGCCGTGCTGTTCGGGCCGATCGTGCTGCCGATCGTGGTGCTCGTCGTGCTGATCGGCTGGATCATCCTGGCCAAGCACCTCTGGCGGCCGCTGCTGCTGCTGGTCGGCATGGCGACCGGCGTGATCGCCGCGCAGGTGATCGCTCCGCTCGTGCAGCACCCGCGACCGCCCGTCGCCGAGATGCTCTTCGGGCCCGACCGCACCTTCTCGTTCCCGTCGGGGCACGTGCTCGGCACGGCGGACTTCCTCCTGATCACGACCTATCTGCTGGCGAGCAGACTGCAGCGGCGCTGGTTCACCGTGACCGCGATCGCCGTGGCGGTGACGCTGATCGTCGTGCAGATCGTGAGCCGGCTCTACCTCGGCTACCACTGGCTGAGCGACACGGCGGGCTCGGTCGCGCTGTCGATGGTGATCACGGGCGCGGTGATCGCGGTCGACGTGCGGCGCACGGTGCGGGTGGAGTGACGCGAGGCGGGCTGCGGCCGTGACCTCCGGCTCGTGGAATCGCGTTCGGCTCGCAGGAACGGCCCGATTCCGCGAGCCGAACGTGGTTCTGCGCGCCAGAGATCCCTCCGGGAACCGACGCTCGCGGGGCCGACGGAACTCGGGCTCGTCGAATCGCGTTCGGCTCGCAGGAATCGCCGGATTCCGCGAGCCGAACGTATTCCTGCGAGCCGGAGGTGTCCGCACGAAGGGGCGGCGGCGGGCGCATCGACGTCCCCTTCCGGCGCCGACGCGCGACGGCCTAGCGTGGCAGCACACGACGGAGGGACGGCGATGGGCGACGACACGGGCTTCTCGGCGGAGGAGAAGGCGGCGATGAAGGCGCGGGCGGCCGAGCTGAAGGCCGAGGCGCGCGCGGGCAAGGCGGCCGAGAAGGCCGAGGCCGAGCGTATGGCGCAGGAGGAGAAGATCGCCGAGATGCCGGAGCCGGACCGCGCGCTCGCCGAGCGGCTGCACGCGCTCGTGACGGAGGCGGCGCCGGTGCTGCGTCCGAAGCTGTACTACGGGCAGCCGGGCTGGGCGAAGGAGGGGCGCATCATCGTGTTCTTCCGCAGCGGACTCGTCGACAAGGCGCGGTACTCGACGATCGGCTTCAGCGTCGACGCGGCGCTCGACGAGGACGGCGGGCTGTGGCCGACGTCGTACGCCCTCGACCACCTCGACGACGCCGGGGCGGCGCTGCTGGCCGAGCGGGTGGCGCGGGCCGCGGGCTGACAGGCGGACCGCTCGGCTGCCGCGGGCCCCGGGGTACTCTCGCACGGTGCCGACGACACTCCACTCCCTCTACCGCTACCCGGTGAAGGGGCTGACGCCGGAGCGGCTCGACAGCGTGGTGCTGCGTCCGGGTCGCGGGTTCCCGGCCGACCGGCTGTTCGCGCTCGCGAAGCCCGACGGCGCCTACCGGGCCGACGCGTTCGTGCCGCTGCCCAAGCGCGAGTACTTCGTGCTGCTGAACACCGAGCGGCTCGCGGGGCTGCGCACCCGCTTCGACGACGACGCGCGGCGGGTCGAGGTCACGGTGCAGGGCCATCGGGTGCTCAAGGCGGACCTTGCGACGGCCGACGGGCGCGAGGCGTTCGTCGAGCTGTACGCGCGGGTCGCGGATCTGCCGGGCGGCGCCCGCCCGGTGCTCGCCGAGCAGGACGGCTACAACTTCACCGACAACGCCAAGAACGGGCCGCGGCTGATGAACGCGATCTCGCTCGTGTCGCTCGCGTCGGTGCGCGACCTGTCCGAGCGCATCGGGCGCGACCTCGATCCGCTGCGGTTCCGCTCGAACGTATACCTCGACGGGCTCGAGCCGTGGGCCGAGCGCGACTGGGTGGGGCGCGAGCTGCAGCTGGGCGACGTGCGGGTGCGCGTGCTCGAGGAGACCGGGCGGTGCGCGGCGACCGAGGTCGATCCGACGACGGCGCGGAGGGACGTGCCGGTGGTGCGGCTGCTGCACGAGAACTACGGGCACGAGAACGTCGGGGTGTTCGCCGAGGTGCTGTCGGGCGGAGTGCTGCGGCCGGGCGATGCGGTGGCGGTCGACGCGGTGGTGGCGGCGTGAGGCTCGTCGTCGCGGAGCGGCGGACGCTGACGGCGGACGTCTGCGAGTTCGTCCTGCGGCGGGCGGACGGCGGGGCCCTGCCCGCCGCCGAGCCGGGCGCGCACGTCACGGTCGCGACGCCCTCGGGCGAGAAGCGCAGCTACTCCCTCACCGGTGACCTGCGCGATCGGAGCCGCTTCACGATCGCGGTGCGGCGCTCGGCGGAGGGACGCGGCGGCTCGCGCAGCCTCGTCGACTCCGTCTCGGCGGGCGACTCACTCGAGGTCGAGGAGCCGCGCAACTCCTTCGAGCTGGTCGACGCCCCCGCCTACCTCCTGATCGCGGCGGGGATCGGCGTGACTCCGATCCGGGCGATGCTGATCGAGCTGGGGCACCGCGGCGCGACGGACGTGGAGCTGCTGTACCTGGCCCGCTCGCGCGAGCAGGCCCCGTACCTCGACGAGCTGACCGCCGCGCTGCCCGCGCTGACGGTCCACCACCGCCGTGAGCACGGGCCGGTCGACTGGTGGTCGCTGCTCGCCGACCCGGGCGAGCGGCACCTCTACGTGTGCGGGCCGGAGGCGCTGCAGGACGAGGTCCGCGCGCTGACGATGCACTGGCGGCCGAGCCGCGTGCACGCGGAGGACTTCGCGGGGGTGCCGGCGTTCGGCGGGCTGACTGCGCCGTTCACTGTGGAGTGGCAGCCGACCGGGGCCGAGATCGCGGTACCGGCCGCCCGGACCATGCTGGCAGCGCTCGAGGACGCGGGCATCGACGTGCCGAGCTCGTGCGGCAGCGGGACCTGCGGGACCTGCCGACTGCGCCTCGTCGGCGGGGAGGCGGATCACCGGGATCTGGTGCTGACGGCTGCGGAGCGGGAGTCGGCGGTGATGCCGTGCGTGTCGCGGGGCGTCGGGCGGGTGGTCGTCGCTCCGGAGTGACGCCTCGCGGCCTGCGCCGTCGGGGCGGAGTCCGCGGAGTCCGCGGGTGTCCCCGGGTGTCCGCTAGCGGACGTGTCCTCTAGCGGCTCTATCCCGCGGGCGCGCCCGCTCGGGACACTGAGCGGACCAGCGCCCCGCGCGCACGACGACCGGTGACGGTCGGTCCCCATGCACCGCCGCACACCCCCGCCGTCCTCCTCCGCACCACGAGTCGGCGCGGTGCTCACCGCCCTGACCGCGGCGGCCGCACTCCTGATCACCGGGATCACCCCCGTCGCCGCGGCGCCGGCCGCACCCGCGACCGTGGAGCCCGGAGGGATCGCGGCCTGGGGCTGGGGCTACTACGGCCAGACGCGACTCCCGACCGACCCGGGCGAGATCGTCTCCGTCGCAGCCGGGAGCTTCCACAGCCTCGCTCTGCGGGACGACGGCACCCTCCTCGCCTGGGGCAGCGACCGGTCGGGCCAGACGGCCGTGCCCGCGGACCTGAAGCCGGTCGTGTCGATGGCCGCCGGCTGGATCCACAGCCTCGCCCTCCAGAACGACGGCACCGTCGTCGGCTGGGGGTCGAACGAGCGCGGGGAGACCGATCCGCCCGCCGACCTGGACGACGCCGTCGCGGTCTCCGCCGGGGAGCAGTTCAGCCTCGCTCTGCGCGAGGGGGGCACCGTCACGGCCTGGGGCAAGAACACGACGGGCAGCAACGCCGTCCCGGCCGGCCTCACCGGCGTCACGGCGATCTCCGCCGGCGACGTGCACAGCCTCGCCCTCAAGGACGACGGCACCGTCGTCGCCTGGGGCACGGCCGGCTCTCCTCAGGTCGACGGCCTGCCGAGCGGCCTCGACGACGTCGTCGCGGTCTCGGCCGGCTGGGATCACAGTCTCGCGCTGACGAGCGACGGCATGGTCGTCGCCTGGGGCAGCAACGAGTACGGGCAGATCTCCGTCCCCGCCGATCTGACGGATGTCGTGGCCGTCTCGGGCGGCGCCCGGCACAGCCTGGCGATGAAGCAGGACGGCACCCTCGTCGCCTGGGGCAGCAACGAGGACGGCCAGCTCGTGCAGCCGAGCGGCCTCGGCATCCCCACCGCAATCGACGCGGGCGGCTACCACAACATCGCACTCGGAGCCCGGCCCGCCCTCAGCGCGGATGCGCCTCCCGCGACCGCGACGGTCGGTCAGGACTACTCGTACGCGTTCGGCGCGGACCCGAGCACGTACGCCTACACGGTCGTCTCCGGCGCTCTCCCGGCGGGCCTCGCCCTCTCGCAGCAGGGTGTGCTCGCGGGGACCCCGACCGAGAGCGGTCCGTCGACCTTCACCGTCGCCGCGGTCAACCGCTACGGCCGTACGATCGGCGCCGCGCACACGATCACCGTCGCACAGGCACCCGCAGAGCCGACGCTGTCGGGAGCAGCCCCCGTCGGCCGCATCGGCTCCTCCTACGACTTCGCCTACACCGTCGGCGGATTCCCCGCTCCGACCGTCTCCCTCGCGTCCGGATCGCTCCCCCAGGGGCTGACCCTCAGCAGCGAGGGGCGCCTCACCGGCACCCCGACCGCCGCCGGGACCTCCACGTTCACGGTCCTCGCCGAGAACGCCTCCGGATCGGCCCGGATGTCCACGACGCTGGAGGTCACTCCGGGCTTCGCCGGCCCGACCATCGAGGGAGCAGCGCCGGACGGCACCGTGGGCACCGCCTTCGACTACGGCTACACCGCGACCGGCTACCCGACGCCCGCGTTCGTCGCCCTGACCGAGCTGCCCCCGGGTCTCGCCCTCGACACCGCGACCGGGCGTCTCACCGGCACGCCGACCGCCGCCGGCACCTTCACGTTCACCGTCGCCGCGACGAACGACTTCGGCCGGAACCAGACGGTCGACACGGTGACCATCGCGGCCGCCGCCACCGCGCCGACCCTCTCCGGAATCGCCGCTGCCGGTGTCGTCGGGACGGCCTACGACTCCACGTACACGGTCACCGGATCCCCGGCGCCGACGGTCACCGTGGTCGCGGGCACGCTCCCTCCGGGACTCGCTCTCGCCGCCTCCGGGCGGCTCACCGGCACCCCGACCACCGCCGGGACGTTCGCCTTCACCGTGCAGGCGAGGAACTCCGCCGGCGCCGCGCGGGCCGTCAGCACGGTGACCGTCTCGCCGCAGAAGACCGCCACGAAGGCCGATCTGCGGGTGGACCTGTCGGCTCCGACCTCCGCGGTGAAGGGGGGGACGTTCACGTACTCGCTGATCACCAGGAACGCCGGACCCGCGACCGCGACGTCGGTCTACTCGAAGGTGATCCTGCCCTCGGGCGTGCAGTTCGTGTCCGCGACGGGGACGTACACCCGCGTCGGGAGCATCGTGATCTTCCACCGCCCGAGTCTCGCGGTCGGCAGGACCGTGACGGAGAGGATCACGGTCAGGGCCACGAGCACGGGCACGGGCACCGCGCTGGCGTCGACGCTCTCTGTGAAGACGCCCGACCCGTCGATCCGGAGCAACGCCGACACCGCGGCGACGACGGTGCGCTGAGCACGTCGCCGCTCAGCGTGCCGGGCGGCGCAGGATCAGGTTGGTCATGGTCTGGGTCATGACCGCGAGGCGATCCTGGTTCAGGAGCTCGATGCGGGTGCGGAGCACTCCCCGATCGGGCCGCGAGACGGAGCGGCGCGCGTCGAGCACGGTGAAGCGGGCCCGGAGGAGGTCGTCGGGGCGGACGGGGACGGACCAGCGGAGCTCGTCCACTCCGGGCGAGGCGATGCTCGCCGCCTGGTTGAGGTAGGACTCGACGAGCATCCGCATCATCATCGCGGTGGTGTGCCAGCCGCTGGCGACGAGTCCGCCGAGAGGGGTGCCGGCCGCGAGCCCGGGGTCGGTGTGCATGTCGTGCGGGTCGAAGCGGCGGCCGAAGTCGATGATCTCGGCGACGGTGACCCGGTAGGAGCCGTGCTCCAGCACGGATCCGGGCACGTAGTCGTCGAAGTAGCGGTCGGTGACCGGCTGCGCGAACGGCGCATCGGATGCTGCGGAGGTGCCGGCGTCCGGTTCGTAGGGCATGGCACAACCCTAGGTCGGGTGCGGTGCGCGAGGAGGGCCGGGAGTCGGCAGAGTGGAGCCGTGGATCAGAACAGCACCAGCATCGCCGGCGAGCTCGCGCACGTGACCCGGCACTGGACTCCGAGGGTCGTCGGGCGGGTGAACGACCAGTACGTGAAGGTCGCGAAGCTGCTCGGCGAGCTCGTGTGGCACGCGCACGAGGACGAGGACGAGATGTTCCTCGTCGTCTCCGGAACTCTGCGCATCCAGCTCGAGGACCGCCCGGACGTGCACCTCGCACCGGGCGAGTTCTTCGTCGTCCCGAAGGGGGTCCGCCACAACCCCGTCGCTGACGAGGAGGTGGAGATCGTCCTCATCGAGACCATCACCACGGCGCACACGGGCGATGTCGTCGTGGCCCGCACGGTTCCGATCGACGCCCAGCTCGGCCGCACTCCGTCCTGACGGCGGTGATGCCGTGCGTGTCGCGCGGTGTCGGGCGGGTGGTCGTCGCTCCGGAGTGACGCCTGTTCACAACGAAGGAAGGATCCGTTCCCGCGGCCCCGGATCCGCGGGGATCGGGAGTTCGGGACGGATCCTTCCTCCGTTGTGAACGCGAGTGGCGTCAGCCCTCGGCCTTCGACGGCTTGCCGTCGGCCGGCAGCACCTCGACGGGGGTGTCGCGCGTGTCCTCGCCCTCGGCCTGCGACGGCTTGTCGGACTGGTCGTCCGGGTCCTGGACCGGGGACGTCGTGTCGCTCATCGGAGGCCGTCCGGGTCGTCGGAGGCGGGCGACGGCTGCACGTCGGCCTCGAACTCGGTCCAGGCCCGGTCGAAACCGGCCTGCGCCTCGGCGGGCTCGCTCGCGAAATAGCCCTCGTAGATCGAGTGGCCGCCGTGCTCGGGCAGGTCGTCGCGGGCGGCGAACTCCTGGGCGAGGGTGCCCACCTCGTCGTCGCGCGTGCTCTGGTCCCGCAGCCATGCGGGGAAGGTCTGAGTCATGGGACTCCTTTCTCCTGCGTCCATCCCACGCCCCGCGACCCGGAGCGGCAACCCCTTGCGGGACGTCCGATCGGGCGCGCCATCGCACTTCGGGACGATTGAGCGCACGAGCCCGGTGATCCGTCACGAACGGCCGTCTCTCTGCGCTGCGAGCGGCCGTGCGCGACGGCTCGGGCCGGCCCCTGCTGATCGAGTAGCGCGCGGAGCGCGCGTCTCGAGATCCACGACGTCCCGGGACGCGGCGGGTCTCGATACGCCCCTGCGGGGCTACTCGACCAGCAAGAGAAGGAGCGCCGCGCGCACCCCTTGCTGATCGAGTAGCGCGCGGAGCGCGCGTATCGAGATCCACGATGTCCCGAGTCTCGGCGCGCGGGGCTACTCGACCAGTACGCCCGCCTCCTCGAGCAGCACCGACGTGCGCACCACGCGCTCCGAGGCGGCCGTGACCACCGACACGGGGCCGGACAGCGTCAGCGACGCCGTCGTCTCCTTCGTCGCGCAGTCCGGGCCGACCCACAGCTCCACCTCGCCCGGCTCGACGATCCGCTGGCCGGAGCGGCCGGTGAACGCCAGGCGCGCGGCCGGCACCTCGAAGCGCACCTGCGCCTCCTCCCCCGCCGCCAGCTCGAGGCGGGCGTAGCCCAGCAGCTGGGCGACGGGACGGGTGACGCTCGCGTAGACGTCGCGGGCGTAGAGCTGCACGAGGTCGGAGCCGCTGCGCGAGCCCGTGTTGCGCACGCGCACCGAGACGGTGATCGCTCCGTCGGTCGGCACCGAGTCGTCGAGCACCGACAGGTCGCCGCGCGAGAACGTCGTGTACGAGAGCCCGTGCCCGAAGGGCAGCACCGGAGTGCTGTCGGCGCTCGTCACGTCGGACGGGCCACCCAGGATCGGGTGCAGGTACGAGAACGGCTGCGCTCCGGCCGCGCGCGGCAGCGACACCGGCAGGTGCCCGGACGGCACGACGCGGCCCGAGACGACACCCGCGATCGCGCCGGCACCCTCCTCCCCGGGGAAGAACGCCTGCAGCACGGCCGACGCGCCCGAGAGCGCCCAATCGATCGCGTAGGGGCGGCCGGTGAGCAGCACGAGCACCACGGGGGTGCCGGTCGCGACGACCGCCTCCACCAGCTCGCGCTGGCGGCCGGGCAGCTCGAGGCTCTCGACGTCGTTGCCCTCGCCCACGGTGCCGCGGCCGAAGAGACCCGCGCGGTCGCCGACCACGACGACCGCCACGTCGGCGGTGCGGGCGAGCTCGGCGGCGGGGGCGATCCCGGAGTCGTCGTCGCCCTCGACGTCGCAGCCCTCGGCCACGAGGATCTCGCCCGCGAACTCGTCGGCGAGCGCCTCGCGCACGGTCGGGATCTCGAAGCCCAGCGGCACGCCCTCGTGGTGGGCGAGCACGTGGTTGGCGAAGGAGTAGCAGCCCATCAGGGCCTGCGCGCTGTCGGCGTTCGGGCCGATCAGGGCGAGGCGTCGCGGCGCCGCGAGCGGCAGGACGCCGTCGTTCGAGAGCAGCACGAGCGACTCCTCCGCGAGGCGGCGGGCGACGTCGCGATGCGCCGGGGAGTCGAGGTCGATCGACTCCGGCGCGTCGTCGAAGCGGGCGTCGAGCAGCCCCAGGCGCTCCTTCTGCGCGAGCAGGCGCAGCACGGCGCGGTCGACGAGCTCCTCGCTCATCGCTCCGGAGGCGATGCGGGCGGCGAGCGGAGCGAGGAACGCGTCGCCCGTGGGCAGCTCCACGTCGATCCCGGCCTCGAGCGCGAGCTCGGCGGCCTCGCCGAGGTCGGCGGCGACCGCGTGCATGAGGTGCAGGAACGCGACCGAGAAGTAGTCCGAGACCACCACTCCGTCGAAGCCCCACGCGCCGCGCAGGATGTCGGTGAGGTAGGCGGGCGTCGCGCCGACGGGGTCGCCGTCGATCTCGGCGTAGGAGTTCATCACCGAGCGCGCGCCGCCGTCGCGGATCGCCATCTCGAACGGAGGCAGGAGCACGTCCGCGATCTCGCGCGGACCGGCGTGGACCGGCGCGTGGTTGCGGCCCCCGCGGGAAGCGGAGTAGCCGATGAAGTGCTTCAGAGTCGCGTCGACCCCCTCCGACTGCATGCCGCGGACGTAGGCGGTGCCGAGGGTGCCGAGGACGTAGGGGTCCTCGGCGATGCACTCGTCGACGCGGCCCCAGCGGGGGTCGCGGATCACGTCGAGCACGGGCGCGAGGCCCTGGTGGATCCCGAGCTCGCGCATGGACGCGCCGATCAGGCGGCCCATCTCCTCGACCAGCTCGGCGTCGAACGACGCGCCCCAGGCCAGCGGAGTGGGGAACGTCGCGGCCTTCCACGCCGCCAGCCCCGTCAGGCACTCCTCGTGCACGATCGCCGGGATGCCCAGCCGCGTCTCCTCGACGAGGCGGCGCTGCTCGGCCCACAGCCACTGCGCGCGCTCGATCGGATCGACGGGACGCGTGCCGTACACGCGGGTGAGGTGCCCGAGCCCGTGGGTGGTCGCGTCCTCGTAGCGGGTGGAGGTGGCCATCTCGCCGGCGAGCGGCGCGACGACCTCCCCGCCCTGGTCGACCCAGTAGCCGACGAGCTGGGCGAGCTTCTCCTCGAGCGTCATGCGCTCCAGGAGCTCGGCGACGCGGGCCGAGGAGACGTGCGGTTCGGCCACGGCGTGACCCTCTCTGCTGGAAGCGGACGGCGGGGTGGAGGTCATCCCTTCACCGCCCCGGTGAGGCCGCCCACGATGCGGCGCTCGAAGACGCTGAAGAAGATGAGCGCGGGGATCATCGACAGCGACACGAACGCGAGCACCTTGGCGGTGTCGACGGAGTACTGCGACGAGAAGGCCTGCACCCCGAGCGGGAGCGTGAAGGTCGACTCGTCGTTGAGGATGAACAGCGGCAGGAGGTAGCTGTTCCAGCTCGCGATGAACGCGAGGATCCCGGTCGTGATCACGCCGGGCATCGCCAGGCGCACCACCATGCGGAAGAAGAAGCCGATCCGGCTGCAGCCGTCGATGAACGCCGCCTCCTGGATCTCGTCGGGGATCGCCCGCAGGAACGGGACCAGGATGATGATCGTGGTCGGCAGGCCGAACGCGATCTGCGGCAGCACGACTCCGGCGAGCGAGTTCATCAGGCCGAGGCTCTTGATCACCAGGTAGAGCGGAGTGATCGCCACGGTCATCGGGAACATCAGTCCCGCCGCGAAGAGCGCGTAGAACACTCCGCGGCCCGCGAAGTCGTACCGGGCGAGGACGTAGCTGGCCATGAGGCCCAGCACCACGACACCGAGGGTGGTGGCCAGCGCCGCGATGGCGGAGTTGCCCACCTCGCGCCAGAAGATGCCGCCCGTGATGACGTCGATGTAGTTCTGCACGTTCCACGGCGACGGGAAGCCGGCCGGATCCGTCGTGATCTGCGCATTGGTGCGGAAGCCGCCGATGATGATGTAGGCGACCGGAGCGAGCATCAGCGCGATCACGACGATCGCGACCACGTAGGCGATCATCGTGCCGCGGCCCACCGGCGGGCGGCGGCGCTTCACGGCGAGGGGCCGGCGGGTCTCGGGAGTGATCGGCGGGGCCGTCATCGTGGTGCTCATCGCTTGCCTCCGGTGAGTGCGCCCTCGGTGTCCCGCCGCAGCACGAAGCGCTGGTAGAGCAGGGCGACGACGAGCGAGATCAGGAACAGGATGACCGCGACGGCGTTCCCGTACCCGTAGTTGCCGGCGTTGCGGCCGTTGGTGACGAGGTAGGTCGCCATCGTCGAGGTGCCGGCGGTCGACGAGACGTACTGGCCCCAGATGATGTAGACGAGGTCGAACAGCTGCAGGGCGCCGATGATCGACAGGAACGCCCAGATGCGCAGCGTCGGAGCGAGCAGCGGCAGCGTGATGCGCCGCTGGACCTGCCAGTAGGACGCGCCGTCGATGGCCGCGGCCTCGGACAGCTCCTCGGGGATGCCCTGGAGACCGGCGAGGAAGAGGATCACGGCGAAGCCGATGTACTTCCACGTGATGATCAGCATCAGCGTCCACATGGCGATGGCCGGGTTCGCCAGCCAGTCCTGCTGCAGCGCCCCCAGGCCGATGTTCTCGAGCATGCCGTTGACGGCGCCGCGGGTCTGGAGCATGAGGCTCCAGCCGGTGCCGACCACGACCTCCGAGATGACGTAGGGCACGAAGATCAGCACGCGGATGATCGACTGGCCGCGCAGCTTGCGGTTGAGCAGGAGCGCGATCAGGATCGCGGCCGGACCCTGGAGCACGAGCGAGAGGATCACGATCGTGCCGTTGTGGGACAGCGCCTCGTGGAAGGTCGGGTCCTGGAGGATCGTGAGGTAGTTGCGGAAGCCGACGAAGTCGGTCGGCACTCCGTAGCCCTGCCAGCTGAAGAAGCCGTAGTAGGCCGCCATCACGACCGGGAAGATCACGAAGGCGAGGAACACGATCAGCGCGGGGCCGACCAGGATCGCGACCTCGAGCCGGCCCGCCCAGCCGAGGCTGCGGCGGCGCCGGCGCACCGGGGGTGCTGCGACGACCGCAGCACCCCCGGTGGTCTCGCGATCGCGGGGCGCATCCGCTCCGAGGAGCGGGCTCTCGCGAAGCGCCATGGTTACGCCTTCTTCGCAGCGGCGTTGACGGCCTCGACCAGCTGCTCCGGGTCGCTCTTGCCGGCGAGCAGGTCGACGACTCCGACGTTCAGCGCGTTGCCGACGTTGAGGCCGTAGACGGTGTCGAGCCACTGCGACACGTAGGGCGCCGAGTTGTAGGCGGCCAGGATGTCCTGCAGGTACGGCTCGGTGACGGCCTCCTGGGCGACCTGGTTGACCGGCGGAGCGTTGAAGGCGGCGTAGTACTCCTTCTGCACATCGGCGGTCGCGAGGTAGTTCAGGAAGTCCACGCACTCGGCGGGAGCATCGACCGAGCAGGAGTAGCCGTCGACGCCGCCCATGATCGAGCCGGGCTCGCCCTCTCCGCCGTCCACCTCGGGGAAGGGGAACCAGCCCAGGTCGGGCAGGGGCTCCTCGTCGGGGGTGAGGGAGGCGATGACGCCCGGGTTCCAGGCGCCCATGAGCTCCATGGCGGCCTGGCGGTTGGCCAGCAGGCCCGCCGAGCTGCCGGCGCCCTGCTGGGCGGCGGTGGTGAGGAAGCCCTCGTTGAACGGCTCGGTCTCGGAGAAGGTCTGGAGGTCTTCGGCGGCCTTGACCCAGCACTCGTCCGAGAAGTCCTTCGAGTCGGCCGCCTCGGCCATCGTGTCGGCGCTGCACTCGCGCAGCGCGAAGAAGTAGTACCAGTGCGCGGCGGGCCAGGCGTCCTTGCCGCCGAGCGCGATCGCCTGGGTGCCGCTGCCCTTGAGAGCGGTGACGGCGGAGTCGAGCTCCTCGAGGGTCGACGGCGGGGTGCTGATGCCCGCCGCGGTGAAGAGGTCCTGGCTGTAGAAGACGCCGCCGGGGAGCACCGCGACCGGCATCGCCCAGACCTTGTCGTCGAGGGTGTTGGCTCCGAAGGAGCCCTCGGTGATCTCGCTCTTGGCCTCGTCCGAGATCTTGTCGGTCAGGTCCATCAGCTGGCCGCCGGCGACCATGGCCGCCATCTTGCCGCCGCCGCGCTGGAGGAAGATGTCCGGCGCGTCGCCGGAGTTGAGCGCGGTCTGCAGCTTGCCGTCCAGGTCCTCGTTCTGGATGGCCTGCGGGGTGATGGTGACTCCGGGGTTCGCGGCCTCGAAGTCGGCGACCGTCTTGTCCCAGAACTCCTGGCCGGGGCCCGTGGTGGAGTTCTGCCAGAGGGTCATGGAGACGGTGCCGTCGGAGGAGCCGGACTCCTGGGCGGAGCAGCCGCTCAGGGCCGCTGCCGCGCCGAGCAGGGCGACGGTGGCCACTGCGATCTTTCTGAACTTCATCGTTCGACCTGTTCTCTTCATCGAGTGGGCGCCGCCAGGGAGAGCGGCGCCGAGGTGCACCCGCCGTTCATCCGGTGGGCGAGGTCAGTCTCCGTACTGCTCAGCGGGAGCGTCAAACGTTTTCGAAATCATTTTCCAAACGGCGTCCCGGAGGGTTAAGGTCGGTCCTGTGAGTCACCGTCCGACCATCCACGACGTCGCCGCCGCGGCCGGAGTCTCGGTCGCGACGGTCTCGAAGGCGGTCAACGGCCGGTACGGCATCGCCGCCGCGACGGCCACGCGCGTGCTCGACGTGGTGCGCGAGCTGGGCTACGAGTCGAGCCTCGTCGCGAGCAGCATGCGCTCGCGGCGCACCGGCGTGATCGGCGTGCTCGTCGCCGACTTCGAGCCGTTCCGCGCCGAGATCCTGAAGGGCGTGGGCGCCGAGCTGCGCGGCTCGCGCTTCGACCTGCTCGCCTACAGCGGCTCCCACCAGGGCGAGGGCGAGGGCTGGGAGCGGCGCTCGCTGAGCCGCCTGAGCGGCACCCTGATCGACGGCGCGATCATGGTCACTCCGACGGTCCTCACCGCGGCCTCGGACATCCCGCTCGTCGCCATCGACCCGCACACCGGGCGGGCCGACCTGCCCACGGTCGAGTCCGACAGCTACGGAGGCGCGCTGCAGGCGACGCGGCACCTCGTCGAGCTCGGGCACCGGCGGATCGGCTTCGTGGCCGGCCGTCCGGACCTGCGCTCGGCGCGCCTGCGCGAGGCCGGCTACCGCGCCGCGCTGTCGGAGGCGGGCATCGCGTTCGACGAGCGGCTCGTGCACGTGGGCCTGTACCAGCACGACACCGCGCGCCGGCCCGCCTCGGCGCTGCTGTCGCTCCCGGACCGGCCCACCGCCGTGTTCGCCGCGAACGACGTGTCGGCCATCGCGATCATCGAGATCGCGGCGCGGATCGGGCTCGACGTGCCGCGGGACCTGTCGGTGGTCGGCTTCGACGACGTCCCGGAGGCGTCGCGCCTGGATCCGCCGCTGACGACCGTCCGGCAGCCGATGCAGACGCTCGGCTCGACGGCCGCCGAGATGCTGACGGCGCTGATGGCGGGCGAGACACCGCGCTCGCTGCACGTGCGGCTGCCGACGCAGCTGGTGCAGCGCGCGACGACGGGGCCGCCGCCGGGGCGGTGAGCGGCTCGCGCGGCGGGTCTCGAGACGCCCCTGCGGGGCTGCTCGACCTGCAAGGGGGCCCCTCCGCGCTGGTCGAGAAGGACTGCAGGGCCTCTCCCTGCTGATCGAGTAGGCCGCGCAGCGGCCGTCTCGAGATCCGCTGCCACCCGGAGAGATGCGGGCTGCTCGACCAGCCGCGGTAACCTTATCAGGGCCCGGGGAGTTGGTAAAGTTATCACTATGCGTGACGCCGTCGACAATCCCTTCAGCCCCGGCTCCGACACGGTTCCCGAGATCTGGGCGGGTCGCACGGCCCAGTTGAGCGACTGGCGCGACATCCTCCGTCCGCGCCTGCATCGCGGGCTGCCGGAGCGGGGCCGCACGATCCTCGGCGAGCCGGGACTGGGCAAGTCGTCACTCGTGCGGCGCATCGCGCAGGACGCGGCGGCGGGAGGCGACTGGGTGACCCCGCAGCTGCGCATCCCCTCGGGCGCCGATCCGCTGAAGCTCCTGGCCGCCGCGCTACTGGTGCTCGCCGACGCCGCCGGGCTCGCGACGGCGCGCGAGAAGCGGCTCGCCGGCGTGCTCGAACGGGTGCAGGCCGTCGCCGCGTCCGGGATCTCGCTCACCCTCCGCGGGAGAGAAGGGCCCGAGCCCCACACCGCTCTCACCGAGCTGCTCGTCGAAGTGGGCCGCGCGGCGATCGCGCAGGACGTGGTCGCGCTCATCCACCTCGACGAGGTGCAGAACATCGTCGACGAGAGCGCCCTCTCGCAGCTCCTGATCGCCCTCGGCGACGCGATCACGCACGAGGTGGTCGTCGAGCTGCCCGGAGGCGTCCGGGTGACCCGCTTCCTGCCGCTGGCGGTCTACCTGACCGGCCTCCCCGACTTCGAGGACCGGGCCGGTGCGCAGAAGGGCGCGACGTTCGCGCGACGGTTCAAGACGACCGTGCTCACGGCGATCGACGACGACGACATCGTCGCGGCGCTCCAGGATTTCGTGCTGCCCGGCTGGGACGTTCCGGACGAGCGGGGCGGGACGACCCGCATCCGCATGGAGAGCGACGCGGTCGCGGTGGTCGTGGAGCTGTGCCGCGGCGAGCCGTTCCTGTTCCAGCTCGCGGGCGAGAGCGCCTGGTACGCCGGGACCGGCACGACGATCACCCGGCAGCAGGTGCTCGCGGGGTGGCGCGGAGCGCAGAGGGAGGCTGCGGCGCACGTCGAGCGCATCCTCGGGCGGCTGCCTCCGCGCGAACTCGCGTTCCTCGAGGCGATGGCGTCGATGCCGGCCCGCGACCGCACCCTCACCCGCATCGCCCGGGCGATCGGCCTCTCGAAGCCGACCGAGGCGGGGACCACCGCGCAGCGCCTCGACACCGTGCGCGGGATCATCGACCGCGGGACGCTGTACCGGTTCCGGCACCGGGCCATCGAGGCGTACCTGACGAGCGAGTGGCCGCGGGCGGAGTAGCGGGCGCGCGGCTCCTCGAGCCGTCCGCTTGCAGGAGTTCTTGACGTCTGCCATAGTCGAACCGGTTCGAACACGAGGAGGTGGACATGGCCACGATCGGCGATGTCGCGAAAGCGGCCGGCGTCTCCCGCAGCACCGTCTCCTACGCGCTCTCGGGCAAGCGGAGCATCTCTCTCGAGACCCAGCAGCGCATCAAGGACGCGATCCGCGACCTCGACTTCACGGTCAACGCCGGCGCCCGCGCCCTGGCCACGCGCAGGACGATGGCCCTCGGCCTCCTCGTCCACTTCGATCCGGACGAGTTCGCCCCGGCGATGATGGAGTACATCCTCCCGATCACGACCCGCGCCCGCGAGCTCGGCTACGACATCCTGATGGCCACCGAGCCCGACGGTGCCGCCGCCCTCACCCGCGTCACGAGCTCCGAGATGGTCGACGGAGTGATCCTGCTCAGCGTCTCGACCCAGGACGACCGCCTCCCCGCACTGACGGCGGCCCGTCAGCCCGGCGCCGCCATCGGAGTCCCCCAGGACGCGGCCGGCGTGGACGTCTTCGACCTCGACTTCCGGGACGCGGGTCGCCTGCTCGTCGAGCACCTGGCCGCGCTCGGCCACCGACGGGTCGGTCTGATCACGCCCCCGATCCACGTCTTCGAGCGCGGCGGCACCTACGGCGTCCGCTTCCGCGACGCCGCTGTCGAGACCGCCGCCGCTCGGAACGTGGAGCTGAGCATCCGGGCGTCCGAGACGACGGCCGCGGCGATGGAGCCGATGGTCAACACGTTCCTCGACGAGAACCCCGATCTCACAGCGCTCATCGTGCACAGCGACCGCGCGGTCGCGATGCTCCCCTCGATCCTCGGTCGTCGCGGCATCTCCGTCCCCGGGCAGCTCTCGGTCGTGAGCCTGTACTCGGGCGAGTTCGCCCGGGACTTCTCGCTCCCCTACACGTTCGTCGAGACGGGTCCCACCGAGCTCGGCGCACAGGTCGTCGAGCGCCTCGTCGACCGCATCGAGCATCCGGAACGCGCGGACGCCCCGGCGATCCGCCTCCTCGACGCCCGACTCGTCGATCGCGGGAGCGCCGTCGCCCTCTGACCCGGCACCGCCCGGTCCCCTGTTCTCGTCGATCATTCGTCGAACCGGTTCGAACCCGAGCCACTCCCCCACACAGCACTCACGACATCAAGGAGGATCTTGTGATCACCAGGAAGTCCACCCGCGCCGGCACCGCACTCGCCGTCGCCGCCCTCTCGACGCTCGCTCTCGCGAGCTGCTCGGCCTCCACCGGAGGCGAGTCCACCGACGCCGCCGGCGGCGCCTACACCTGGTGGGACCCGTACCCCCAGTACGACGCGTCCTCGGACTGGGCGAAGGTCATCGACGCCTGTGCCGCCGACGCCGGTGTCACCATCGAGCGGACGGCGTACGACACGTCCGATCTCACCAACAAAGCACTCCTCGCGGGTCAGCAGGACAACTCCCCCGACCTGCTGCTGATCGACAACCCGGTCGTCTCCACGCTCGCCGAGGCCGGCGTCCTGACCACGACGGACGAGAGCGGCCTCAGCACCGACGGCTTCGCCGAGAACATCCTCTCGGCCGGTCAGATCGACGGCGACACCTTCGGCGTCCCGATCGGCGCGAACACCCTCGCGCTCTACTACAACCCCGCCGTGCTCGAGAAGGCGGGCGTCGACATCGCCTCCGTGACCGACTGGGCCTCGCTGACCGCGGCGCTCGAGAAGGTCGCGGCGACCGGGGATACGGGCATCACGTTCTCGGCGGTCGGCACCGAGGAGGGCTCGTTCCAGTTCCTGCCGTGGTTCTGGGGATCGGGCGCCGAGCTGACCGACCTCTCGAGCGACGACGCGGTCTCGGCCCTCGCGCTCTGGACCGACTGGATCGAGAAGGGCTACGCGCCCAACTCCGTCATCAACAACACCCAGACGACGAGCTGGCAGGAGTTCCAGGCCGGCAACGTCGCGTTCGCCGAGAACGGCACCTGGCAGAAGGCGTCCGCGGCCGAGGCCGGCTACGAGGTCCTGCCGATCCCCGCGAAGGACGGCGGGAACGCCGCCGCTCCCACCGGCGGCGAGTTCCTCAGCCTGCCCGTCCAGTCGGACGACTCCCGCTACGAGGTCTCGGCGCAGATCGCGTCGTGCATGACCGACACCGAGAACATCGTCGGCACCGACAACGCCCTGAACTACGTCGCTCCGACGACCGACGCGCAGGAGGCGCAGCTCGCCGAGGACGCGACGCTGCAGCCGTGGATCGACGCCGTCGGCGCCGCCCAGGGCCGCACCGGCGACAACCTGGGCACCGACTACCCGCTCATCTCCGAGCAGCTCTGGACCGCGGTGCAGAGCTCCATCACGGGCAGCTCCAGCCCCGAGGACGCCCTGAAGGCCGCGCAGGACGCCGCGGCCTCCGCCACCGAGTAGAGCGACCGAGCAGCCGGGCCTCCCGCACCTCGCGGGAGGCCCGGCCGACGAGAGGCAGTCATGACGACCACCCCCATCGCGCCGAGTCCCGCACCGGCCACCCGCCCTCCGTCCTCCGCGAGGAGCGAGCGCCGCTCCCCGCGACGCGGACCGTCGCCGGAGCGCTGGGCCGCCCTCGCGTTCCTCGCGCCACTGCTGGTCTACCTGGCCGTCTTCTACGCGTATCCGCTGTTCCGCAATCTCGAGTTGAGCGTCCGCGGCTACACCGTGCGCAGCTTCGTCCAGGGCGGCGCCCCGTTCGTCGGCGTCGACAACTACCTCGACGTCTTCACCTCGGCGACGTTCCTGCCCGCCGTCTCGCACACGGCGGTCTTCGTCCTGGCGTCGATCGTGTTCCAGTACGTCATCGGCTTCGCGCTCGCGGTCTTCTTCTACAGCGGCTTCCGCCTCTCGGGAATTCTCAGAGCGCTCTTCCTCGTGCCGTGGCTGCTGCCGCTGATCGTCTCGGCGTCGACCTGGTCCTGGATGCTGAACAGCGACTCCGGGATCGTGAACGCCTTCCTGCAGGCCATCGGCGGCCCGCAGATCAACTGGCTGACCGACCCCGACGTCGCCCTCACCGCGGTGATCATCGCGAACATCTGGATCGGCATCCCGTTCAACCTGGTGATCCTCTACTCGGGTCTGCAGGGGATCTCGACCGACATCTACGAGGCCGCCGCGCTCGACGGCGCGAACGCGTGGCAGAAGCTGATGCTGATCACCGTGCCGCTGCTGCGGCCCGTCTCGGCGATCACCGTGCTGCTGGGCCTGGTCTACACGCTGAAGGTCTTCGACATCATCTGGATCATGACCAAGGGCGGCCCGGCCGGCTCCTCGACCACGCTCGCCACCTGGACCTACCAGCTCGGCTTCGGGTCGACCCTCCCCGACTTCGGACCGGCCGCGGCGGTGGGCAACCTGCTCATCCTCCTGGCCCTCGTCTTCGGCCTCGTCTACATCCGCGTCCAGAGCCGCCAGGAGAAATCGTGACCACCACCCGCAGCTGGTGGAGGACCGCCCTGGGCGTCCTCTTCACCACGATCATGCTCTTCCCCGTCTACTGGATGATCGTCGTCTCGCTCACCAAGACCGGCGACATGCGCAAGAGCCCGCCGAGCCTGCTCCCGCTGGACCCGACCTTCGTCGGCTACGAGGCGGTGCTGCGCCAGCAGCTGCCGTTCCTCGGCACCAGCCTGATCATCGGGCTCGGCACGGTGGCCCTCACCCTGGCGATCTCGGCTCCGGCCGCCTACGCGCTCGCGAAGCTGCGCCCGCGCGGCACCGGGGTGCTGAACTTCGTGCTGCTGATCGCGCAGATGATCCCGGCGATCATCATGGCGATGGGCTTCTACGCCATCTACCTCAACCTGGGCATCCTCAACAGCCTGCTGGGGCTGATCATCGCGGACTCGACCATCGCCGTGCCGTTCGCGGTCCTGATCTTCTCGGCGTTCATGCAGGGCATCCCCGACGAGCTGCTCAACGCCGCGAAGATCGACGGCGCCTCGCAGTGGCGGACCTTCCGCTCGGTCGTGCTGCCCGTCAGCCGCAACTCCGCCGTCACGGTGTCGCTCTTCGCGTTCCTCTGGGCGTGGTCCGACTTCATCTTCGCGTCGACGCTGAACAGCGGAGGCGACCTGCGGCCGATCACGCTCGGCATCTACGCCTACATCGGCAACAACAACCAGGAGTGGAACGCGATCATGGCGGCCGCCGTCGTCGCCTCCGTCCCCGCGGCGGTGCTGCTCATCGTCGCCCAGCGCTACGTGTCGGCCGGAGTCACCGCCGGCGCCGTCAAGGACTGACTCCTCTCCTCCGCTCTCGAAAGGCACGACATGACCACCCGCATCCCCTTCGACATCCGCGAGATCCCTTTCAGCACCCGCGGCGCCTGGATGGACGTCTCGCCCGTGATCGGCCTGCACCGGATCGTGGACGACCTCCACCTGGTCTCGCACCGGACCCGGATGACAGCCGTCCTCCGCCTGAAGGCGCGGAGCGCCGCGGGCGAGCGGCTGAGCCCCTCGGCCGACAGCTCGGTGCTGACCTGGAGCGGAGACGGCGCACGGGTGCAGGCGCTCTTCGACGGCCCCGACGTCCTCCGGTTCGCCGGAACGGGCTCCGAGCTGACTCTCACCGACGCGGCGAGCGAGCTGACCCCCTTCACCGGGACGTTCCTCTACGAGGACCCGGTGTCCGGTGCGTTCACCTTCACCTCGTACGAGACCGGGCGCCGCTACCGCGTCACCGTTCTCGCCGGGGACGTGCGCGCCACGGGATCCGAGCAACTCGGCGCGGGAGAGCGGTCGCTGACGATCTCCGGCGACCGGTGGGAGATCGCCGTGGAGGAGTTCGCGACGGCCGCTCCTCCGCTCGAGCTCGGCACCGGCTTCGACGAGGCTCTCGAGGAGGCGGACGACCGCTTCGAGGCCTACCTCGACGCGATCGCCGGCTGGCGGGACGACCGCGCACCGGCGGCGGCCCTCGCCGCCTACGTCCTCTGGTCGGCGACCGTCGCTCCGGCCGGGTTCCTCGGGCGCGAGGCGATCCTGATGTCGAAGCACTGGATGGACAAGCTCTGGAGCTGGGACCACTGCTTCAACGCCCTCGCCCTCGCCGAGGGCGCTCCTGAGGAGGCGCTCGGGCAGTTCCTCCTCCCGTTCGACCACCAGACGCCCGAGGGCGCGCTGCCGGACTCGATCGCGCACTCGGAGGTGCTCTACAACTACGTCAAGCCGCCGATCCACGGCTGGGCCTTCGCGAGGATGCGCTCGTCCCTCGAGCCGCTGACCACGGAGAAGCTGCGCGAGGTGCACGACCGGCTCGCGAGCTGGTCGCTCTTCTGGCTCGACCACCGCACCGCTCCCGGTCGCGTCGCTCCCTACTACCAGCACGGCAACGACTCCGGCTGGGACAACTCGACGAGCTTCGATCGCGACCGCGTCGTCGAGTCGCCCGATCTCGCCGCGTTCCTGCTCCTCCAGCTCGAGGTCGTCGCGGGTCTCGCCGACGAGCTGGGGCTGCCGAGCTCCGCATGGCGCGAGAGCCGGTGCGTGCTCGCGGAGGAGTTGCGTGGGATGTGGGACGGCACGGCACTGGCAGGACGCTCGCCGCTCCACGGCCGCACCGCCACGACGACGAGCCTGCTGAACCTCCTCCCCCTCCTCGCCGCCGAGGAGCTCACGGACGAGATGATCGCGACGATGCTCGAGTCGCTCGCCCCGCACCTCACCGAGTGGGGGCCGGCGACCGAGGCGCCGAGCTCACCCCACTACGAGCCGGACGGGTACTGGCGCGGACCGATCTGGGCGCCGTCCACGTTCCTCCTCGTCGACGGGCTGCGCCGGGCGGGCCGGGACGACCTGGCCGACGACGTCTCCGCCCGCTTCCGGCGCCTGTGCGAGCGCAGCGGCTTCGCCGAGAACTTCGACGCCCTCACCGGCGAGGGACTGCGCGACCGCGCCTACACCTGGACCGCGAGCGTCTACCTCCTGCTCGCCCGGGAATCTCCCGCCCCGGCCGGATCCGCGGAGTGAGCGCCTCCGAAGCCCCGGCGCTCAGCGGCTTCCGGCGGGAGGGCGACGGTGTGGCGTGGACCGGGAACGGCGAGACGCTGCTGCTGCAGCCCTGGGGGCCGGACAGCATCCGGGCGAGGAGCGTCCCGCTCGGTCCGGTCCTCGACACCGACTGGGCGCTGCTGCCCCCCGAGGACGCCGAGTCGACCCTCGTCCTCGACGGGCGCACGGCGACTCTGCGCGTCGGCCGGCTCGTCGCGACTCTGACCGAGGAGCACGTGCTCGATCTCCAGCTCGGGCACGACGTCTTCGCGTGCCGGGTCTCCTACAGCGATGCCGACGGTCGCGAGCTCCTCTCGGAGCTCTCGTCGGGAGGGTCGCTGAAGCTCCGCGCCCGCGACCACCGGCCGACCGCGCACGGAGCCGGTCCGGCGACGATGAGCTTCGATCCGCCCGCCGGCGAGCACCTCGTCGGCATGGGCGTCTACCAGCAGGACCTCATCGACCTCAAGGGCGCGACGCTGGAACTCGCGCACCGCAACTCCCAGGCGTCGGTGCCCTTCGTCCTCTCCAGCCGCGGCTACGGATTCCTCTGGCACGACCCCTCCGTCGGCCGCGCCGTGTTCGCGACGAACCGCACGGAATGGCATGCGGCGGCCACTCGGCAGATCGACTACTGGATCACCGCCGGACGCACCCCGGCCGACATCACCCGCTCGTACGCCCGGGCGACCGGAGCCTCCCCCGAGATGCCCGAGTACGGCCTCGGCTTCTGGCAGTGCAAGCTGCGGTACTGGAACCAGGAGCAGCTTCTCTCGGTCGCCCGCGAGCACCGCCGACGCGGGCTGCCCATGGACGTCATCGTGGCCGACTTCTTCCACTGGCCCCGGATGGGCGACTTCCGCTTCGAGGAGGAGTTCTGGCCCGATCCCGCCGCCATGGTCGCCGAGCTGAACGAGCTCGGCATCGAGCTCATGGTGTCGGTCTGGCCCCAGGTGTCGGTCGAGTCCGAGAACTTCGCCGAGTTCCGGCAGAGGAACCTCCTCGCGACCGCGCTCCGGGGGCCGGACGTGCAGATGTCGTTCGAGGGCCCGAGCATGTTCCTCGACGTCACGAACCCGGAGGCGGCGGATCGGCTCTGGGAGCTCTGCAAGCGCAACTACCACGACCTTGGGATCCGGCTGTTCTGGCTCGACGAGGCCGAACCGGAGTACGCGGTCTACGACCACGACAATTACCGCTTCCACTCCGGGCCCGCGCTGGAAACCGGGAACATCTATCCGCAGCGCTTCTCGCGGGCCTTCTTCGAAGGCCAGCGGGCGGCCGGGCAGGAGGAAGTCGTGAACCTCGTCCGCTGCGCCTGGGCGGGGAGCCAGCGCTACGGAGCGCTCGTGTGGTCGGGCGACATCGGCACGACCTTCGCGGATCTCCGTCGGCAGATCACCGCGGCGATCCATGTGGGCGCCGCCGGGATCCCCTGGTTCACGACCGACATCGGCGGCTTCCACGGCGGGGACCCGGACGACCCGGCGTTCCGCGAGCTGCTCATTCGCTGGTTCCAGTTCGCGACCTTCTGCCCCGTGATGCGCCTGCACGGCGATCGACGGCCCACCGAGCAGGTCGCGGCGGCGGACGGCGGTCGACGCAGTCCGTCCGGCGGGGCGAACGAGATCTGGAGCTTCGGGGACGAGGCCACCGAGATCCTCACCGAGCACCTGGCGATCCGCGAGCGGCTCCGCCCGTACGTCCGGGCCGTGTTCGACGAGGCGCACACCGACGGGCAGCCCGTGCTCCGCGGGCTCTTCCACGGGTTCCCCGAGGACCCTCGCGCCTGGACGACGGCGGACGAGTTCCTCTTCGGACCGGACCTGCTCGTGGCTCCGGTCCTGCAGGCGGGGGCGCGGAACCGCACGGTCTACCTGCCCGGCGGAGCGCGCTGGACCGACCTGTGGACGCGCGTCTCCTACGAGGGCGGGCAGACCGTCGAGGTCGAGGCTCCGCTGGAGCGGATCCCGGTCTTCGGACGGGACTCCGTATATCCGATCGTCCACTGAACCCCCGACGGGTACTTGAGGAGATGCACGGGTGCCCTTGTGCGTCGACAGCGTTCGATCGTACGGTCGTCGAACCGGTTCGAGGCAGCGACGCCATCGACCAGTGGTCGTGAGGCTCGCGCCTCCTGATCGGCCGGTTCCGCCCCACAGAAAGAGATCCCTGTGACAACGATGTCCCCCCGGAGGCGCGGAGCACGCACGCTCGCCCTCTCCCTGAGCGCGGCCACGATCGCCGCCCTCGCCGTCGCGCTCCCCAGCGCACCGGCCGCCGTGGCGGCCGAGACCGCCATCCCCGCCGACGCCCTGCTCCTGAAGTACGACTTCGAGCAGGGCCAGGTGAACGGAGCGACCGTCACCGACCTCGGCTCGAAGAAGCTGAACGGCACCGTCGTGAACAGCGCCGGCGCCGCCTACATCGAAGGCCGCACCGCGGGCACCAAGGCGATCGACCTCCCCGGAGGAGCGGCGAACTCGACCACCGCGCCCTACATCACCGTGCCGAACGGGCTGTTCCAGGGCGTCAGCGCCACGACGGTCTCGGCCTGGACCAAGTGGTCCGGCACCGAGGGCTTCCAGTGGCTCTGGTGCCTCGGCATCAGCCCCGACGCCGCCTCGGCCTTCTCTCCCTCGTTCACCGACGGAGACGGGAACGCCCGGGCGATCGTCAAGCAGCTGCGCGGAGGAGGCGAGGCGGGGGTCTCGAGCACCACGCCGCTGCAGAAGGACCAGTGGGTCAACCTCACCGCGACGATGGACGGCACCTCGATCGTCCTCTTCGTCAACGGCCTGCAGGTCGCGACGGCCCCCGCCTCGGTCGATCTCGCCGCGCAGCTCTTCTCGAGCTCCGCGACCAAGAGCGGCAACATCGGCCGCGCGCTCTGGAACGTGCACCCCTACTACGACGGGGCGATCGACGACTTCCGCGTCTACAACCGGGTCCTCACCGCCGATCAGATCCGCGGACTCGCCGGAAGCGCGGCGCCGACCGTGACCGGCCTGATCTCGACGTCAGTCGACGTGACGACCGCGATCGGCGTCGCACCCGCACTGCCCGGAGTGCCGGCCCGCTACTCCGACGGCATCGAGCGGCCGGCGCCCGTGACCTGGGACGCGGTCCCGGCCTCGTCCTACGCGGCGCGCGGCACGTTCACCGTGAAGGGCGTCGTCACCGAGACCGGCGAGGCCGTCACCGCGACCGTCGCCGTCCGCACCGCGGGCGAGATGACGATCGACCTCGGAGCCCCGACCGGCGACTTCATGGGCGGCGCCTCGGGCACCCTCTACGGCGTCTACGGGAAAGGCCTCCCCTCCGACAACCTCCTCGAGGGCATCGACCTGCGCACCGTCTCGACCAAGGCGCAGGACGGCCCGCAGCACCCGGGCGCCGACGCGCTCGACGTCGCGAAGGCCGTCGCCGACACCTCCGACGGCGACACGTACATCTACATGACCGACATCTACCGCGGCTTCCCCTACCAGTGGCCCGGCAGCACGCCCGAGGAGAAGCTCGACGGCTACATGGACAAGATCGCCTCGCAGGTCGATCAGGTGCTGGCCCTCGACGAGAAGTACCAGGACAACATCGTCTTCGTGCCGTTCAACGAGCCCGAGGGCAACATGTTCGGCGACGGGCAGTGGAGCTACAACGGGACGAGCTGGCTGAACGACCCCACGGACTTCTTCGCCGCCTGGGACCGCGCGCACGCGCTCATCAAGGAGAAGATGCCCGACGCCCGGATCTCGGGACCGAACACCAGCCTCCTGTTCAACCAGGTGAAGGGCTTCCTCGCCCACACGATCGAGGCCGGCACCGTCCCCGAGGTCATGACCTGGCACGAGCTCAGCGCACCGGGCGTCATCCGCACGGCCGTCGACCGCTACCGCGGCTGGGAGGACGAGCTCTTCGTCGGCACGGAGTACGAGGGGAAGCACCTCCCCATCAACCTCAACGAGTACGCCTTCAACTACCACACCTCCGTCCCCGGGCAGATGATCCAGTGGATCAGCGCACTCGAGGACAAGAAGGTCGACGGCGACATCGCCTACTGGAACATCGACGGCAACCTCAGCGACTCCGCCGTCCAGGCGAACCGCGCCAACGGCCAGTGGTGGCTCCTCAACGCCTACGCGCAGATGAGCGGCGACACCGTCGCGGTGACTCCGCCGAAGCCCGGCGAGAGCTACACGCTGCAGGGCGTCGCGACCCTCGACACCGACCTCAAGCAGGCCCGCGCGATCTTCGGCGGCTCCGGCGGACCGCAGACCGTCGGCTTCGACCGCATCCCCAGTGCCACCTTCGGCTCGAAGGTGCACGTGAAGGTGAACGAGATCCGCTGGAGTGGCCAGGTCGGCGACTCCGGCGCGCCGCAGACGGTGAAGGAGTTCGACGTCGCGCCCGTCAACGGCAGCGTCTCGCTCGACTTCGGGGGCTCGCTCCCCGCCCTCGACATCGACTCCGCCTACGAGGTCATCCTCACTCCGGGCGCCAATGCGACCGCGTCGTCCGCGTCTCCTGTCGACTTCCGGCAGAAGTACGAGGCCGAGACCGCTCCCTTCACCGGGCAGCGCTTCCTCAACGGGCCCGAGGGCTCGCCCAGCAATGTCGGCGGCTTCTACACGTCCGGCGGTCGCAACATCGGCGGCTTCCGCACGGGCGGCGACCTGAAGGTCGACTTCCAGGTCACGGTCCCGAAGGACGGCGAGTACGACCTGAGCGTGTTCGGCAACTCGCAGAACACCTTCGCCGCCAACGCGGAGCAGGGTCCGATCAACACGTTCCTCACCGTCGACGGCGCGGCCGAGCAGGAGATCTACCTCCCGCTCGCCTACAAGTTCGTCGTGTGGGACCACGTGGACACCAAGGTCAAGCTCACCGCCGGCACCCACACCATCAGCCTCTCGGCGAAGAACCTCGCCGGGACCAAGGGCACCAAGGGTGACGGGATCGTCGACAAGATCGAGCTGTCGCTGCCGAACGCCGCGGCCGCCTCGACGATCTACGAGTCCGAGGTGAGCACGCTCGAGAGCGGAGCGACCACCGACTACTCCCGCACCGGCGTCTCGGGCTCCGGCGCCGCGAAGCTCACCACCGGCGCGAGCAGCGTCGTCTGGGCCTACAGCGCGAAGGACGCCCCCTCCTCGGTCACCGTCGACACCCTCGGCGGCGGCACCGGCGACCTCTGGGTCAACGGTGTCAAGATCGGTGCGGTCAGCACCAGCAGCACGAAGCAGATCTTCCTCTCGGGCGGCGTCAACAAGATCGAGGTCGTCGGCACCGGCGGCACCCTCCTCGTCGACCGCGTCGTGATCGGCAAGGCCGTCGCGCCCCAGGCGACCACGTCGTACGAGGCGGAAGCCGCCACCATCACCGGTCCGGCCGTCGTCCGCGATCTCTCGCTGGCCTCCGGCGGCAAGGCGGTCGGCCAGATCGGCGGCGGTCGTGACGGAGCGTCGAAGATCGTCTTCGGCGACGTGCAGGCCGCAGCCGACGGGTCGTACGCCCTGACGCTGCGCTACTCCAACGAGGAGCAGTCCCCCGCGACGCACTACAACCCCGACCCGATCGCCCGCCATGCGGACATCACGGTCAACGGAGTCACGCAGCGCGTCCTGTTCCCGCACACGTTCCACCAGAACCAGCTGTGGGACCTCAGCGTGCCCGTCACGCTGAAGAAGGGCACGAACGTCATCGAGATCACCTCGAAGGAGCTGCCCGGCTTCGACGGAGTGACCTACCTCTCGGACACCTTCCCCGGCGTCCAGCTCGTGTCCCAGTACGCGCCGAACATCGACAGGATCTCGGTCACGCCGCTCGTGGCCTCCACCGCGAAGCTGTCCGTGGTCGCCTCCTCGAGCACCCGGTGCATCGCGGGGAAGGTCGTGCTGACGACCACGGCCAAGAACACGGGGTCCGCGCCGATCGACGTCGTGATGACGTCGGCCTTCGGCACCAAGACCGTCAAGGCCGTCGCCCCGGGCGCGAACGCCACGGGCTCCTTCACGACGCGTCAGGCGTCCGTGCAGGCCGGGTCCGTGACGGTCGACTCGTCGGGTGTCGTCGGTGGCGCGAAGGTCACGGACAAGCAGACGGCGGCCTACGCGGCGGCCACCTGCCGCTAGCCGCTCCCGGCGGGGTGGGGCGTCTCTCGGAGGCGCCCCACCCCGCCGCTCCCACGACCCTGCTCCCGCCGGCCACGACGTCGGCGCGATGAACGGAGAAACCACCAATGACCCACCGCTCCCTCCTGACCCGCGGAGTCGCCGGACTGGCCGGAGGACTCCTCGTCCTCGGCGTCGCCGGCACCGCGGCCGCCGCTGAGATCGAGATCGACACGAACGACGTCGACGTCAGCGTCGACATCGCCCCGCTCACCTCCAGTGCGCTCTCGATGACCGTCGCCGGCACATCGACCGCTCTGACCGAGAACGGATCGGACGCCGGAACCCGCCGATTCACCGGCACCCTGCCCACCGTGACAGTGACCGACACCCGCGATCCCGCCGACATCCCCGAGGAGGCCGGCTGGTACGTCCTCGGATCGGCGAGCGACTTCACCAGCACCACCGGCGGGACGATCGGAGCCGAGAACCTGGGCTGGGCTCCCGCGCTCCTCGACGGCGGCGAGTCCGGTCTCGTCGCCGAGGGCGACGTCGTCGACCCGGCACTCGACGGGGGCGTGAACGGAGTGGGACTCGTCGACCAGGAGCTCCTGGCCAAGACCGACGAGTCGGCCGCCATCGCCGAGGAGGGCAGCTGGACGGCGAACGCCGAGCTGACCCTGAAGACCCTGCCTACGGTCGGAGCCGGGCAGTACGACTCCGTGCTCACCCTCTCGCTCTTCGAGTGACGGGCGCGGCGGCGGCCGTCTCGGAATCGCCACCGCCCGGGACGCGCGGGTCTCGATACGCCCCTGCGGGGCTACTCGACCAGCAAGGGGGGAGGGAGGCCCGCTCCGTGCTGATCGCCGAGCCCTGCAGGGGCGCGCTCTCTGCTGATCGAGTAGGGCGCGCAGCGGCCGTATCGAGATCCACCACCGCCCCGAGCACACGGGACTGGATAGGGCCGCGACCAGCAGAGGACGACGCCGCCCCCGACCCCCCGTCAGTGGGTGTTTCTGTGACGATTCCCATCTATCCGCGCACCGGCGCCGAACCTCCGTGCAGAGTCGTGGGTGCACCGCTGGGGCGGTGCCGATCGCCCGCGCTCGGGACCGTCGACCGGAGGAGTCACGCCATGCTGGGAGACCGAGTACCGGATCCGAGGCTCGCCGCCCTGAACGAGCTGGACATCATGGGCACGCCCCCCGAGGAGCGCTTCGACCGCATCACCCGGATGGCGAAGGACCTCTTCGGCGTGGCGGTGGCCGAGATCCACTTCCTCGACGAGACCACCCTCTTCACGAAGTCGCCGCAGCTGCCCGGCTGGCCGCTCGAGTACCCGCGGGCCGGCACCTTCTGCGACGCGACGCTCCGCGAGCAGCGGATGCTCGTCATCCCGGATCTCGGGACCGACGGCGAGTTCGCGCAGCACGAGAACGTCGCGGGAGCCCCGCACGTGCGCTTCTACGCGGGCCGCCCGCTGATGGTCGAGGCCGACCTCGCGGTCGGCACCCTCTGCCTCCTCGACTTCGTGCCGCGAGACCTCTCGGCCGATCAGCAGGCACTGCTCGACGAGCTGGGCGACTGGGTCGAGCGGGAGCTCCGCGACCGGGTCGAGCGGGACCGCGCGGCCGACGTGCAGATGCGCCTGAGCCCCGCCGACGAGACGCTCCCGGCGGGCTACGAGCTCGCCGGCCTGTCGATCCCGCTGCACGGGCTCGCGGGCGACTTCTACAGCTGGCGCGGTGACGACGAGAGCATCGACCTCACCCTCGCCGACGTGATGGGCAAGGGAGCGGCCGCAGCGATCGTGGGTGCAGGGGTCCGCTCGGCGTTCCACGCCCGCTCCGGATCCACGCCGAGCGTCGCCGTGGCTGCCGTCAACGAGCAGCTGCTCGACGACTTCGCGGTGACCGGCACGTTCGCCACCCTGTTCCACGCGCGGCTCGAGACCGCGACCGGGCGCCTCGACTTCGTCGACGCCGGCCACGGCCTGTCGGTGCTCCTGCGCCCGGACGGCTCGTTCCAGCGCCTCGCGTCGCTCGGCCTGCCGCTCGGCATCGCCCCGGAGGGCGGCTGGGCCGACCAGACCGTCGAGCTCGCGCCCGGCGACTCCCTCGTCTCGTTCACCGACGGGCTGCTCGACCTCTACGACGGCACCCTCGAGTCGCTCGCCGAGGCGACCGCGCTCGCCCGCTCGTGCGGCAGCACGCAGGAGTTCTTCGACGCGATCCGCGCCCTCGCCGCCACGGAGAAGGCCCTCGACGACATCACGGTCCTGGTGGTGACCCGCACGTGAGGCGCGGAGAACCGCACCGAGCACGCGTCCTCCTCCTGGCGGCGTCGGCCCTCGCGCTCGCGCTCCTCGGCGCGCCCGTCGCGGCCGCCGCCGAGAGCGCGCCGTCCGCGGACGTGCTGGTCCCCGACTCCGGCGCCTACTTCGGCGCGAGCCTCGACTGGAGCATCGACAGCGCCGCGCAGCAGAGCGAGCGGCTCGGCGCCTCGGCCGCCGTGCTCGAGCACTCCGCCACGCTGCCGGTCTCGGACGACGAGACGACGTACCTCGCCCAGTTCCTGCGGCAGGCGGAGGGGGAGGGCGCGCTGGCCGCGATCACGCTGCGCCCCTCAGGTGACCTCGTCGGGTTCGACGAGGCCGACGCCGCCGAGACGGTCGACGCTCTCGCCCGCGCCCGCCAGGACGACGCGCTGCCGCTCTACCTGCGCTTCGCGCCGGACATGAACGCGGACTGGGTGCAGTGGGGTCAGGATCCGGACGCCTACATCGATGCGTTCCGGCTCTTCTCGGAGGCCGTGCGCGCCGAGCTCCCCGGGGCCGTCGTGGTGTGGTCCCCGGTCGCGGGCGGCGCCTACCCCTTCACGGCGGAGCCGGACGGGGCCGACCCGGCGCTCGACACCGACGGCGACGGCCGGCTCGCGGCCGGTGACGACCCGTACGGCCCGTACTACCCGGGCGACGAGTACGTCGACTGGGTGGGGCTCTCGGCCTACCACGACCCCAGCGGAGGCGGGCAGCCGCTGAACGAGGTGCCGCGCGCCGGCGCCCTCGACACGGCGCTCGACGGCGGCGGCGACCTCGACTTCTACGAGCGCTTCGCCGCCGCGACCGGCACCCCGATGATGCTCGAGACGGCCGCGTTCTTCAGCCCCGGCGCGGGCGGGCCCGGTGCTCTCGAGATCAAGCAGGAGTGGTGGCGCCAGGTCCTCGCGGCCGCCTCCGAGCAGGAGCACCCGCTGCTGGACGTCGTGCTGTGGCGCGACTCGTCGTCGGCCCGCGCCGTGGTCGGCGAGGTCGTCATCGACTGGAGCATCTCGACCAGCGAGGAGACGGCCGCGGCGTTCCGCGCCGATGCGGCCGGCAGCGAGCTCGTCTTCGGCCCGCTCTACGCCCCCTACGGCACAGCCGGACCGGTGAGCACGGGCGGCGGCACGATCGACGGCGCCGCCGCGTGGATCGTCGTGGCGACCGTCCTGCTGGCGGCCGTCGCACTGACGGTCTGGGGACTGCTCCGGGGCCGCACGAGCCGGCTCGCCTACGTCGGGCCGCCCTCGCGCGACCTGCGGATCGACCTCCTCCGCGGCGGCGCGATCGTGTTCGTCGTGATCAACCACCTCGCCCTCGTCTCGGTCTTCCAGAACGCGACGCAGGAGGCGATCGGCATGGTCTCGGGAGCGGAGCTGTTCGTGCTGCTCTCGGGCGCGGTCCTCGGGCTCGTGCACCGTCCGAAGATCGTGGGCGGCGGCATCGGCGAGGTGACGCTGCGCACCGGCGCTCGCGCCTGGAAGCTCTACGTCACGGCGATCGCGGTCACCCTGATCGTCGGGTTCGTCAGCCTCGTGCCGTTCCTGAACGCCGTGCCGGCGACGACCTACGTCGACCAGGGCACCGGAGCCGCGGGGAGCGAGGCCACGGGCCGCGTCTACGACCTCTACTCCGGCTTCGACGGGCTCGTCCGCTACCCCGTCGATCCGTCGGTGATCGTGGACCTCGCGCTCCTGCGCATCGGACCGTGGCAGGTCAACGTCCTCGGCCTCTACGTCGTGATGCTCGCGCTCGCGCCGCTGATCCTGTGGGCGCTCTCGCGGCGCCGCTGGATCCTCGTGCTCGCCGTGAGCTGGGGCGTCTACGTGCTGCAGATGCTGCTGGGCCTGCGTCTGCTGCCCTCCCAGTTCGAGGACTCGTTCCCGCTGCTCACCTGGCAGGCGCTGTTCGTCACGGGCATGGTCGCCGGCTTCCACCGGCGCGAGATCCTGGGCTGGTTCGCCACCCGCGCCGGGCGGATCGTGCTCGCCGTCTCGGTGATCGCCACGGTCGGTCTCGCGCTGTTCTCGTGGAACAACCCGTACCTCTCGAGCGCCTACGACCTGCGGCTGGACCTCGTGCCGGCGAACACGTTCTCGTCGATCTACTCCGTCGCCTTCGAGCGGACCACGCTCGACCCGGGCCGCGTGCTGAACGTGCTGCTCGTGACGATCACCGGGTACGCGCTCCTCAGCGTCCTCTGGAAGCCGATCCACCGGGTCCTGGGCTGGTTCCTCATCCCGCTCGGCCAGGCCACCCTCTACGTCTTCGTGATGCACGTGCTCTTCGTGCTGATCGTCGCCAACCTCCCGTTCCTCGATCGAGGGAGCATCGTGATCGACTCGCTCGCCTACGTCGTCGTCCTGGCCCTGCTCTGGGTCATGGTCAAGACGCGCTTCCTGTTCGGGATCGTGCCGCGATGAGCGCCCACCGGGACGACGAGAAGAAGAAGACGAGCGGAGTGACGGGGCCGGGCACCGAGAGCACGCTCGTCTCCCCGGCGCGCATGCTGCTCCTGCGCATCATCGTGCTGCTCACGATCGTGCTCGGCGTCGACTACGTCACCTGGCGCTGGATCGCCTCGCTGAACTGGGACGCCTGGTGGATCGCCGTGCCGCTGGTGGCGGCCGAGACCTACAGCCTGATCGACGTCTGCCTCTACGGCATGACGATGTGGCGCGCCCGTGGCCGGCCGGCTCCCCCCGAGCCCGACCCCGAGGCGACCGTCGACATCTTCATCACCACCTACAACGAACCGATCGAGCTCGTGATGGAGACTGCGCTCGCCGCGCAGGCCGCGCGGATCCCGCACTCGACCTGGGTGCTCGACGACGGCGACCGGCCCGAGATGCGCGCCGCAGCCGAGGGCGCGGGGCTCGGCTACATCACCCGCTCGCAGGCGTGGAAGGACATGCCGCGGCACGCGAAGGCGGGCAACCTCAACAACGCCCTCGAGCAGACGACCGGCGAGTTCCTGCTGATCCTCGACGCCGACCAGATCCCGCGGCCCGAGATCCTCGAGCACACGCTCGGCTACTTCCGCGACCCGGAGGTGGCGCTCGTGCAGACCCCGCAGGTCTTCTCGAACGTGGCCACCGGCGACCCGCTCGGCAGCCAGGCGCCGCTGTTCTACGGCCCGATCCAGCAGGGCAAGGACGGCTGGAACGCCGCCTTCTTCTGCGGCTCGAACGCGATGCTGCGCCGCGAGGCGCTGATGCAGCTCGGCATCACCGGCTACATCCGCGAGCTCGACCGAAGCATCGCGCGGGCCCTGCGCACCGCCTCCCGCGCCGTCGCCAAGGCCCGCTCGCACCCCGCCGCGCGCGACGCCGCGGTCGCCCGCGCCCTCGACGACGTGTCGGCGGCCATCGCGCACGCGCGCACCGCGCTCGCCTCCGGAGCGCCGATCGGCTCGATCACGTACGACCTGCACCGCGCCGTCGACCAGGCGAGCTACTCCCTCGTCGCCTCCGACGTCGCCGGTCTCGAGGAGGACCTCGCCGAGATCCGCGCGCTCGCGCGGGCCGACGGAGGCGACGGCGACACGATCGTCGACATCGAGCAGATCGTCTCGTCGCTCGCCGACCGCGACCTCTCGCCGCTGAACGCGCTCGAGTCGGTGCAGGCGGTGCTGCAGGGCATCGCCGTCGACCGGCCCGACGAGGCGCAGCCGATCATGCCGCTGGCGACCATCTCGGTCACCGAGGACATGGCGACCTGCATGCGCCTGCACGGCCTGGGCTGGAAGACCGTCTACCACCACGAGCTGCTCGCCGACGGCCTCGCCCCCGAGGACGCGGGCACCATGCTCGTGCAGCGGCTGCGCTGGGCGCAGGGCACGATGCAGGTGTTCCTCCGCGAGAACCCGCTGCTGCAGCGGGGCCTCTCGATCCCGCAGCGGCTGATGTACTTCGCCACGATGTGGAGCTACCTCAGCGGCTACGCGGCGGTCGTCTACTTCGCGGCGCCGATCGTGTTCCTGGTGCTCGGGATCCTGCCGGTGTCCTCGCTCGCGGCGGACTTCTTCGTCCGGTTCATCCCGTTCATGATCGCGAACCAGCTGCTGTTCCTCGTCTCAGCGAAGGGCACGCCCACCTGGCGGGGCCAGCAGTACAGCCTCGCCCTGTTCCCGGTCTGGATCGAGGCGTGCCGGACCGCCGTGAACAACGTGATCCTGCGCATCCCGCTCGGCTTCGCCGTGACCCCGAAGACGCGGCAGGAGTCGACCGGCACACCGTGGAGACTGATCAAGGTGCAGCTCGTGGTCATGGTGCTGCTCGTGATCGCGATCGTCGTCGGCACCTTCCACCTCCTGGTGAACGGCGCCGAGCCGATCGGCACGGGCGTCAACATCGCCTGGGCGATCTACGATCTGGTCGTCCTCAGCGTCCTGTTCCAGGCCGTCCACTACCAGGGCTTCTCCCCCGAGGAGTCCCCCGTTCCCGAGAAGGAGTCCGCATGACGTTCACCACCGAGAAGATCGAGCCCGACATCGCCGTCGTCCGCGGCGAGGGCAAGCTCAACATGGTCTCGGCCCCCGAGCTGCGCACTCTCGTGCTGCGCGTGATCGAGGAGGGCGAGAACCGCGTCGTCGTCGACCTCAGCGGCATCGAGTTCATGGACTCCTCCGGACTCGGCGCCCTCGTCGGCTGCCTCAAGAGCGCCCGTCAGGCGGGCGGCGACCTGCGCATCGCCTCCCCGAGCCCGCAGGTCTCGATGGTCCTCCGGCTCTCGAACCTCGACCGCGTCCTGGCGAGCTTCGACAGCGCCGAGGACGCCTACCGTGTCTGAGCGCTCCGTCGTCTTCCGGACTCCTCCGGACGGTGTCGAGACCGTGCACTCGGCCCTCGAGACGCTGTGGCAGGACCGCACCGACGTCGACGAGATGGAGCGGATGATGTTCGAGACCGCGCTCGTCGAGCTCGTCTCGAACGTGGTCCAGCACGCCTCCTCGACGACCACGATCATCTGCGAGCTGAGCCTCGTGGCGGATGAGCACGTCCTGCGGGCCACGCTGGTCGACACCGCCGACCCGCCGCTCGTCGACACCGAGACGGTGGTCGAGATGCCGGACGAGTTCGCCGAGTCCGGCCGCGGGATCCCCTTCATCCAGGCCCTGGTCGACACGTTCGAGCACGAGCGGGAGCACGGACGCAACGTCTGGACGATCGCGAAGCACCGCCCCGCGCCGTGAGACCGGTCCTCACCCGCCGCCGCGTCCGGGAGCTGCCGCCCATCGACTCCCTCGCCCTGACGGCGAACGGGTTCGACGAGCAGACCCCGCTGGTCAAGCAGCTCCCGGTCCTCGGGCTGTTCCTGGTCGCCGTCGCGCTGAGCGTGTCGGTGCCGACCCTCGTGGTCACGAGCGCGACCGCGCTGGTCGCGGCGGTGCTGATGATGGTCGCGGCGACCGCGCTGGCCGCGGTGATGCCGCGGACGGACGCGCTGGGCCGGGTGGCGCTGGTGATCCCCGCGATCGACTTCCTGGCCGTCGGCGTGCTGCGCTTCGCGACCGGCGAGAGCGCGTCGATCTTCGCCTCCCTCGCCGTGCTGCCCACCGTGTGGGTCGCGGCGGGGCCGGGCCGACGGCACATCGCCCTGGCGAGCCTCGGAGTCGTCGCAGGTCTCGTCCTCCCGTTCCTCCTCGGCTCGACGCTCGAGGAGAACCCCAACGAGCTGGCGCGCGGCGTCTTCTCGGCCGGCGCCTTCGGCCTCGCGGCCCTGGTCGTCAACGAGCTGTCCCGGATGGCGCGCGAGCGCGTCGCCGACATCAGCGCGCGCGAGAAGCTCACGCACCTCGAGCTGACCCAGGCGTCGGCCGTGCAGCAGGCGCTGCTGCCCAAGGAGCGCGCCGAGCTGCACGGCTACGCCTTCGCCGGAGTGTGCCTGCCGTCGCGCGCGATCGGCGGCGACTTCTTCGACTGGTACGACATCCGGGGCGGGGCGGCCTTCACCGTCGGCGACGTGATGGGCAAGGGCGTCGGAGCCGGCATCATCGCCGCCACCGTCCGCGCGGTCGTGCGCAGCGCCCGCAACCACGACGACCTCGCGGTGGCCGCGTCGCGCGCCTCCGAGAGCCTCGCCTCGGACCTGGGCGACACCGCCTCCTTCGCCACGATGTTCCACGCGCGCCTGGACGAGACCACCGGCGTCGTCCGCTACCTCGACGCCGGGCACGGGCTGACGCTGCACGTGCGCGCCGACGGGTCGTGGGACCGCCTGGCCTCGCACAACCTGCCGGTCGGCATCGGCGAGGACGCCTGGGCGACCGCCGAGCTCGTGCTGCTGCCGGGCGACTCGCTGGTCAGCTGCAGCGACGGGATCCTCGACCTGTACGACGGGCGGGTGGAGTCGCTCCGGCACGTCGCTGCGCTCGTCTCGCAGTCGACGGATGCGGCCGACGCGGTCGCGCGGATCAGCGCGCGCGCCGAGGGCGGCGCGAACGACGACGACGTGACGGTGCTGGTGCTGCGCCGCGCGGTGTGACGGCGGCTTCTGCCGACCGAGCAGCCCGCTCCGCGGGCGTCTCCGGGAGTCGGTGGGTCTCGATACGCCCCTGCGGGGCTACTCGACCAGCAGCAGGCGGGGGCGTGCCGAAGCTCGGCCGAGAGTGCTGCCCAGCCGCGATGGTGGCTGAGCAGCACTCCTGGCTGAGCTTCTGCCGCTGCACGCAGCACGCACCGCGCGCTCCTCTCTGCTGATCGAGTAGCGCGCGGAGCGCGCGTATCGAGATCCGCGATGTCCGGAGTCGGTGGGTCTCGGTACGCCCCTGCGGGGCTACTCGACCAGCACGGTCATCCGTCACGGGTGGCCGGTTCGGACGCCCCGGGGCAGCCGACCGCGACGGATCAGAGAGGGGCCCGGCGTCAGGGCGTCGGCATCCCGCCGTTCACGTTGAGCGTCTCGCCCGCGACGAAGCTCGACTCGGCCGACGCCAGGAACACGTATGCGGGCGCGAGCTCGGCCGGCTGGGCCGGCCGCCCCATCGGCGACTCGCTCGAGCCGAAGTCGGGCAGACTCTCGGGGTCGACCCCGTCCGTGACCTGCAGCACGGTCCAGGTCGGCCCCGGCGCCACGACGTTGACGCGGATGCCCTTCGGCGCGAGCTGCTGCGCGAGCCCCTTCGACAGGTTGTTGATCGCACCCTTGGTCATCGCGTAGTCGAGCCGGTCGGGCGCGGGAGTGTGCGCCTCGGCCGACGCGGTCGTGATGATCGTGGATCCGGGCGCGAGGTGCGGCACCGCCGCCTTCACGATGCGGAACATCGCGAGCACGTTGACCTGGAACGTCTCGAGGAACTGCTCGTCGCTCAGCTCCTGCAGGTCCTCCTGCCACACCTGCTTGCCCGCGACGTTCACCACCGCATCGAGCCCGCCGAGCCCCTCGACCGCCTGCTCGACCAACTCGGTGCAGTACCGCTGGTCGCGGAGGTCCCCGGGGAGCGCGAGGGCCGTGCGCCCGGCCGCGCGGACCAGCTCGATCACGTGCTGCGCGTCCTCCTCCTCCTCGGGCAGGTAGGCGAGCGCCACGTCGGCCCCCTCGCGGGCGAAGGCGATGGCGACCGCCGCGCCGATCCCGGAGTCCGCCCCCGTGATGAGCGCGCGCCGGCCGGTCAGCCGGCCCGTGCCGCGGTAGGTGTCCTCCCCCAGGTCGGGCCGCGGGTCGAGTCGCGACTGCAGCCCGGGCTCCTCCTGGTGCTGCACGGGAGGCGTGGTGTTGGGGTACTGCGTCGCCGGGTTCGTGAAGGTGTACTGATCGGGCATGGTCTCCTGCTGCTCCCCGGCCGGGTCTCGGGCCGTCGCGTCCAGTCCACCTCACGCGTCCGGCTGCGGGAGGGGGCTGTCCCGCATCCGGAGCCGCTGGTAGGAGGACGGGCGAGCGGAGGCGGTCAGCGGCGCTGGATCGTGGAGCCGCGAATCACGAGACGGGTGGGCAGGTACTCCGTGCCGGCGGCCGGCGAGCCGCCGATCGCCTCGAAGACCCGGTGGGCCGCCGCGCGCCCCAGCTCCTGCAGGTCGGCGTCGATGCTCGTCAGCTGCGGGCGGGCGTTCGTCGCGAGGACGAGCCAGTTGTCGAAGCCGACGACGGCGACGTCCTCGGGCACCTTCCGGCCGAGGTCGCGGGCGCTGTCGAGGGCGCCGCGGGCGATCTGGTCGGAGCCGCAGACGATGCCGTCGAGGTCGGCGTGGCGCTCGAGCAGCACGGCGGTGCCGTCGCGGCCCCACGACTCGGACCACTCCGAGAACATGACGTCGCTCACCAGCTCGAGATCGGCGTCACGCATCGCATCGCGGACGCCCCGTGCGCGGTCCTGGGCGGCCTGGTAGCTCGGATCGCCGGTCAGGTGCGCGATCCTCCGACGGCCCAGCCCGAGGAGGTGCTCGGTCGCGAGCCGGCCGCCCTGGTAGTTGTCGGCGGCGAGGGAGACGTCGGTCGGGTCCTCGGACGGCGCGTAGACGTAGACCACCGGCACCGGCAGGTCGTGCCCGAGCGACGGTCGGGGGTTCGTGCTGCTGCCGACGACGAGGATCCCGTCGACGCGGCGGTTGAGCAGCGCCGCGAGGTGGTGCTGCTCGCGGATCGCGTCGCCCCGCGCGTCGCAGAGGAAGACGTTGACGGCGCCGGCGCCGAACGCGTCCTCGGCGCCCATCAGGATCGGGATGACGAAGCGGCCCTCGAGGTCGTTCGTCAGGATGCCGACGGTGCCGGTACGACCCTCGACGAGACTCCGGGCGAGGGCGTTCGGCGTGAACGAGAGCTCGCGCGCCGCCTCCATGACCTTCACCCGGGTGGCCGGGGCCACGCTGCGGCCGTTGATCGCCTTGGACGCGGTCGCCATCGAGACTCCCGCGAGCTTCGCTACATCGCTCAGGGTCGAGGTCCGGGATCCCGACGATCGTGATTGCGCCATGTTTTCGCCTCCGTTACGCAACGGTAACAGTCGGCACTCTTGACGGTGGCGCATCGGGTCGTCTTTACTGAGCGAAACGCATTTCGGTGTTTTCGTTCGACCTGGCGCCAGCCCCCACCAGGTCGGCTCACAGAAGCTCAATGAGGAGAAAGATGAACGTCACTCATCGTCGGTTCGGCCGTCTGGCCGCCGCAGCACTCGCCGGAGCGATGGCCCTGTCGCTCGCCGCCTGCTCGGCCTCGGCCGGAGGCGGCGCCGCCGACCCGGCCGCCGGCGGCGCAGAGGGAACGGATGACGGCACCACGCTCACCCTGTGGACCCGCGCCCCGCTCGAGAAGCAGGCCAAGGCGCTCGTCGAGGCCTACAACGCCAGCCACGAGAACCAGGTCGACCTGACCGTCGTCCCGAACGACGACTACGTCGCGAAGGTCGGAGCCGCCGCCGGCTCCGACGGGCTTCCCGACCTGTTCGCGGCCGACATCGTCTACATGCCGAACTGGACCGAGCAGGGCCTGTTCCAGGACCTCACCTCGAGCATCGACGGCCTCGATTTCAAGGACTCGATCAACGAGGGCCACCTCGCGGCGGGCACCTACGACGACAAGGAGTACGCGCTCCCCTTCGTCCTGGACCTCTCGATGCTGTTCTGGAACAAGGAGCTCTACGCGGAGGCCGGCCTCGACCCCGAGCAGGGCCCGAAGGACATGGCCGAGTTCGCCGAGCACGCCAAGGCGATCCAGGCCCTGAACAAGCCCGACACCTACGGGACCGCCACCGGCCTCAACTGCGGCGGCTGCCTGGTCTTCACCTGGTTCCCGACCATCTGGGCCGGCGGCGACGAGGTCATGAACGAGGACGGCACCGAGTCCCTCCTCGCCAGCGACACCGCCAAGGAGGTCTACTCCACCTGGAAGGACCTCTGGGATTCCGGAGCGGTCCTCCCCTCCTCGCAGGACGAGGCGGGCCCGACCTGGACCGCCGGCTTCACCGAGGGCAAGGTCGGACTGCAGTTCTACCCGGCCACCCTGCTCTCCTCCACCCCGTTCGACGCGGGCGTCTCGGGCATCCCGGGCCCCGACGGCGGCAGCTCCACCTTCGTGGGCGGCGACGGCATCGGCATCTCGAAGGACTCCGAGAAGTCGCCCCAGGCGTGGAACTTCCTCAACTGGATGATGTCGGAGGACGCCCAGGTCGGCGTCCTCGCCAAGAACAACGACGTCGTCTCGCGCTCGGACCTCGCCAGCAACCAGTACTCGGAGCTCGACCCGCGCCTGGTCACGATCAACGAGGTCGCGTCCGAGGGCGACACCCCGTTCTCGACCAGCTTCCAGCAGGCCTTCAACGCGCCGAGCAGCCCCTGGCTGACCCTCGTGCGCGACGCGGTCCTCGGTGACGGCGAGTCCGTCGACGCCGACAACGACGCCATCACGTCGATCCTCGGTCAGTAGGCCGCTCCACCCACCCGCTCGGGCCGGACGCCGTCCACGGCTCCGGCCCGAGCGCCCCACAGAAAGCGTCAGCACACGATGACAGCCACCGCCAGCGACGTCGGCCGCACCCGGGTCCGCCGCCGCGCCCCCGGACTCCTCGGCTGGGCGTACGCCGCCCCGACAGCGCTGTTCGTCGCGCTGCTCTTCCTCGTCCCGCTCGGACTCGTGCTGCAGATGTCGGTCTCGGACTGGCCCCTGCTCGCGGGCAACCGGGGTGTGAACTTCCCCACCAACTTCGGCGACGCCGTCACGGACCGCTTCTTCTGGGCGTCCATCCGGTTCACGCTGCTCTACACGGTCCTGACGACCGTGATCCTGCTGGCCCTGAGCCTCGCCCTCGCGCTGATCGTGCAGGAGTCGACCCGGTGGAAGAACTTCCTCCGCACGGCGTTCCTCATCCCGACCGCGCTCGGCCTCGCCTCGGCCTCGCTCCTCTTCTACGTCCTCTACTCCCCCCTCGCCGGGCCGTTCGCGGGCCTGATGGAGAGCTGGGGCATCACGTTCCTCGGCACCCCGACCGGCGCGCTCTGGTCGACGATCTTCCTGATCGTCTGGCGCTTCGCCGGCTTCTACATGCTGCTGATGATGGTCGGCCTCCAGGGCATCCCCGAGGAGGTCTACGAGGCCGCGCGCATCGACGGCGCCTCGCGACTGCAGACGTTCACCGGAGTGACGCTGCCGCTGCTCAAGCCCACCCTCGCCCTCACCACCGTGCTCTGCGTCACGGGGTCGCTGCTCGCGTTCGAGCAGTTCTACATCCTCACCAAGGGCGGGCCGGACAACTCCACCATCACGGTCGTGCAGCTGATCTACAGCATGGCCTTCCAGGGCCAGAACGATCTGGGCGTCGCCGGAGCCCTCTCGGTGATCGTGCTCCTGGCGCTCGTCGTGCTGAACATCGCGCAGATCCGCTCCTTCGGAAAGAAAGACGACTGATGACCCTCTCCACCGACCTCGAGCGCTTCGCTGCGGCCGAACCGGCCCCGGAGCCGTCGCCCTCGCACTCCGCCCGCCGACCGCGCGGCTCCCGTCTCGCCGGCATCGCCGTGCAGACCCCGTTCTGGGTCCTCACGGGCGGACTCGCCGTGATCTTCCTCTACCCGCTGATCTGGACCGCGGTCTCCTCCGTCGCCCCGCGCGCCGGCACCGGGCAGACCGAGGGCTGGGGGCTGGGCAACTACGCCACCCTCGTCGACTACCAGGCCGGCATCTGGGTCTACCTCGGCAACTCGCTGCTCGTCTCGGGGCTCACCGTCGTGCTGACGCTCGGCACCTCGCTGCTGGGCGGCTACGCGTTCTCGCGCTTCGAGTTCCCGGGCAAGAACCTGCTGTTCCTCTCGACCCTCGCGATCCTGATGGTGCCGTACGCGACGCTCCTGATCCCGCTCTACGTGCTGCTGAACATCGTCGGCCTCTCGAACTCGCTCGTCGGAGTCGCCCTGGTCCTGACGATGTTCCAGCTGCCGCTGTCGACGTTCCTCATGCGGATCGGCTTCGACGCCGTGCCGCGCGAGCTCGACGAGGCCGCGAAGATGGACGGCTGCACGACCTGGTCGGTGCTCTGGAAGGTGCTGCTGCCCGCCGTGAAGCCGGGACTGATCACCGTCGGGCTCTTCGCGTTCCTCGCCGCCTGGAACGACTTCATGGCGCCGCTGATCCTGATCACCGACTCCGACCGCATGACCATGCCGCTCGCGATCTCGAACCTCCGCGGACAGGTGCAGGGAGTCGTCGACTACGGCGCCACCGAGGCCGGCGTGGTCGTCCTCGCGCTGCCGTGCATCCTCCTGTTCCTGCTCCTGCAACGCCACTACGTCCGCGGCTTCATGTCCGGCGCCTTCAAGGGATGACCATGACCATCGACACGCACCCCCGCACCCCTACGTCCCGCGACCGCGACGCCCTCGCCCGGACCGTCGCCCCGGCCGTCCCCGCCGCCGGCGCCCTCACTCCGCTGGGCCTGGACGAGGTCGTGCTGACCTCGGGCTTCTGGGCCGACCGCCAGCGGGTCAACGGCTCCGCCACCCTCGACCACATCGAGTACTGGCTCGAGCGCGAGGGCTGGCTGCCCAACTTCGACCTCGCCGCCGCCGGCACCCTCGCCGGCCGGCGGAAGGGCCGCGAGTTCGCGGACTCGGAGGTCTACAAGTACCTCGAGGCGCTCGCCTGGGAGATCGGACGGACCGACTCCGCCGCTCTCGACACGCGGTTCCGCGCCCTCGTCGCTCGCGTCGGCGCGGCGCAGGAGCGCGACGGCTACCTCAACACCCGCTTCGGCCGGGAGGGGCAGCAGCCCCGCTGGTCCGATCTGGAGTGGGGCCACGAGCTCTACTGCCTGGGCCACCTCTTCCAGGCCGCTGTGGCGCGCGAGCGCACCCGCCCCGGTGCCGACGACGGACTGCTCGTCATCGCGCGCCGCGCCGCCGACTTGATCTGCCTCGTCTTCGGCGAGGGCGGGATCGAGTCGGTCTGCGGCCACGCCGAGGTCGAGACGGGACTCGTCGAGCTCTCGCGCGTGACCGACGACGACCGCTACCTCGAGCTGGCACGCCTGTTCGTCGAGCGCCGCGGCCACGGCGTGCTCGCCGACATCGAGTGGGGCCGCTCCTACTACCAGGACGACGAGCCGATCCGCTCCTCGACCGTGATGCGCGGCCACGCGGTGCGGGCCAACTACCTCGCCTCGGGCGCCGCCGACCTCGCCGTCGAGACCGGCGACGAGGAACTGCTGGACGCTCTGGACCGCCAGTGGCACGCCACCGCCTCCCGCCGCACCTACATCACCGGCGGGCAGGGCTCGCACCACCAGGACGAGGCCTTCGGCGACGACCACGAGCTGCCGCCGGACCGCGCCTACTCCGAGACCTGCGCCGGCATCGCGTCGGTGCAGTTCAGCTGGCGCCTGCTGCTGGCCCGCGGCGGCGTCGAGTACGCCGACCTGATCGAGCGGACGCTGTTCAACGTGGTCGCGACCTCGCCGTCGCGCGACGGCCGGGCCTTCTACTACGCGAACACCCTGCACCAGCGCCGCCCCGGCGCCCCGGCCGACCCCTACGAGGCGTCCGTGCGCGCCTCCTCGTCGCTGCGCGCCCCGTGGTTCGAGGTGTCGTGCTGCCCGACCAACGTCGCGCGCACCTTCGCGAGTCTCGCCGCCTACCTGGCGACGAAGGACGCGCACGGGATCCAGCTGCACCAGTTCGCGTCGTCGCGGATCACGACGACGCTCGCGAGCGGCCAGGCGATCGACCTCTCGGTCGAGACCGCCTACCCGGACACCGGCCGGATCGCGGTGCGCGTGCTCGAGAGCGGACCCGCGCCGTGGACACTGAGTCTGCGCGTGCCCGGCTGGGCCGCCGAGCCCCCGGTGACCCTCCGTCGCGCCGACGGCTCGGTCAAGACCTTCGAGAAGCGACTCCGTGACGGCTACCTCGAGCTCGGCGCGACCTTCGCCCGCGGCGACGAGATCGTCGTCGAGCTGGCCCTGCCCGCGCGCTTCGTCCGCGCCGACCCGCGGGTCGACGCCGTGCGCGGCTGCGTCGCGGTCGAGCGGGGCCCCCTGGTCTACGCGCTGGAGTCGACCGACGTGCCCGAGCAGCTGCACGCCGCCGACGTCTCGACGCTGCGTCTGGACACGGGCGTCGAGCCGCGCACCGTCGGCAGCGACGTGCAGGTGCGGCTGATCTCGATCGCGCCGGTGGAGGGCACGTGGCCCTACTCCTCCTCGCCCTCGGCGAGCAGCCGGGTGGAGGGGCACTGGCCCGTCTCGCTGACCCCGTACTACGACTGGGCCGAGCGGGGTCCCTCGACGATGCGGGTGTGGATCCCGGTCGCCGACTGACGTCGAGGGGCGGTCGCCGACCGCTCGGACGAGGGCCGTCGTGGAGCAGTGCTCCGCGGCGGCCCTCCGTCGTCGTCGGGATCGTGCACGACCGGATGTTTCGAGCCTTTCGCTCTTGACTCGGGCCGAGAAAGCTTTAACGGCGGCAATCATCTCCTTCGCGAGGCGCGCCGAACGAAACACTTAAAAAGGCTTTCGTTCTTCTGAGGAAATTGTTACCGTGCACGTGGCCCCTCCTGCCCGCCGGCTCGAGCGACCCGTCCCTTCCTCACTGCCGAACAGAACGGGAGCGTCCGCGACGATGCGAACACCCAGAAGAACCCGAGCGGTCACGACCGCACTCGCCACCGCCCTCACGGCGGTCCTCGCCGGTTCGGTCCTCGTCGCGGCTCCCGCCTCGGCGGCCACCGCCTGGGACCCCTACGACGAGGGCCTGCAGAACAGCAACGAGAGCCTCGGCTACCCCACCTTCACCAACGGCGCCACGGCGATCCCGCCGACGACGGCGACCTACGACCCCACCGTCTCCCACCTCGGGAAGATCTACGCCGCCGACCTCGCCGCCGGCGCCGGCTCCGCCCCGGGGAAGGACTTCTGGCTCGATCGGATGCTCTCCCGCGACGGCGTGCAGCCCGACGAGGCGGGCGGTCTCGACTTCGTCTCGGACCAGCCCGCGAACATCGACTACGACAACAACGGCGTCTTCTTCTCGCGCGGCCGCGCGGTCTACATGCAGAACTTCGACGCGGGCCTGGGCTTCCGCGGCCGGATCGCCTACATCGAGGACCTCGGGCAGAGCGGATCGACGCTGACTGCGAGCGTGAACGGCGCCGCCGTCTCCCTCCAGGAGAACCAGGCGAAGCGCCACAACACCCCCAGCTACTGGTACTCCGAGTACACCGGCGGCGGCCTGCTGGTGAAGCAGACCAAGTTCATCTCGCGGCAGAACGTCGCGGTCGAGCGGCTGCAGATCAGCACCACCGACGGATCCACGAAGACGGTCGCCCTGCGCGCCGAGTCGGGCCTGGCCCGCACCGCCACCGGCAGCGAGCTGACCGGCTCGGTCACGACCGCCCACAACGTCACCCAGGTGGCGACCCGCTTCTCGGGCGACGGCTTCGGCGTCGACGGCACCGCGCTCACCCGCACCGTCTCGGCCTCGGCCGCACCTGCCGACGTGAAGCTGCAGCTCGGCTTCACCACCACCGAGATCCCCGAGAGCACCACCGAGTTCCAGTCGATCGCCGCGGCGACGCCGGCGGCGGCGTTCACGACGCAGACCACGAGCTACAACGCGTGGTGGGTCGAGAACATCCCCTACCTCGAGACCCCCTCGGGCGAGATCGACAAGACGCTCTTCTACCGCTGGTGGCTGCTGCGCACGAACTTCCTCGACGCGCAGGTCCCGGGCAACGACTACCAGTTCCCCACCTCGATGGAGGGGGTCTTCGGTCAGGCCTACAACAATGCGATCGTCCTCACCGCGGGCATGTTCATCGAGGACATGAAGTACTTCCGCGACCCCTCCAGCGCCTACGGCACCTGGCTGTCGGCCGGCGAGACGGCCCGCGAGAGCCGCTACATCGACAACCCCGGCAACCCGAACAACTGGAACAGCAGCTACACCAACTACATCTCCGAGGCCGCGTGGAACTCCTACGCGCTGCACGGTGGCGACGCCGCGATCGCCGACAAGCTCGCGACCTACGCCGAGGACGACATCGCCGGTCAGCTGGCCGAGTTCGACACGAACAAGAACAACCTGCTCGAGTACTCGAACCCCGCCCTCACCGGCAACGACGTCGACGCCGTCTCGTTCTCGTGGCGCAACAGAGACGCGTGGAACTCCTACCCGATGGACCGCCCCGAGAGCGCCTACCTCTACTCCGGTGCCGTGGCCGCCGCCGAGGCGTACCGCCTCGCCGGGGACACCGCCGGAGCCGACCGCATGACGGCCAAGGCCGAGGCGATCAAGAAGTCGGTCCTCGACGTCCTCTGGGAGGACAAGCGCAGCACCGCCGACGAGGCGGGCTTCTTCGGCAACATGATCAAGGCCTCCTACTCGGACGGCTCCTCGGGCCTCCCCGCCGGATCGAAGATCCCGTGGAAGGAGGTCAACATGTACTACCCGTACACCGTCGGCCTCATGCCCAAGCCCGGCGACGCCGACTTCGACCAGAAGTACCTCGACGCCTTCCGCCTCTTCGTCGACAGCGAGCAGTACGCCCCGTTCCCCTTCTACACCGCCAACCAGAAGGACGCGAAGGCCCGCGCGCTGCGCGACGCCGGATCGGGCAAGCACTACTCGAACAACTTCTCGACCATCAACTCCACCGTCATGTTCCGCCTGCTGTCCTCGACGCTGCGCGACTACCCGAACTCGTACCTGACCAGCGACTACTACAAGAAGATGCTCTACTGGAACGCCTGGGCCAGCTACGAGAAGGGCGACGTCACCCGCCAGAACGAGAACGAGTTCTGGTCGCACGGCTCGGCCGCCGACGGCGGATCGATCAAGTACCGCTCCTGGATCCACCAGACGCAGCTCGGCACGACGAACTTCACCGTCGTCGAGGACGCGATGGGCCTGCAGGCCCGCACCGATTCGGTCCTCGAGCTCTCGCCCATCGACATCGACTGGGACCACTTCACGGCGAACAACCTGAAGTACCACGACAAGGACCTCACGATCGTGTGGGACGAGCCGGGCGGCACCCGCCACTACGGCGACACCCCCGAGGGCTACTCCGTCTACCTCGACGGCGAGCGCGCCTTCACGATCGACAGCCTCGTGCCGGTCGAGTTCGACACCGTGACCGGTGAGGTCACGACCGACGCGACCGTGCTCTTCTCGGCCGCGAACGCCGTGAAGCCCGCGCAGGACGTGCGCTTCGCCTCGACCGACCGGGTCGTCGACCTGCTCGGCAAGGCCGGCGTCGACATCGACCCGACGACCAGTGCGGCTCCCGACCTCGCCCAGGGCAGGACCGCCACGGCCTCCTACTCGGCGAGCGGAACCACTCCCTCCGGCAAGAGCCTCGTGCCGGCCAACGCGGTCGACGGCTCCACCGTCAACGAGCCCTTCTGGGGCACCGCCGGATCGCCGAACGCCAGTGACTGGCTCGAGATCGACCTCGGCAGCGCGCAGAAGGTGAACCAGGCCGGGATCTACTTCTACCGCACCTCCTCGGGCACGACCGTGCAGGGCTACTCCGCCCCGAAGTCGTACTCGGTGCAGTACTGGGACGGCACGGCCTGGAAGTCGGTGACGGCCCAGGCCCGCACGCCGAAGGTCCCGACCGGCAACGAGAACACCGTCCGGTTCGCCGACGTCACGACCCAGAAGATCCGGGTCCTCGTCTCGCACCAGCAGGGTCAGAAGACCGGCATCAAGGAGGTGCAGCTGAAGAACGTGGCTGCGGCCTACACGCCGGCCGAGAACGCGGCTCCCGTCGTGTCGATCCAGCGCCTCGCCGTCGCCGACCCGAGCATCGCCCGGTTCGTCGGCACCGCGTCCGACGACGGACTGCCGATCGGCGAGCTCACCCAGGCCTGGACCGTGGTGGCGAAGCCCGCGGACTCGACGGCGACCTTCACCGACGCGGCCTCCGCGGCGACGACGGTCCGCTTCTCGAAGCCCGGCTCGTACACGCTCCGCTTCACCGCCTCGGACACCGTGAAGCAGACCACTTCCGAGCAGGTCGTCGAGGTCTCGGACGTCCGCCCGCTGGGCCCGGAGGTCGGGTCGTACGCGACTCCGTCCGCCTCCTACGTCGCCCCGTGGAACCGTCTCGCCGCCATCAACGACGGCGAGACCGTCCCCGGCGTGCAGACCGAGCAGAACAAGCTCTGGGGCACCTACAGCGACAACCGGCCGGCGAGCCAGACACTGACCTACACGTGGGCCACCCCGATGCGGGTAGCCGGCGCCGGGGCCTCCTTCTGGAACGACGCCGCCCAGGGCAGCGGGGGCGGCGTCGCCCTCCCCGCCTCCTGGTCGCTCGAGTACCTCGACGGCACCACCTGGAAGCCGGTCGCTCTGCGCCCCGGCACCCAGTACCCGGTGAACGCGATGGGTACGCCCAGCGAGGTGGCCTTCACCCCGGTGACGACCACGCAGCTGCGCGCGACCTTCCAGGCCAGCCGCTCGACCAGCGGCGCCCACTCCGCGATCGCCGCATCCGAGTTCGACGTGTACGCCGACTACCCGGGCTCCTTCGAGGCCGTGGCCAAGCGCACCACCGTCAACACCCCGGTGACGCTCCCCGCGACCGTCATCGGCGTCTACTCCGACGGATCGCGCGGCGAGCTGCGCGCGACCTGGGACGCGATCCCCGCCTCCCGCTTCGCCACTCCCGGCACGATCACCGCGACCGGTGTGCTGACGGGCTCGACGCAGGCGGTCACCGCGACCATCAGCGTCGGCGACAGCGGCAGCGAGATCGCCTCGATCGAGCAGCAGACCGCCACCACCGCCCTCGGCACGGCACCCGTCCTCCCGCGCACCGCGGTCGCCGTCTTCAGCGGCGGCACCGGGGCGAAGGAGTCGCGCGCCGTCACCTGGGACGCCGTCGCTCCGGCCTCGTACGCGACCGCGGGGACCTTCACCGTGCTCGGCGCGATGGCGGGGACCACGGTCCGGCCCAGCGTGACCGTCACGGTCGAGCCGGGCGCCGCCACCGCTCCGAAGGCACCGGCGGCACCCGCCGTCGCCGTCGCCGGTGACGCGGCCACCATCTCGTGGACGGCTCCGGCCGACGGAGGAGCAGTAATCACGGGATACACCGCGACCGTCACTCCGACCGCAGGCGCCGCGATCACGAGGACCGGCACGACCACGAGCGCGGTGTTCGCCGCCCTGCCTGCAGGGACGTACACGGCGAGCGTCGTCGCGACCAACTCGATCGGCACCTCCGCCGCGTCGCCCACCGCGTCCTTCACCATCGCCGCGGCCCCCGCGCTGAAGGTGACGGCGTCGGCGAGCTCGCGCTGCATCAGCGGCAAGGTCGTGCTCACGGTGACGGCGAAGAACGAGGAAGCGACTCCGATGGGCATCACGCTGCGCACCGCCTACGGCACCAAGGTGTTCACCGGAGTGAAGCCCGGCTCCTCGGCCACGCAGGCGTTCACGACCCGCCTCGGCTCGATCCCGGCGGGCACCGCCACGGTCGACGCCACGGCCACCGTGAACGGCGCGGCGCTGAGCCGCACCGTCGAAGCGCCCTACACCGCTCGCACCTGCTGAGCACCGGAGGGGTGGGAGCGGCCATCCGCTCCCACCCCTCCTCCCGCGCGACACCCTCCCGCGCCCGAAACCCTCCGCACCACCTCTCACTCGTCACCGCGAGTCCGACCCGAAAGAAGACCCGATGACGCTCAGAACCCTGTGGGCCCGCACCGCGATCGCGGCAGCCGGATGCCTCCTCCTCACCACCGTCGCCGGGCAGGCCGTAGCCGCCGAACTCGACGACGACGCCGTCGACGTCAACGTGACGATCACGCCCCTGACGGGTACCGGTGCACTCTCGATGAGTGTCGCCGGCACCAGCGCCGAACTCACCGAGACCGGATCGACGGCCGAGCTGCGCCGATTCACCGGCACACTGCCGACCGTCACCGTCACCGACACCCGCCCCACCGACGAGATCCCGGAGGATGCGGGCTGGTACGTGCTGGGCACCGCCTCCGACTTCGTCGGGTCCGCCGGTCAGTCGCCGATCTCCGCGGGGCAGCTCGGCTGGTCGCCGCGTCTGATCGACGGCGGCGACAGCGGAGTGGTCTCGGCGGGATCGGACGTCGGCACGGTCTTCGACGACGGGCCCAACGACGTCGGTCTCGTCGACCAGGAGTTCCTCGCCGTCACGGAGGATTCCGCCGGCGTCTCGGCCGAGGGCTCCTGGACCTCGACAGCGGACCTGACGCTGGAGACCCTGCCCACGAGCGAAGCGGGCGACTACAGCTCGACGCTCACCCTGACGCTCATGGAGTAGCGCGCGAGCTCCACCCCCTCCTCGACGTCCCCCTCCTCCTCACGAAAGAGAAGCAATGAAGCTCCCTCACACCCCTTCCTCGCCCCTCGCCGGTCGGAACCCGCTCTCGAAAGACCTCAGCCGACGCACGGTGCTCGTCGGCTCCGCCGGAGGTGCTGTTCTCGCGGCGACGGCCGGCCCGCTCGCCGCCGCCGCCGTCGGCCCGTACCGCAGCCTCTCCTCCCCCGTCTTCGACTTCCGCGTCGACCAGGCGACGGGAGGCGTCTTCACCCTCGTCAACCCCACGGATCAGTACGCGACCAACCACGTCTCCAACCCGGATCTGCGCCCGGAGTTCGACCTCGACGACTCCCGATGGACGGGCGACGCGGTCTTCGGGGTCAAGCGGGGCGCCTCGACCGCGATCGCGCCGGCGATCACCGGCCTCTCGGACGACATCCGCACGGTGACCTCCACCGCGTCGTCGATCACCGTCGCGTACTCCGGTCAGGCGGGCAACCAGTACGGCATCCGCGGATTCGACCTCACGCAGAAGTACGAACTGACCGGCGCTGCCCGCGACCGGATCAGTTGGACCATGACCCTGCGGAACACCTCGACCGAGTCGCTGGAGTTCGTCGACGTCGGACTGCCCTTCCTGATGAACTCGTGGTGGGACGGCTCCAATCAGACCGGCATCTACGAGAAGAACGTGGCGCGTCACTCCTTCGTGGCGAAGGACGGCTCGTACCTCTACTGGCAGCGGCCCAACGGCGAGGGCCCGTTCCTCGTGCTCGTGCCCCAGGACGGCACATCCCTGGAGTTCAAGAACAAGGCCCGTCCCGGTGAGGGCCCGTTCGGCGAGCGGGACCCGCAGTGGGAAGGACTCGTCGAGTTCTACATCCACTCGGCCGGCTCCGTGCCGCAGCGTCGCAATCAGGCCGGCACTTACCTGCCCACCACCTCTCTCGTCCTCGCGCCGGGGCAGGAGAAGACCTATGGCTTCACCTTCCGCTGGGCGGCCGACTACGCCGACCTGCGCGATGTGCTCTTCGACGCGGGCGTCGTCGACGTCGTCTCGCTGCCGGGAATGGTGATCCCGCAGGACCAGAAGGCGACGCTGGCCGTCCGCGCCAAGTCCGGTATCACCTCCGTCGTCGGGCAGGCGGGCCGCAACATCACGGTGACACCGCAGGGCGAGCGCAACGGCTACTCGCTCTTCGAGCTCTCCCTCCCGCAGCTGGGAGCGAGCACCGTCACCGTCACGTACGGCGGCACCCGTGAATCCGTCCTGCAGTACTACGCGATCGAACCGGTCGAGAGGCTCATCGGGCTGCACTCCGCGTTCCTCACCTCGAAGCAGCAGGCCAGGACGACCCGCGGCTACGACGGCGCGTTCCTGCAGTGGGACCTCAGCAATCAGAAGCTGATCACCTGGGACGACTATCCCGGTGGCGGGTGGAAGGAGTGGATGGCCGGCGGCTCCGACGACCTGGGTCTGGCTCCCGCCGCCTTCCTCGCCGAGAAGAACCTCGTCGCACCGGTGAAGGCCGAGATCGACGCGATCGACTACTACATCGACAACTTCCTGCTCGGCTACCTCCAGGGCAAGAAGAACGCCGACGGCACTCCGACCTACCAGGTCTTCCGCTGGTACGACGGTCGCGACGACACCCCGAACGACCAGGGCGTCTGGCGCGTGTACAACTACATCCACGTCGCGAACACGTACTTCGCGATGCACCGGATCGCGGCGCAGTACCCGTCGCTCGGGACCGCGCGCAGCTCGGCGGAGTACCTCGAGCTGACGTACCGGACCCTCGAAGCCATGTACACGAAGGTCCCGCTGCCGACTCCGATCGGCGATGCCGCCCGTGAGCACGGACTCATGGGCGAGCAGACCTACCCCTTCATCCTCGAGGCGCTGCGCGGTGCCGGGCGGACCACCGAGGCCGACCGCCTGCGGACGCTGATCGAGGGCAAGCGCGACGTGCTGTTCGCCGAGAAGTACCCGTTCCGCTCCGAGATCAGCATCGACACGACCGGGTTCGAGTCGACGTACACCCTCGGCAAGATGTACGGGAACCGCGAGCTCGTCGACCGCGTGCAGCGCTCGTCCCTCGCCTGCCGCGGGCTCCAGCCGCTCTGGTACTTCTACGGCTCCGACAACCGGCACATGGGCGAGTCCTGGTGGAACCTGAGCTACGAGTGCCAGCTCGGAGCATGGCAGCAGCACGACTACCTGGTGAACTACGCGAGCACCTCCGACCGGGACTTCGCCGACGCGACGCGATCGACCTACGGCGCCTACCTGGCGGGTTGGGCCAACATCAACTCGGGCCAGATCAGCCCGCTCGCCGCGAACATCGGCGCAGCGTCGTGGATCTACCAGAGCGAGAAGGGCGCCAACGAGTACGGCTGGATGCCGATCCTCGACGGCTGGTGGGCGTGGTCCGGCGAGTCGGCGCTCGGCTTCTGGGGAGGGGTCCGCGCCGCGACCGTCACCGTGGTGGAGGATCCGATCGTGGGCACCTACGCGTACGGAGCGGACCTGACGACGGTCGGCACCTCGTCCCGGGTCGTCCCGAAGGACGGGGTCCGCCAGCGCCTGACGATGTTCACACGCGGCGGCTTCCGCTTCGAGATCACAGGGGCCCGCTACTCCCGTGCCGATGTCGCGAACGACCTCGGCACGATCGAGCTGGTCCTCGACCGGCCCGCCGGCGTCGCCGGCACCCCGGCGATCGTCCTGTCGAAGCTCCCCGCCGGTCGCTACACGGTGACCGTCGACGGCGTCTCGACGGGCCAGCCGATCACCAGCGACGGTGCGACCGCGCGACTCGCCCTCCCCGGTCTCGCAGCGGCCACCGCGACGGTGCGTCTCGTCAGGGAGACCACCGCTCCCGTCGGCCCGGTGGTCGCCTTCGAGACGAGCGCCACCAGCCGCTGCCTGACCGCGAAGTCGATCCTCACGGTCAAGGTGACCAACCGCAGCACCGGCCCGATCGACGCCGTCGTCACCAGCGCCTACGGCTCGAAGTCGTTCACGGCGATCGCCGCGGGCAAGAGCGCGAGCGTCGCGTTCACTACACGTCAGAGCAGCATGCCCGCCGGCGAAGTCTCCGTCGTCGGGACCGGGACCGTCTCCGGCCAGCGGGCGTCGACGACGCAGACGACGGCGTACGCCAGCCGCAGCTGCTGACGGAAGTGTCGCAGGAGCTGCGACGCCTCCCGCATGGCACCGGACCGGCGAGCCCCTCGGGGCCCGCCGGTCCGGTGCCTTCGCCGCGCTCGGCGCTGTCCGCGGGAGTCGGCGAGTCGCTCCGACACATCCTCGACGGAGGACTGCGGGCGCCGGCCGGTGGACCATCGACCGGCCATCGCGCAGCTGCCGCGTCTAGCGTGACCGGGTGACGTACCCGGCTGCTCGAGCACGAATCGTCACGGAGGAGACCGCCATGACCCGCCGCACCACGACCTCCCTCGGCCTCACCGTCGCCGTCGCGGCGCTCTTGAGCGGATGCACCGCCGCGGGCGACCCGAGCGCCGCGACCACTCCCGCCACCGCGACGGCCGCCCCCGCCCCGACCGAGATCACGACCGGCCTCACCACCCCCTGGTCGATCGTCTTCGTCGGCACGACGCCGCTCGTCAGCGAGCGCGACACCGGCCGGATCCTCGAGCTCGACGACAGCGGCGAGGCCCGCGAGGTCGCCGAGCTCGACGACGTCGTGCACCAGGGCGAGGGCGGGCTGCTGGGTCTCGCGGTCGACGAACAGAGCCGCCTCTACGCCTACTCGACCGGCCCCGACGGCAACCGCATCCAGCGCTTCGACCTCGCCGGCTCGCCCGGGTCCCTCCGGCTCGACAACGAGCGCACGATCCTCGACGGCCTCCCCTCGGCGACGTTCCACAACGGCGGGCGGATCGCCTTCGGCCCTGACGGCCTGCTCTACGCGGGAGTCGGCGATGCGGGCGACCGCGCGAGCGCGCAGGACCTCGACGCACTCTCGGGCAAGATCCTCCGGATGACCGCCGACGGAGGCGTTCCCGAGGACAACCCGTACCCCGGCTCCCTCGTCTACAGCTCCGGCCACCGCAACGTGCAGGGTCTGGGCTGGGCCGAGGACGGCACGATGTTCGCCAGCGAGTTCGGGCAGGACACCTGGGACGAGCTGAACATCATCACTGCCGGGGCGAACTACGGCTGGCCGGAGGCCGAGGGCGTCGCCGGCGGTGAGGACTTCGTCGACCCGGTGCAGCAGTGGGCGCCGGCCGACGCCAGCCCGAGCGGAGTCGCGGTGCTGGACGGCACCGTCTACGTCGCGAATCTGCGCGGCGAGCGCCTGCGCACGGTGCCGGTCGACGATCCCTCCTCCGCCACCGACCTCTACACCGGCGACTACGGGCGCATCCGGGCCGTCACCCCGGCCCCGGACGGCTCGCTCTGGTTCGTCACAGGTAACACGAACAGCCGTCTGGAGCCGCGCGAGGGCGACGACCGCATCCTCCGCATCGACCCGCTCTGAGCCGGTCGGCCGTGCAGAACCTCAGCTGGGAAGGGGGTCTCTCGCCTGTCAGCCGCTGGACCCCCTCCTCAGCTGATGTTGCGTGTGCGACGCCGCCGAGCGGGCCCTCGAGCACCCGCGGCCTCAGACCCCCTCGGCCCCACCCGGCAGCAGCGGCCGCTGGATCCGCCGCTCGTAGCGCACGATGCAGCGGGAGTCCCGCGCCAGTTCGTACGCGGCGATGCACTCCGGGTCGGTGAGCGAGTCGATCCGGTACCGCTCGTAGTCCGCGAGGGACGGGAACGTGAAGAGCGCGAAGGCCTCGTCGCTGTCCCCCTCCGCCGGGAGGAAGTAGCCGTGGTGCTGCCCGCCGAAGCGGTCGACCAGGGCCATCCACCGGGTGGCGTAGTCGGTGAACACGTCCAGGAGCGACGGGTCGATCTGATAGCGCAGGTGGATCGTGATCACGCGCGTCCCCCTCGGCCCAGATCGGGTGTGGTCGTGCTGCGCATGGCTCCCCCTCGGGAGATCGGCCGTCTCCGGCGTGCGGATCCTCCGCACTGCTCCCACCGTGTCAGCGCGCCGCGTCCCATGAGGCGCGACGACGGCCGATCACCGTCGAGAAGACGCCACGGCACCCGCTCACCAGCCCTCCGGCCCCGCGCTCCCCGCCTCGTACTCCTCGAGCGGCGCCGCCCCGTCGGCCCAGTGCGAGAGCACCGGAGTGACGATGCGCCAGCACTGCTCGGCGACGTCGCCCGGCACCGACAGCAGGGTGTCGCCCTGCAGGATCCCCGCGAGCACCTGCCCGTAGGCGTCGAGGGTGGCGGTTCCCGGATGCGCCTCCAGCGTCGCGCGCTCGAGGTCGGTCAGGTCGTCGGCGCTGTTCACGAACAGGTCGAGCCCGACGTCGCCGCCCTTCAGCGACAGGCGCAGAACGGTCCCGGCGTCCTCCCCGCCCGAGCGGAGGCCCCGGGGCGGAGTCGCGGCGCGGAAGTGCACGGCGACCTCGGTGCGAGGGTCGCCGATCCCCTTGCCGGAGCGCAGCACGAACGGCACGCCCGCCCAGCGCGGGACGTCGACCTGGAGGAGGAGCTGCGCGAGCGTCTCGGTACCGGCCTCGGGGTCGACGTCGGGCTCGTCGACGTAGGAGGGGAGCAGGCGGCCGTCGAGACGCCCCTCGGTGTAGCGGGCGCGGCGGGCCGTGGCGGGGTCGTCGCGCCAGAGGCGGACGGCACCGAGCGCCTCCGCCATCCGGGCGTGGACGTCCTGGGGAGAGACCTCGTCGGGCCGCTCCATCACCGTCAGCGCCAGCACCATCAGCAGGTGGCTCTGCAGCATGTCGCGCAGCGCCCCGGTGCCGTCGTAGAACTTCCCGCGCCCCTCGATCCCGAGCGTCTCGTCGTAGACGATCTCGACCTTCTCGATGTGCTCGGCGCTCCAGCTCGCCTCGAGCAGCCGGTTGCCGAAGCGCAGGCCCAGCATCCCCATCACCGTCGCGTTGCCGAGGAAGTGGTCGATGCGCCAGAGGCGGTCCTCGGGGATCACGGCCGCGAGGGCGGCGTTGAGCGAGACGGCGTCGTCGAGGTCCTCGCCGAACGGCTTCTCGATCGCGACGACGAGGTCCTCCGGCAGCTCGATCCGCCCCAGCGACTCCGCGACCGCGTGTCCCATGGCCGGCGGGAGCGCCACGTAGAGCACGGGCGTCGACGGGCAGGCGTCGAGCAGGGCCGCCAGCTGCTCCGGATCGGAGGCGTCGGTCGCGACGAAGCGCGCCCGCGAGGCGAGGTCGTCGACGGTGTGCGCCGCGATCCCCGCGTCCTCGAGGCTGCGGCGGACGAGCGCCTGCCACTCCTCGTCGCTCTGCGGCGTGCGGGCGGCTCCGACGAGGGTGAGCTCGGAGTCGCGCGCGAGCTCCGCGACCCGTCCCAGCCCCGGGAGCAGCAGCCGCTCGGTGAGGTCGCCTCCGGCCCCGAGGATCGCGACGGTGCGCCGCTGCTGCTCGAGTGCGGTGGCCTCGGGGATCCCGATCTGCTCGGTCATGGTGTCTCCTCCTGTGCGTGGTCCCGGCTCCGGCTGTCCGTCCTGGATCCGGTGCGCGTCCTGGATCCCGTGGGCGGTGCGAGCCGCCACGCTAACCGACCGGTCTGCTCGTGCCCCGAGAGGGGGCTGACCGAGCGGTGACTCCGCCGCAGGAACCCCGGAGCGTCGAGGGAGCCCGCAGGAGCGGGTTCCCCCACCGCCCGCCGACCCGCGCTAGCGTCTCCCCCGACGGCGGACCACCGCCAGGGGGGAAGGTCCGCATGCTCGAGGAATCCGACCGGGAGCTGATGCGGGTCGTCTCCCGCTACCTCAAGCACGTCGAGAAGCTCGCCGCGACCGAGCAGATCGCCGAGCGCACGCCGCTCGGCGACGCCGTGAGCGAGCATCTCGGCGTCGACGCGACGACCCTGTCGGTCACGACCGAGGAGGTCCTCCCGCACCGCCTGGTCGACGCCGACCTCGCGCTCGACGTCCTCTCGGGAGCCGACTCCTCCGTCCTCGGCGTCGGCGGCGGCGAGCAGCGCGCCCACTCCTCGATCGGCGAGATGCTCGCGAACCCCTACAACCGGTTCGCGCCCGGCCCCGTGACGTACGCCACCCGCGCCACCGGGCCCGACTCCGACCGTCGCGTGATCGCGTTCGGCGTGCGCCTGCTCCGCTTCGAGGGCGTGCCGGTCGCCGTGCTGCAACGGGACGCGATGCCCCAGGTGGGTCGCGAGACCGCGACGCTCGAGATCCTCGCGGCCGACGAGGGGGTCGTGCCGGCGTTCGTCCGCCGCCTGCACGCGCTGATGATCGAGCACAGCGTGCTGCGCGGCCAGGTGCTCTCGTTCGCGGGCACCGAGTTCGGCCGTCACGCCGGAGCCGTCTTCCTCCCCCGTCCTGCGGTCGCCGCGAGCGAGGTCGTGCTCGAGGAGGGCGTGCTCGACTCCGTCGTCGACCACGTCGTCGGCATCGGCGAGCACCGCGCCGAGCTGCTCGAGGCGGGTCAGCACCTCAAGCGCGGCCTGCTGCTCTACGGCCCTCCCGGCACCGGCAAGACGCTCACGGTGCGCCACCTGCTCTCCCGCACCCCGGGGACCACTGCGATCGTGCTGACCGGGTCGAGCATCCGCTTCATCGGCGCCGCCGCCGAGATCGCGCGCACCTTCCCGCCCGCGCTGGTCGTGCTCGAGGACATCGACCTGGTGGCGATGGAGCGCTCGCACAGCCCGCAGCCGCTGCTGTTCGAGGTGCTCGACGCGCTCGACGGCCTCGACGGGGACGCCGACGTGGCCTTCGTGATGACCACGAACCGCGTGCAGGTGCTCGAGCGCGCCCTCGCCGCGCGTCCCGGCCGGGTCGACCTCGGCGTCGAGATCCCGCTCCCCGGACTCGACGCGCGCCGCCGCCTGTTCCGCCGGTACGCCGACGCCCTGCCGTTCAGCGAGGCGGCGCTCGATGCCGCGGCGGAGCGGGCGGAGGGGACGACCGGCTCGTTCGCGAAGGAGCTCATGCGCCGCAGCGTCCTCGCCGCCGCCCTCCGCGGCTCCGCACCCGGCGACGGCGACCTGGCGGCCGCGCTCGAGGTGCTGCTGTCGTCGGCGGAGTCGCTCACCCGCCTGCTCCTGGGCAGCCCGGGCGAGCGGCGGGATCCGGAGGGCGACGACGTCGACCCGTATGACGCCGGCCCGCACGACGCAGGTCCGGACGGCGAGGTGACGACCGCGGGGTACTCGTCGTCCGCGATGAGCAGCTCCTACTCGGTCTCGTACGACGACGACCAAGACGTCTGACGGGGGCCTGCTAGCAGCACCGACCCGGCTCAGCCAGTCCCTGCGCGGCGTCGGCGATCGTGATCGACTGCAGGCACACCTCCCGAAAGCCGGTCCCATGCTCTCCCTCGTCTACTCCAGCCGCGCCACCGCCCCGTTCGACGAGGCGCGCCTCGCGTCGCTCCTGCAGCAGAGCCGCGCCGACAACGCGCGGGTCGACCTCACCGGCATGCTCCTGTACCGCGACGGCCGCTTCCTCCAGGTGCTCGAGGGCCCCGACGAGGCGGTGCGCGAGCGGATGGACGCCATCGAGCACGATCCCCGGCACGAGTCGATCCGCATCCTGCTCAAGGAGACGACGACCGAGCGCCTGTTCCCGGAGTGGTCGATGGCGTACGCCGCCGTGCCCGAGACCGCGCAGCCCGAGGGCTTCCGCACCACGTTCGAGGACCTCGCCGGCGACCGCGAGACGAGCCTGACCCTCCCGGCCCTGCGCGAGCTCGTCCGCTGGTTCCAGGAGCGCCCCGCCGCCTGAGCGCGCGGTGGCCCCACGTCACCACCGGTCAGCGCCCCGATCCGTCGCGAACGGCCGCGCTCCGATCTCTGCCGGGCCTCCGCCCGCGTCGATCCGTCACGGACGGCCGTCCTGATCCTTCCGCGGCGACCATCAGCGACGGATCACGCGCGGGCCACTCCGTTCCGCGACTCAGCCCCAGCCGAGCTCGACGAGTGCCTCGCGCGCGTCGCGGCGCGGCGAGTACGGCACCTCGACATCGCGCACCAGGCGGTAGTCCGTGTCGCCCGGCCCCACCCAGAGCACGCTGTCGGAGTCGGTGGCCGAGCCCAGCGCTGAGCGGATCGCCTCCGCGGGCTCCGCGATCTCGCGCACATCGCCGCCGAGCCGGGCGCCCTCGAGCAGGGCGCGGCGGATCCGCGCCGGATCCTCCGACCGCGGGTGGTGGTCGGTCACGACGACCACGTCCGCCCCCTCGGCCGCCGCCCGCCCCATCGGTGCGCGCTTGGAGGGGTCCCGGTCGCCGTCCGCTCCGAGCACCACGATCACGCGTCCCGGAGTCACCTCGCGCAGCGCCGCCACCGTCTTCTCGATCGAGTCGGGCGTGTGCGAGAAGTCGAGGTACACCCGCGGCCCGCGCTCCCCCGAGACCAGGAGCGAGCGGCCCGGCACGCGCGCGTGGATCCCGTCGCGCACCGCCTCGGCGAGCGCCGGGAGCGGATGCCCGGCCGACAGCAGCATCACCAGCGCGAGCCCCGCGTCCGCCGCCATGTGCCGGCCGACGAGGGGGACGGAGGTGGTCAGCGAGCCGCCGGGCCCGCTCAGCCGGAACGCGGTGCGCGTCGTCGTCGACTCGAGCACCTCGACCCGCCAGTCCGCGCCGGTGCCGGCGATCGACGCGACGGTGACCACGGGCACCTCGGCCAGGTCGCGCATCCGCTCGCCCGCCGGCGAATCGAGCAGCACCACCGCCCGACGCGACAGCGACGGATGCAGCAGCCGCGCTTTCGCCCGCAGGTACTCGTCCATGCCGCCGTAGTCGTCGAGGTGGTCGTGGCTGAGGTTGGTGAATCCCGCGACATCGAAGTGCAGCCCATCGACCCGGTGCCGCGTCAGCGCCTGCGCGCTCACCTCGAGGGCGGCGGCGTCCACCCCGTCCTCGACCATGCGCGCCAGCAGCGCGTGCAGCTCCGGCGCCTCGGGCGAGGTGAGCCGACTCGCGATCTCGACGGGGCCGCTGCGTCGCGTCGCCGTCGAGCTGTGCCCGACGCGCCTCCCGAGCTGCTCGAGCACCGCCGTCAGCAGGTGCACGGTCGTCGTCTTGCCGTTCGTGCCCGTCACGCCGAAGAGCGGCGGCCGAGCGGAGTCGGTGCCGTAGACGCGCGCCGCGATCCGTCCCAGGACCCGCCGCGGATCCGGAGCGACGAGCACCGGCAGGCCGGCGATGCGCGCCGCCCCCTCCTCGTCCGTGAGCACGGCGACCGCGCCCGCCGCCCGAGCCCGCTCGACGAAGTCGGCACCGTGCGCGCCCCGCCCCGGCAGCGCGGCGAACAGCCCGCCCGGCTCGACCTCGCGGTCGCTGACGGTCACGCTCGTCACCCGGACGTCGGGGCCCTCGAGCCGCGCGCCCGTCGCGGCGAGCTCCGAGAGCACCGCCCCCGCCGTCGAGCGCGGCCGGAGGAACGAGAAGTCCGGCACTGCGCCCCTCGCTGCTCCCGGGCACCGCGATCCGGCCCGACCAGCCGATCGTAGGAAACCCGCCGACCGGGGTGAAGACGATTGACAAACCGGACCCGGTCCGATCCGCCGGGAGCGCTCTCACCGTTGCCGCGCCCTCCGCGTTCGCCGTGAGCACCCGACGTCATATGATGCTTATTAATAGTCATGGAGGATCGATGTACACCGCACCGGAGCTCACGGACGAGGAACTCGAGGTCCGCCGCGAGATCAGGACCGTGAGCGACTCCCTGCTGCACCAGGTGCGCCAGGCGAACCGCTGGACGGCACCGCTGCGCCGCATGACGATCGCGCGCAACGTGCAGGGGTCGAACAGCATCGAGGGCATCACCGCGAGCGTCGACGAGGTGGGCGCACTCGCCCAGGGCGAGCAGCCCCCAGGAGTGGGCGACGACACGGCGCGCGCCCTCCTCGGCTACCAGCTCGCGATGACCTACGCCCTCCAGCTCGCGCAGGATCCGGTGGTCGTCGACCCGACACTCCTGCGCAGCCTGCACTACATGGTGACGTCGCACGATCTGTCGGTGCGGCCCGGGCGCTACCGGCTCGGGCCGGTGTTCGTCCAGCAGGAGTCGACCGGGGACATCGTGCACGAAGGCGCGCCCGCCGAGGACCTCCCTCCGCTGATGGAGGAGCTGACCACGACCGTGCGCGGCACCGGCGACAGTCTCGTCGACGCGGCGATGGCGCACCTCAACTTCGTGCTCATCCACCCGTTCCGAGACGGCAACGGGCGCATGGCGCGCATCCTGCAGTCCCTCGTCCTGGCGGCCGACGACGACGTCTCGCCCGTCTTCCTCTCGACGGAGGAGTACCTCGGCCGCCACACCCAGGCGTACTACGACGTGCTCGCCGAGGTCGGCTGCGGGGAGTGGGCTCCGGGGCTCGTGCGTCCCGAACGTGCCCGCCCGTGGATCCGGTTCATGCTCACCGCGCACCTCAACCAGGCCCAGGAGCGAGCCTTCCGCATCGCCGCCGCGAGCGAGGCGACGACGGCCCTGAGCAGGATGGTCCTCGCGGCCGGCGTCGACGACCGCGCCCTGGACGCGCTGTTCGACGCCCTCCTCGGCGCGACGCTCACGAGAGGCCGCTACATCTCCTCGCTCGCCGAAGTGGGCGCGACGGTCAGCCCCCAGACCGCGACGCGCGACCTGGCGACGCTCGCGCAGGCTGGGCTCCTCGAGGCGACCGGCGAGAAGCGGGGGCGCGCTTACACCGCCGCAGCACCCCTTCTCGCCCTGCGACGCGAGGTCGGCCTCGGGCGGGCGTGGCGGCACGTGGATCCGTTCGCCGGCTCGTGAGCGCGACGCCGCGCCGCGGCCCTCAGGCCCGCTGCCGGAACCAGTCCAGCAGCAGCTGCGCCCGCGACGGCTCGTCCCAGCTGCTCCGGCGCTTCTGCGGGGAGTCGAAGAACGCGTCGTAGCCCGGCGCCCGCCGGAGCTCCGCGTCCTCGGGCGTCGGGAAGCCCATCGACCACTGCGGGAAGCGCCGGCCCTCGATCGACTCGCTCAGCAGCTGGGTGACGTCGGTGTGCCGCGGGTCGGCCGCGATCACGCGGTAGCGCTCGAGCACGTCCTCCTCCTCGCCCTCGAGGACCTGCATGAAGCGGCCGTTCTTGAACAGGAGCATCCCGGTCAGACCGGAGCGCGCGTTGTTCTCGCGGCTCTGCCGCAGCAGCTCGGCGAGGTCGGCGTCGCCGAAGGTCTCGGAGGCCGTGCTCACGTAGGTGACGGACAGCATCAGCGCTCTCCTCCTTCTTCCTCGTCCCGGCGGAGGACCAGCAGAGTGACGTCGTCGTCGGGCGGGACCGACTCGATGAGGTCGTGGACCG